>JBDTLC010000094.1:0-29822 GCA_039935015.1 Paralcaligenes sp. | reverse complement strand
TGATGCCATCGATGAACGTCATGGTTATCAATGGTTCTACCATTCCCATGCGCCGGCCGACCGCGCCGGCTCGACCGAACATGGCCATATTCATGTTTTTGCCCGCAAACTTGCATGGGCGCCCTGGGTCGATGCCACGGGCGAGTCTGAATTTGCTCATAGGCTTGGCCTGGCAGACAATCACGCCAGCACCCGACATCTGTTTTGTATTGGCCTGAGCCCCAAGGGCGTGCCGCAAAGCCTGTTTACCGTTAATAGCTGGGTCACGGGCGATGCTATGATGAGCGCGGCCTCCACCCTGAAGATGATCGAGGGTCTTCGACTGTCTACTGGCCATGTCTTGATCGACGAAGTGATTGGTTCGATTGTCAGGCTTTACCGGCCGCAGCTATGTGGTTTGATGCGGCAGCGAGATGCGGTACTGACTGCTCGTGCCGAACGCGGGCCAGTAACGCTTGATGATGAGTCTGTCGAGGTGCTCTCCGAGCTCCGTATCGACCCCGATCAACGGGTGGCTGAGTGCCAAGTGTGAGCACGCATCTTAATTTTATGGTTGATCGAATTTCATGTTTGGTGACGTAGCGCACAAAAAGCAGTCTTGGCCCTTGGCGCTTTATGTCCTGCTGTTTTTAGTGGGCATGGTCGCGTTATGGTCGATTTTGTGCGGCATCAGCCACAAGTCGCCCGATTTGGACAATATGGAAGAGCTGGTCTGGGCGTCCAGTTTCGAGTGGGGCTATTACAAGCATCCGCCGGTGCCGGCCTGGTTCATGTATGGCCTGACGTCTTTGTTCGGGAAGCCGATCTGGCTCACTTTTTTCGCGGGACAGCTATTCTCGGCCATCGCCTTGTGGTTTGTGTGGCTGTTGGGGTGCGAGTTCACTACACCCAGGCGCGCCTTCATTGCCATGTTGTTGGTGTCTGTCACCGCTTACTTTTCCGTGCGGGCTACGGTCTATAACCATAATTCAGTGCAATTGTGGTCTGTCGTGGCCTCGACCTGGCTGTTTTACCGGGCGCTGCGCTATCAGAAAACGCTGGACTGGCTATGGCTGGGGGCGGCCTGCGGCATGGCGTTTATCACCAAGTACAGTGCCCTGATCCAGTTTGCCGCGTTCTTCGTGTTTTTTGTCAGGCAGCGGCATTACCGTCAGGCTGGCGCCTTGAAGGGAGTGCTGTGGGCGCTCCTGACGTTTTCGATCGTTATTTCACCCCATGTTTATTGGCTGTTCCAGCATTCGTTCGAGCCTTTGTATTACGCGGATCAATCGATCGATCCGTTGCAGGCCGACTTCAGTTCGTTGAAAGATATATGGGGCTTTAGCACGACGCAGTTGGGCCGTCTGGCGCCCATGTTCGTTGCATGGCTGGCCCTAATTTATTGGGATCGCCGCCGCCGCAAAGCTGGGGAAGAAGAGGCGGGGGCAGTCACGATACGGACACGGTATTCGACCTTGCTAAGTGCCTGGGATCGGTCGTTTCTGCTTGTCGTGGGTTTTAGCCCCTTTGTTCTGACGGTGTTGGTGTCCGCAGCACTTGGGACTGCGCTGGGTGCCTCTTGGGCCAGTACGTTTTTTGTTCTGTTTGGTTTTTACGCGTTTTGGTGGCTCTCTGGCGATGAAGCGTTGCAGTTGCGTCGTACCGCGATTATCGTCGTCGCCATTCAGGTGTTGATGGCTTGCGGCTACGCTTTGGGCCGAGGGCCTTTGGGTTACTACACAGGCCGTAAAACGGATTCGACTTTTCCGGGCGCGACGATATCGCAGAAAATGCAGAATATATGGCGCGAGCATGTGCCGGGCGTGCCCTTAACGCTCGTTGCATCCGACACTTGGCTGGGTGGCAATATTGCCGTGCACGTCAAGCCAGCCGCCAATGTATTTATTGACGGCAGCCTGCAAGAGTCGCCGTGGCTGAAATCGACAGATGTCATGAGCTGCGGCATGCTGGTGGCTTACAGCAAAACCACTGATGGCAATGAGCCGAGTCCGCGCATACAGAAGTTGTATGACCAGGCCACTTTCAAAGGCGTGGTGCAACAGCGCTGGTCCACGGCAAAAAGCCCGTTAATTGTGATTGACTGGGGCATTATTACACCCAAGGCAAGCTGCCCTACGGCAGCCCGCAGGCCGTGAAGCGACGGCCGGTGCGGTTTTCGCAGCCCTTGTGGCCTTGTGGCTGCCAAAACCGTCGATCGGCAAGACGATATCTACGAATAGCGTGGCGGCTAGTGCAGCACGCCCGATGCTTTGGCGGCGTGAGTGGCGACTGCGTCCATGAGCGCAGGCGATAGGGAATCGTAGGGTTCGAGCCCTTTTTCTTTCAGGCTGCGCCGTATCGCAGCCATATCGGCCGGGTTGGCACCGCCTTCGATCGCTGAGGACACAAACGCCGCAAATTCGGGAGCCGCCCAGCCGCTATCGGGCGAGAGCTCGGTGTGTACGAAGTCCAGACCGTAAAAGGGATGCTTCTCGTTGTCGATGCGCCCATACATGTGCGCGCCGCACTCTTTGCAGGCATAGCGTTTGATCACAGCGTTTGCATCGGCCGCCGCCAGTTTTTCAGGATGTGCAGTGACCTTGACCTTGTCGCGAGACACTACGGCCACTTGCGCAAACAAGGCGCCCTTGGGTTTCCAGCACTTGGTGCAGCCGCACATGTGGTTGTGTGCGACTTGGGAAGTGATCTGGACTTCCACTTTGTCGGTGGGGCAAAGGCATTGCAGCTTGCCGCCGGCAAATGACGGATTGCCCGGCTTGATGCCGTGGTCGATGGCTGGGTGCAGAGAGGGTTCACTCATAGTGGCTCCTTGGGCTGAATTCATATGACTAAGTCAGGACATGCTATGTTAGCTGCGAACACGCAATCTCGCCGTTTCGGTCATCCTACCCTTGCTTTTGAGCGCTTAGCAAGTCTTTTTGCGTGTTCGTCGGCGTAAAGTGCAAGCGCGGTCGCAGTCAATTGAGCAAATGCCAGAACCAGAAACTGATCGATGCAACTGAAATCTTTGAACTTGTGTTGAGCGCGCCTGGCATGGACCATGCGACTGAATGCCCGGTGAGGCATGCACGCTATCATCTGAGAGAACACAAGTTGCCCAGAATGCCTGGTCATCTCCGACAGAAAAGATCTGTCTATGATGACGTAAGTCCAAAAATTGATTCAAATCATGGCAAGGTAAAATCGCCAATTATCCAGATAAATCGTGATATTACGTAAAATTACCCAACGAACGTTGGGACACGAGTGACTGCAGTAGATGAATCAACCGCTCACTGTGGAGGCACGCCAATGCATGCGGCTTGGGTAGAAGCAGTACAAGTTGATCTATGCGATAAGAAAACGTGAGGTTTGTGTTATGCCGATCAAAGTCGGCAAGGTGACCATCGCCAAAAAAATTCATCAAGCAAGATTTCCCTGACCGAAGGGTGCTTGGCAAAAAGCGGCTAGGTCCACCGGAAAGAATGAACTTGCAATGTGGGCGTGGCTACACAGTTCCCGCCTCATAAGGTCAACATGGAATTGCGTCAGCTACGATATTTTGTGTGTGCGGTAGAGGCCGGCAGCCTGGGCCGGGCGGCGCTCGAGCTGGGTGTTGTTACGTCCGCGTTAAGCCAGCAGATCAGTCGTCTGGAGGGTGAGCTGGCGACACGTTTGTTGCAGCGCACGCCCAGTGGTGTGGTTCCTACCGATGCGGGGCTGGCTTTTTTCCGCGAGGCGCAACTGGCCTTGAGGCATATCGGGCACGCCAGTCAGGCCGCGCAGCAGGCGCGCCTGGCGGGGTATGTCAGTGTCGGGCTGGCTCCTACCACGGCTTCGATATTGGGTATGCCGTTCATGCAGGCCATGCGCGAGCGTTATCCCGCTGTGCGTCTGCATACGGTCGAGATGTTGTCGGGACATTTGTCCGGTATGTTGAATTCTCGTCAACTGGACCTTGCCGTCGTGTTTCATACCGAAATGGCGCAGCGCTGGAGCGTGATTCCCCTCTTGGATGAGCGCTTGTTCGTGATTTCGTCGCCTGCCTTGCCCAATGCGCCGAAGACCAAACGGGTTCGCCTTGATCGGGTAGGGAATCTACCCTTGATTTTGCCTACGGGTTCGCACGGTTTGCGCGCGGCGCTGAATGCGGCATTTGCCGGACACAAGATCATTCCCAACGTTGTGATGGAAATCGACTCCCTGACCCTGCTGATGGATGCCGTGCGCGCCGGCTATGGGGCTACCATCCAGCCGGGAGCGGCCATCGCGCGGTTAAGCGGCGATGCCATGCGTCTCGTGGAAATTTCCGACCCGCAGGTGGGGCGCCCCAATATCCTGGCGAGTCTGAGCGAAGATGAATTGTCTCCAGCGGCCCTGGCAGCTCGTGTGGTGCTGCGCGATACGGTTAAAGCTCTGGTGACTGCGGGGCGCTGGATGGGGGCGACCCTTCATGAATCGTGAATACCCCATCAGTATTGGCTATCTGGCGGTCCATCTGCCTGTCGGATAAAGTCGCGGATTGGCGCTCGAGAGCGGAATTATGTTTGACGTTTTGGTGATAGGCGGTGGCAATGCGGCCCTTTGCGCGGCATTGATGGCGCGCGAGGCCGGAGCCAGTGTGCTGCTACTCGAATCGGCGCCGCGCGAGTGGCGTGGTGGCAATTCCCAGCACACGCGAAATCTGCGTTGCATGCATGACGCCCCGCAGGACGTGCTGATCGATACCTACCCGGAAGAAGAATTCTGGCAAGATCTGAGGAAGGTAACGGGCGGGCAGACCAACGAAGAACTAGCGCGGCTGGTCATACGGGCCTCGTCGACCTGTCGAGGTTGGATGCATAAGCATGGAGTGCGCTTCCAGCACTCTTTGTCGGGTACGCTGCATCTGGCGCATACCAATGCCTTCTTCATGGGCGGGGGCAAGGCGTTGCTTAATGCGTATTATCGCAGCGCAGAAACCTTGGGCGTGCAGATACGCTATAACGCGACGGTGGAGTCGCTTGAGCTTGATGGCGATCGTTTCGTGGCGGCGCGAGTTGGGCAAGAACGGATCGAAGCTAAGGCTTGTGTAGTGGCCAGCGGAGGATTTGAATCAAATCGCGAATGGCTACGTGAGGCCTGGGGCCAGGTCAATGGCGAATGGGTGGCCGACAACTTCCTGATACGTGGCACACGCTTTAATAGGGGTGTTTTGCTTAAAGGGCTGCTCGACGCGGGAGCCGATTCCATTGGCGACCCCACGCAGTCTCATTGCGTGGCCATCGATGCCCGCGCACCTTTATATGACGGCGGCATTTGTACCCGTATCGATTGCGTTTCGCTGGGCGTTGTTGTTAATAACCAGGCCCGACGCTTTTATGATGAGGGCGAAGATTTTTGGCCTAAGCGATATGCGATCTGGGGGCGGCTGGTGGCGCAACAGCCCAAGCAAATTGCGTATTCGATTATTGATTCCAAGGCGGTTGGTCGCTTCATGCCGCCCGTATTTCCTGGCATTGTCGCCAGCACCTTGCCCGATCTGGTCGGGCAACTGGATTTGCCGCAGCAAGAGTTTCTGGAGACGATCAAGTCCTATAACGCGGCGTGCCGCGTCGGGACTTTCGATCATGAAGTGCTCGACGACTGCCACACCGAAGGCCTCACGCCCGTCAAGACCCATTGGGCCCTCCCTATCGACACCCCGCCCTTTTACGCTTATGCCTTGAAACCGGGCATCACCTTTACCTACCTGGGCGTCAAGGTCGATGATAGGGCCCGAGTGCATTTTGCCGGTAAGCCAAGCGCCAATTTGTTCGCGGCGGGCGAGGTCATGGCCGGCAATGTGTTGGGCAAAGGCTATACAGCGGGTGTGGGCATGTCGATCGGAACGGCTTTTGGCCGGATTGCCGGCACGCAGGCCGCCCAGGCCGCACAATCTTTTGCGGTGCTTGTTTAATCGGATCGACCATGCAAACCTTACAGAACCTCGCGAGCCAAGCCCAGACTTGGCAACCCATAGATCTGACGCGGAACGAAGAAGAGGTTTCTCGCGTCATGCAGATTTGCAATGCCTGTCGCTATTGCGAGGGTTTTTGCGCAGTTTTTCCCGCCATGACACGGCGCCTGGATTTTACTAAGGCCGATGTGAATTATCTGGCGAACCTGTGCCATAACTGTGGTGCTTGCCTGCACTCCTGTCAGTACGCGCCGCCCCACGAGTTTGCTGTCAACGTGCCGCAAGCCATGGCCCGAGTTCGACTTGACACCTACACAGAGTACGCCTGGCCGCGCCCGCTGGGGGCGTTATACAAGCGTGCCGGCGTCACCCTGGTTGTCGCGATGGCCATCGGTCTTGCGCTATTCCTGATGTTGGCGATGGCCATGACCGGGTCGTTGTTTCATGCGCCGATGGCGGGGAATTTCTACGCTATTTTCCCGCATAATCTGCTGGCGACGATGTTTGGCCTAGTCTTTCTTTTCGCGATCGTGTCGCTGGGGTTAGGCGTGCGGCGATTCTGGTGCGACGTGTCACCGGCCGAGGTGTTGCAAGCCGGCAACGTGGCGGCGCTCGTCGAGGCCGCGGGCGATGCCCTGGGGCTTAAATACCTGGGTGGTGGCCATGGCGAGGGCTGCAACGATGAAGACGACCACTATTCCTTGGCGCGGCGGCGATTTCATCATTTGACGTTTTACGGTTTTTTGCTGTGCTTTGCCGCAACGAGCGTCGCCACGGTGTATCATTTTTTTCTTGGCTGGCCAGCCCCCTACCCGTATCTGAGTGCACCCGTGGTGCTCGGTACAGTTGGTGGGGTCGGTTTGCTAGTCGGGCCTGCCGGGTTGTTGTGGTTGAATTTACGTCGACATCCTTTGCACGGCGATGCGGCCCAGAAACCCTTGGATCGGGGCTTTATTGTGCTGCTGTTTTGGGTAAGCCTGACCGGTCTGCTGTTGCTGTCCTGGCGCGATACGTCGGCCATGGCCTTGTTGCTGGCGGTGCACTTGGGGGCCGTCATGGCGTTTTTTCTGACTATGCCTTACGGCAAGTTTGCGCATGGGGTGTTTCGTTGCGCTGCCTTGTTGAAAAACTCGATTGAAAAAAGATTACCCGGCCGCCTTCGGCTGGGCTCGGATTAAAGCGGCAGGCAAAGCCGCGTAAAAAAGGCTGAACTTTGCAGGCTTGGGTCGGATGGCGTGATTGTCGTCTCTGATGCTGGCTGCGAGGCTTCTAAAGCGGGTGTTACTTCAACTAATTTCGACATGGAAGGAACGGAGACAATGAAGAAAGTATCTGCGATAAAGGCCGGGGCGGTAGCTCTTGCAGCCTGCGCATTTTGTGCCACAGCCTACGCAAAATGGCCTGAAAAGGCGATCACGCTGGTGGTTCCCTTTACGCCGGGCGGTACGACCGATATGGTGGGCCGGCCCCTGGCCCAGTTGCTGGGCGCAGAACTGGGCCAGACCGTGATTGTGGACAACCGCGCCGGAGCGGGCGGGACATTGGGGGCGGCTTATGCGGCCCGGGCGCATCCCGATGGCTACACCATCTTTCTTGCCACGATTGCTCACACGATCGCGCCCGCCATTTATCAGCATTTATCCTATAACTTCGAAAAAGACTTCGAACCGATCACCGTCGTTGCATCGGTGCCTAATATTCTTATTGTTAACAAAAAGCTGCCGGTGAATTCGACCCAAGAGCTCATCGATTATGCCAAGAAACATCCGGGGCAGATTAATTTCGGATCCGCAGGTATAGGCAGCACTGAGGACATGGCCGGAGAGATGTTCAAGTCCATGACTAAGACCGATATAGTTCACGTCCCCTATAAGGGAGGCGCTCCCATGATGACAGACCTGATTTCGGGCCAGATACAAATGGCAATCGAAACCAGCGGCTCGGCGGGGGCGCAAATCAAGGCCGGTACGGTCAAGGGCCTAGCTGTCAGCACGGCTAAACAATCCAAATTTTTTCCCGATTTGCCGACAATCGCCGCCACAGGCGTGCCCGGTTATTCTTTTCAGACCTGGTATGGAATATTACTGCCGGCCGGCACCCCAGTTGCGATTCGTGACTTGATCTACAAGGACACCGTGGAGGCCTTGAAAGATCCTAAGCTGGTTAAGGTCTTCAATACTTTGGGAGCCGACCCGGGCGGCATGGCGCCCGCCGAGTTCAAAACCTTTATTGCCGACCAGACCCAAAAGTGGGGCGAAATCGCCAAGACCGTAGGTATGAAGAAGAACTGATCGGCCTGTCTGGAAAACCCCAATCGGCTCGCTAAAGAAGCGGACGGGGGTTTTCTAGAGAGTTGATGGGGCCGTCTCGCGTTGTCTCAGGAAATAGATCATGTCGAGCTCCGGGCAGGCATAATGAAAGCCGGTCAGCGCCGCGCTGATTTGCCCGCGATGATGGGTGGCGTGGTTGAATACGTGGGTTATGGTTCCCAGCCACGGCGTGACGGTCGCCTCTCCCGCCGCAGTGGCGTAGTGTAAAGAGCCCATCATGGTTTCGGAAGATGAGGATTCAATCAGCATTTGCCAAAGCGGGTGCCGAACGGCCAATTGTTCGGCCAGTGCTTCCCGGTCGGCTTCGATTTCTTGCGCCAGGCTGGTGAATTTCTCGGGCTTGCCTATGAACCTGCCAAGCCAGGCTCGATCAGCCAGCAGAAGATGGTTAAGGGTGCCGTGAATGGAGTTGAAAAACAGCCCAGCCGGCGCATGATAGTCGGTCTCTGTAAGCTGCGAAAGCCGTTCCAGCAGCAGGTTATTCGCCCACCCATGATAGGCGGCAAGCATTAGAAGATGGGGTTTTAGGCATGGGGTATCGGGCATGCTTGGCCAGTTCCTCTTTGGCTGAATTGAGCAGCTCGTGTCAGCAGAGTTGCGTGACTCCAGTATAGGCCGGCCGGGAGCGCCGCGCGCATTCCCGGGCGTTGCCTTTTACGCGGGCATGGCGCGCTCCAGAAATGCCGTCATAGCGCATTCGACAGTTGTTAGTCCGCGCGAATCATGCACGGCGGGTGAATTTGCCGGATAAAAATGCGTGGCTTTGCTCACCTGTACGTGTTCGCAATGTACGCCATGTGCCCTGAAGCGGGCTACCATGTCTGGCGTGTGGTTGACGACATAGTCAAGGTCGTTGTCTGCACTGATCAGCAGCAGTGATGGAAAACTTTGGCCTGATGCGGTATGTCGTTCAATGTCCTGTGCATCCATGTATCCGGACAAGGCGATGACGGCGGCAACAGGTTCTCGTTCGCCAAGGGCTACGTTCAAGGCGGTTCTGGCGCCGGCTGAGAACCCGCCAATAGCCAGTCTTTGCGGATCGATTCCCCATTGGGCAGACTGCGCCTTTATATACCTCAGCGCCAAGGCCATATCGTCGCTGGCCGCCTCGACGCCTCGCCACAACATGTCGTCGCTTGCTTCGGGCAACCCCATGATTTGCCGCACGACATCTACTCTGGAACGCGGGAATCTCTCCGGATTGAATGTCACCGGTGTGTTGCCGGGCTGCGGGTCTTCGGGAACCAGGCGGTAATCAATGGAGCAGGCTACATAGCCGCGCCGCGCGAATTCGTAACAATACCAGGCGACGGAATTATTTCGCTGCGGCTCTTTTCCGTAGGTATCGTCTTCTTTGGAACCACGATGGAAGGCGCCCCCGAAGGCCATCACGAGCGCGGGCCGATTGTGGGCGGGAGCATCGAGCGCGGGCTGATACAAGTCGAGCTTCAATTCCCGCAGGATCGCTTCTTGGCCATTGCGCGCGCCGACCGCGCCGGTGCCGTACACAATGTCTTTGCGAATTTGCACTTGATAAGGTTTTGACAGGTTCGTTGCGACTGCAGAGGTTGTATTCAAGGCTGGGCCTTTAGTCGTTGATGGTGATGCCTGCGTCGTGCACTATTTTTCCCCATACTTGGACGTCACTGTTGAAAATGGTTTGCCATTGGTGAGCAGTGGTGGGGGGCGATATGGGGATGGAGCCGTTCGTGATGATCATCCGGCGCATGTCGGGGGAGGCAAAAATTCTATTGACGGCGGTATTGAGGGTCTTGACGACTGCTGGTGGCATCCCTGCAGGACCGAACAAACCGAACCAACCAACGGCTTTAAAGGGCACGCCAGCCTCGCTCAGGGTGGGCAGATTGGGTAGTTCCGGCGACCGGACCGAGCCGGTGATAGCCAGCGCCTTCAATCGGCCGCTTTTAATCAGGGGTGTCATGGAGACGACGTCCAGTATGCCGACCGTGACCTGCCCGGACAGCACTGCGGGCAGCGCTGCGCTTGAGCCTTTGTACGGGATCTGCGTCATTTTGATATGGGCTAGTTGCTGGATCTTTTCACCGTTCAGATTGGACGGGGATCCGACGCCGAAGGTGGCATAGGTGACATTGGCTCCTTTCTGGTTGGCGGCGGCGATGAGGTCTGCCATGGAGTTAATTGGCGAGTTGGCACGTGTGACAATGACTAGCGGCACAGTGGCGATTTGCGTAATAGCAGTGAAGTCCTTGACGGGATTAAAGCTCAAGTTTTTGAACAGTGCGGGGCCAATGGCAAAAGGGGCCGCCGTCAACATGAGTGTATAGCCGTCGGCCGGCGCATGCGCTACGACGGCTGCACCAATATTTCCGCTTGCACCGCTACGGTTCTCCACAATAACGGCTTGCTTGAACTCGGCCGTCAGTTTCTGAGCCAGTGTGCGCGCGGTAATATCAGTTCCGCCGCCCGGCGCAAACGGAACAACGAGTTTGATGGCTCTGTCGGGATAGTTTCCGGCGTTGGCAGCAGATGTTATGGCGGCCATGGCCAGCGCGATGCCGCACGATAATTTCCTGAGCTGATTCATTGCCTCGTCCTTATAAGGGTTGGTGAGACAATAATGAACTTGTTCTATATAAAGATATACAGGTAAAAAGCTATAGAACCATAAGGAAGTGATATGAGTTCTGATCCGCGTCAAATGGCTTTAAAGCTGCGCCGGCTGAAATTGCGGCACTTCGAGGTATTGCTGGCGGTCGCCGAACATGGCAGTCTGACCGCAGCAGCGGTTGCACTGGGAAGCAGCCAGCCCGCTGTATCGCAACAGTTGGCCGAGACCGAGGATGCGCTGGGGGTTACTTTGTTTTTTCGAGGTAGACAAATCAAGCCGACTCCCTATCTGCCGGCAGTTCTTAGATATATGCGTCGTGTGCTGAACAATTCATACCATTTGCAAAATGAGCTTGAAACCGTTGCCCTCGGAGGGCGAAGCGTAGTGCGTGTTGGGACGATGCTGGTCACTGGAACAGAGCTGCTGCCCAATGCCATCATTGGCTTGCAGCAGCAGTCCGAGTTGATCCAGATTGAAGTGGTCGAAGATATCGCGGCCGGATTGTGGTCTCGTTTTGAAAGGCAGGAGCTCGACCTCATCGTTGGGAGGTTGGATGAGCAGGCCTTTACGGGCAATGTGCGCGTGGAGGCGCTGTATAAGGACCCGCACCGTGTGGTGGCCGGGTGCCAACACCCGTTGTTGAGAAAGAAACGTCTGGCTTGGCGCGACACCCTGATCTACCCTTGGGTTTTGCCACCGCGACGTACCGCGTTACGCCACGCGATCGATGCCACCTTCCTGGATCACAATCTCGAATTGCGCACGCCATGGATCGAGTCGGCCTCTCCGACTGTAAATCTGGTGATTCTGAGCAAGACAAATTGCCTCAATGTTGTGTCCAGAAGCGCCGCCCGCCTATACGCCAAGCTCAATGTTTTTTCCATTCTGCCTTTGGAACTAAAATATGATGTCGGTCCGATTGGCATGGCCTGGGCGGATGAAGAGGAGAGCCCGGCATTGGCAGCGGTGCTGGCGGCGTTGCGGCAATCGGCGAAGTTCAGGCCGACGTCTTAATGATGGAGTACGTTTTGGCCTGTCCAACGTTCTGATATATGGAACCCACCTCGTTGTCGCCAGCATCACGCCGCATCGCCCATCTGGATATGGATGCGTTTTATGCTTCCGTTGCGTTGTTGCGCTACCCGGAGTTAAAGGGTCTGCCGGTGGTGATCGGTGCCGGCAGCCAGGCGGAGCCCCAGGTTCTTGCTGATGGCACACTAGCGTTTGCCCGCTTGCGTGACTACGTGGGTCGTGGCGTGATCACGACCTCGACCTATGAGGCGCGTGCGTTGGGCGTGTTTTCAGCCATGGGCATGATGAAGGCGGCGCGCCTGGCACCCGATGCCGTTATGTTGCCGGTAGATTTTCCCTCGTATCGTCATTACTCGCGCCTATTCAAAGAGGCTGTGGCACAGGTGGCGCCCTCTATAGAGGACCGTGGCATCGACGAGATCTATATCGACCTGACGTCTCACCCCGATCCGACGCGAGAGCTGGGGCAGCGCATCAAGGCGGCCGTCAAAGAGGCCACGGGGCTGTGCTGCTCTATTGGCATTTCGCCCAACAAGCTCTTGTCGAAAATTGGCTCTGACCTGGAAAAGCCTGATGGCCTGACGATTTTAAGCATGGATGATCTTGAGCCGCGCATCTGGCCTTTGTCAGTGCGCAAGATCAACGGTATAGGTCCTAAGGCTGGCGCGCGCCTTGTCGGGTTAGGGATCAACACTGTGGGTGAATTGGCGCGGGCGGCGCCCGCCTTGTTGCAGAAGCACTTCGGTCTGGGCTATGCATGCTGGCTGGTCGAGGTGGCTCAGGGCATTGATAAGCGGCCGGTGGTGACTTATTCCGAGCCCAAATCGTTAAGCCGCGAAACCACCTTTGGGCGCGACCTGCACGTCGTTCGTGATCGCGCGGCCTTGTCTGAAGTTTTCCTCGACTTGTGCACCCGTCTGGCTGCCGATTTACTGCGCAAGGGCTATGAGGGGCGCACAATAGGGATCAAGCTGCGTTTCGACGATTTTCGCACTGTGACGCGAGATATGACGCTGGCGCAGGCCACGGCGGACGCGCAGGCGATCCATCATGCTGCCGGCGTCTGTCTCAAGCGCATCACTCTGGATCACCGGATCCGCCTACTGGGTGTACGGGTGGGTAGCCTGTCGCACAAGTCCAACGTCGCGGCATCTAGTCTCGCCGTCCAACTGACGCTGTGCTAGTGCCTGGCCCAACGGTCGTCGATAACTAAAACATAACGTTCAGGCACTTATAAGGTAATTTATATATCTTGGCGTTATATTCAAGTAATGATCGAATCGTTCTCAAGAGGCTTCGATATTGTTAGCATAGCCCTATGTGCCACGGACAGTTCCAGCGCGGGCGCGCCGGATGCCGGGCATTCAGTTTTTCCTTGCAGGATAAGAAATGAAATTGACAAAATACGTGCGCAATGTGCTGGCCGCCGGTGCGATGGCGTTTGCGGGGCTGGCCATGGCGTCTGCGCATGCCGCAGGCTTGCTCGATACGGTCAAGGCGCGCGGCACCCTGATAGTGGGTATGGAAGGAACCTACCCGCCGTTTAACTTTGTGGACACCAAAACCCAGCAGTTAGATGGATTTGATGTCGATGTGGCCAAACTGATCGCGCATAAGCTGGGCGTAAAAGTGCAATTCGTTAAAACCGAATGGAGCGGAATTCTTGCTGGCCTCGAGTCCGGCAAGTTCGACGTGATTATCAACCAGGTGGGGATTACACCTGAACGTCAGAAAGCCTTTGACTTCTCAGTGCCTTACGTGGCGTCCAGCCCGCAGCTGATTTTGCGTAAAGATGACAAAAGCCAGTACAAAAGCTTTGCCGACCTGAAGGGCAAGAAGATAGGCGTGTCGCAAGGCAGCAATTACGAGGCTCTGGCCAAGGCACAGCCTGGCGTGATCGTAAAAAGCTATCCCGGCGCCCCAGAATATTTGTCAGACTTGGTTGGCAAGCGTGTCGATGTAGCGCTTAACGATCAATTGATGACTGCCTATCTGGTCAAAACGGCCAATATTCCTATTAAGGGCGGCGCCATTGTGGGCGATCCAAAATTCAATGGCATTCCCTTTAAAAAAGGTAATCCTAAATTTGAAGCGGCTATCAACAAAGCCTTGCAAGACTCATTCAAGGATGGCGAATTTGCCAAGATTTCCAAGAAATGGTTTGGCATTGACGTGAGCAAGGTGCGCAAGGCTAGTTAGGCATAATCCTTGAAATGAATTTTTTCGAGTTGATGGAAGTGGCGGCGCCGATCCTTTTAAAAGGAACTGGCTATACGCTGATCTTTGCTTTTGCCGCTATGGTGGGCGGGCTATTGATCGGCTTCTTGATTGCCGTAGCGCGTGTCATACCCAGCCGTTTAAGCCAGTGGCCGGCAACTTTTTATGTCAGCGTCATGCGCGGTACCCCGTTGCTGGTGCAGGTATTTATTGTTTATTACGGTCTGCCCAGCATCGGCATTTCGTTTGACCCATTGACCGCCGGCATCCTGGCATTAAGTCTGAACGCCGGCGCCTATATTTCAGAGAGCCTGCGTGGAGCGATTCTGGGTATTGGGCGTGGACAATGGTCGGCTGGCTACAGCCTGGGCCTGACTTACTGGCAGAATCTGTACTATGTGGTTATGCCTCAGGCCATGCGTCTCGCAATTCCGTCGATGAGCAACACACTTATCAGCCTGATCAAGGACACCTCGTTGGTGTCGGTGATTACGGTGACCGAATTGCTGCTGGCGACCAAAGACGTTATTGCCACCACGTTTCAGCCATTGCCGCTGTATCTGGCCGCAGCGGCAATTTATTGGGTATTGTGTCTGGGCCTTGAGCGCGTTCAGAGCCGTCTGGAAAAGTACTTCGGCCGCAGTCAGTTGGTTTAGACGTCGAATTGGGGTTCGACCAAATCGCCTGTTTTCAGTCGTGTTCCTATGCCGTCTACGACGGCATTGACCCCAAAAAGCACACCATTGGTGAAGCTGCGGTGGGCGGCCAGGGTCCGCCCAGGTTCGTCGGCCGAAATGGCCGTGGCCGGATCGATATTGGGAATGGGACAGCGGGCGCAACGCTTGACGAAAGCGAAATTAAGCGAGCCGATGCGCATGCCGCTTAAATAGTCTTCTTCGTAAGCATCCAGGCCTTGCACCACGATGCTGGGACGAAAACGGTTCATGCCTACGCTCGCCTGACCTCTGTCTTGCAGTTGTCCGTTAAGCTCGTCGAGTGAGCCTTGGTTGGTAACTAAAAACGGAAAACCATCGGCAAAGGCAAATTGGTGGCGGGCAGCAAAACCGGGTGTTTGCTCTTGATGCTTGCTGCGCCAAGCGTCAACATATTCCTCGCTGGCGATGCGCGTAGCAGACGGGTGTACGCGCAGCAGGCGGCAGGAAAGACTAAGGAATTGGCTTAACCATTGCGCGGCCGTATCGCCTTCGTCGTAGCCCAGTGTGTCGGCGCTCCAGATACGGACGTGCACTTTTGCCGGTGGGGCATCCGGGGCCTGTAAGGGGATCTTTATTGTAGGCATGTCAGGCGCATCGAGGCTTAAGTTGTGGGCATCGAGCGCGGGCTGAATCAGTGCCATCCTGGCGCAGGTGCGCTGCGTCATGAAGATACCGTACTGGTCGACAATGACCCAATTGCGGTCAAAACTTAGGCCTGCCTGAGTAATGAACGCCTCGTCGTGGGTCAGGCCCGCACAGGATTTGACGGGGTAACTGTGCAAGCTCAAAACGGTGACGGTCATGGCAAGGGTGCTTGTGAATAAAGGTTTGGGAAAAGAGAGGCTGGGGTTGCGTGTTTTGGGGTCTGGTTGCCGGATGGCGCCGCTTGTGCGTGTCAGTGATCATACCAATCAATTTTACTGTTTTGAACGTTAATCCGCCGGGCGGAGATATTCGGCCTGGGGCACAATGGCGTTTGAAAAATAAGTGAGGTTCAAGATGCCTGTTGCCGATTGGCTGGCCGCATTGACCGTGATTACGGTTTGGGGCATTAACTTTGTGGTGATCAAGGTTGGGCTTCACGAGATACCGCCCTTGCTGCTGGGAGCACTGCGTTTTGCGTTTGTGGCCTTTCCCGCAGTGTTCTTCATCAAGCGCCCCACAGTGCCGTTTCGTACTCTGTTTCTGTATGCGTTGACCATAAATTTCGGGCAGTTCGTTTTACTGTTTACGGGCATTTACTTAGGGATGCCGGCGGGTCTGGCGTCGCTGGTGTTGCAGGCACAGGCCTTCTTTACGGTGTTGATTGCGGCGCTTGTGCTGAACGAACGCATATTCCGGCATAACATTCTGGGCATTGCGGTGGCGGTGTTGGGGTTGGTAATGATTCAAATGGGCGCCGAGCCGGGCAGTGTGCCGGTGCTGGGGTTCATCCTGTCTCTGTGCGCGGCCTTGTCGTGGGCATGTGGAAATATCGTGGTCAAGCGGATTGGCCGCGTTGATATGCTGGGGCTAGTCGTGTGGACGGCGCTGCTGCCGCCCATTCCGTTTCTGATTCTCTCGTGGATATTCGAAGGGCCGCAACGTATACAGCATAGCCTGCTGAATATCAGTGTGGTGGGGGTCGGCGCTGTTGCTTATCTTGCACTGGTCGCAACCCTTGTCGGCTATGTATTGTGGGGGCGTTTGCTGGGCAAACATCCCGTAAGCAAGGTGGCGCCTTTAAGCCTGCTGATTCCGGTTATAGGTCTGGTGTCGTCTTCTTTATTGCTGGGTGAACATCTGGATTTGATCCAGTGGGTGGGCGGCGCGGTGGTCATGCTGGGGCTGGCGGTCAATGTATTCGGTCTGCGGCATGTGCGTCGGTTACTGCGGGTGTAAAGATGGCAGGTTTGGCGGGGGTCATGGCACCCACAAAGGGGTGCCGATACAGTTACCCACGGACATGTATGTGTAGCGGCGGCTCTTGTGGCGGCCATCAATAAAGACGGTCTTTAGCAAGGTTGTTAAAATTCACCGGGATCCGGAATTCGCAAAACCCCAATTTTTAGCTCGTTGAAGTTTTCCGTTGGTTGAGCGGTGGCTGCTGGCGACGATTAAGAATTGTTCAAATGCCGGGTTTTTACCCCCTTTTCCCCTTCTTTTTTCTCAAGGATTTGAAAATGAAATTTAGTCGGTCGGACGTGAATACGTTAATGGAAATTACTTCGCGTCCAGATCTGGTGTTTGTCCGTGGTAGCGGGGCCTGGCTTGAAGACCATAATGGCAAGCGGTATCTGGATTTTATCCAGGGGTGGGCGGTAAATTGCCTGGGGCATTGCCCGGCGCCTGTGGTCAAGGCCATTGCTGATCAGGCGGCGCTCTTGTTGAACCCTTCCCCGGCCTTTTACAACGTGCCTTCGATCGAGTTGGCCACGCGTTTGACAGGCGCGTCATGCTTTGACCGCATTTTCTTTGCCAATAGTGGCGCCGAGGCCAATGAAGGAGCGATCAAACTTGCCCGCAAGTGGGGTCAATTACATCGCAAGGGCGCCTACAAGATCATTACTTTCGACCACAGTTTTCACGGACGGACTTTGGCCACCATGTCGGCCTCTGGGAAACCCGGTTGGGACAAAATTTTTGCGCCACAGGTTGATGGCTTTCCCAAAGCAGATTTGAACGATATCGCTTCGGTGCGAGCGTTGGTCGATGAGCAGACGGTTGGCATCATGCTCGAACCCATACAGGGCGAAGGCGGTGTGATTCCGGCTACGACCGAATTCTTGCAGGCCTTGCGCAGACTGGCCGATGAAAAGGGGCTGCTTCTGATTGTTGACGAGGTGCAGACCGGCATGGGGCGCACCGGCAAGCTGTTTGCCTACCAGCATGCGGGCATCGAGCCCGACATCATGACTCTGGGCAAAGGGATAGGCGCGGGCGTGCCGCTGGCGGCTTTATGCGCGCGTGAAAAGGTGTCATGCTTTGCGCATGGTGATCAGGGTGGTACCTATAACGGCAACCCCCTGATGACGGCGGTGGGTGTGGCGGTGTTCGATGTGCTGACCGCGCCAGGCTTTATGGAGTCGGTCAACGCCCGCAGCCGGCAGTTGTCCAAAGGTTTGCTTGCTCTGTCGGCCAAATGGGGAATGAAGGGCGAGCGTGGCGCAGGCTTGTTACGGGCGTTGTTGCTTGATCGCGACGATGGTCCGGCTATCGTCGAGGCGGCGCGTGTCATGACGCCTGAGGGCATGTTGCTGAATTCGCCGCGCCCGAACCTTTTGCGTTTCATGCCGGCGCTTAATGTGACGGCCGACGAGGTTGATCTGATGCTCAAACGCCTGGATGAAATCGTGCAGAAGGTTCGCGCGTAGGGGTTGGGTTTTAAATGCCACCCGCAAGGGGTGGCGCTACAAATGCACATGTCACAAGAGTTGCACGCACCATCGCAAACGCCTGCACGGCTACCAACACAGTCGCCCTAGTCTCATCAGCGATTATGCGCTTTCTTCCAGACTGCGAATTCATCCAGCGTTTTGGGATCGGTGGCGGGGTACAGGCCTAGGGTTGAGCGTCCTTCCTTGACTTTTTCTGTGACAAAATCTTCGAAGGCGGTCATTTCGAAAGCTTCCTGGGCCACTTCCTGCACTAGGTGGGCGGGGATGACCACCACGCCTTCTTCGTCGCCGAAAATGATGTCTTCGGGAAAAACGGGGGCGTCGCCGCAGCCTATCGGCACATTGACATCAATGGCTTGGTGGTATGTGAGGTTGGTGGGGGGCGCTGGGCTGCGATGGTAGGCGGGCATGTTCAGTTTGGCAATCTCTGGTGAGTCGCGAAAACCGCCATCTGTCACGACTCCCGCCACGCCGCGTTGTTGCAGACGCGTGGCCAGAATGCCACCGGCCGATGCGGCGCGGGCGTCCTTGCGGCTGTCCATGACAAGCACGTATCCCGCGGGGCATTCTTCTACCGCCTTGCGTTGTGGGTGGCGGTGGTCGCGAAATACCTCGAGTTTGTTCAGATCTTCACGCGCGGGCATGTAGCGCAGGGTATACGCTGGGCCGATCAAGCGTTCTTTTTTTCCTGCCCCCACTGGGTACACACTTTGAATCAGCTGGTTGCGCAGACCCCGTTTGTATAGGGCGGTGGTAACGGTTGCTACGCTGACCTGTCCAAGCTGCTCCATGATGAAAGGTTTGAGGACTGCCATGTGTGGTTCTCCTAGAAGATATCGGGTTCGCCGGCGGCTTTGCCAAAACCGGTTTGCAGAAAATCGAAATCGCAGCCTTGGTCGGCCTGCTGAATATGACGGTTGAACATCCACCCGTAGCCGCGCTCATAGCGTGGTTCGGGAATGGCGCGGTTCAATTTGCGGCGAGCCAGTTCGTCGTCTGCAACGTGTAGATGTATGCTGCGTTGAGCGACATCCACCGAGATTTCGTCGCCGTTTTCTACCAACGCCAAAGGCCCACCTATATAGGCTTCGGGTGACACGTGCAAGATGCAGGCGCCGTAGCTGGTGCCGCTCATGCGTGCATCGGAAATGCGCACCATGTCGCGCACCCCCTGTTCAATGAGCTTTTGCGGAATCGGGATCATGCCCCACTCGGGCATGCCCGGGCCGCCCTGAGGGCCAACGTTACGCAGGATCAGCACATCGTCGGCGGTCACGTCGAGGTCGGGACGATTGATCTGTTCTTTCATGGCCGGGTAGCTGTCAAAAACCAGAGCGCGGCCGGTGTGTTTCAGAAAGCGCTTTTCGGCGGCGGCCGGCTTGATTACGCAGCCATTGGGCGCCAGATTGCCTTTAAGCACGGCTAGCGAGCCCTCGGTGTAAATGGGGTTGTCCAGGCTGCGAATCACGTCGTGGTTGTAGACTTGCGCGCCTTGTAGATTTTCGCCAAGCGTTTTGCCGTTGACCGTCATCACGCCCAGATCCAGAAGCGAACGCAGCTCGCTCATGAGCGCCAGCAGACCTCCAGCGTAATAAAAATCTTCCATCAGATATGTGTCACCACTGGGCCGCACGTTGGCGATAACGGGGATTTTGCGGCTGGCTAGTTCGAAGTCGTTCAGGCTTATGTCGCAGCCCGCCCGTTTGGCCTGGGCAATGACGTGGATGATGGCATTGGTAGAACAGCCCATGGCCATGGCCACCGCAATGGCGTTTTTAAAGGCGGGAACGGTCTGGACCTTGCCCGGCGTCAAGTCTTCCCAGACCATGTCAACGATGCGCCGGCCCGTTTCTGCGCACATGCGGATATGGTTGGCATCGGCCGCCGGGATCGATGAGGCCCCAGGCAGAGTCATGCCCAGTGCGTCGGCGATGGCGGTCATGGTGCTGGCCGTGCCCATTGTCATGCAATGCCCGTAACTGCGAGCGATTCCGCCTTCGATACCCAGCCACTGCGTGGGCGTGATCTTGCCGGCGCGGCGTTCGTCCCAGAACTTCCAGGCGTCCGAGCCCGAGCCCAGCACCTTGCCTTCCCAATTGCCGCGCAGCATTGGGCCGGCAGGAATATAAATGGCGGGTACCCCGGCGCTGGTGGCGCCCATGAGCAAGGCCGGAGTGGTCTTGTCGCAGCCGCCCATCAACACGACGCCGTCAATAGGATGGCAGCGTATAAGCTCTTCCGTATCCATGGCCAGCATATTGCGATATAGCATGGTGGTGGGCTTGACGTATTGTTCGGCCAGCGACAGCGCCGGCAGTTCAATCGGAAAGCCGCCAGCCTGCAATACGCCGCGTTTGACATCTTCAACGCGTTGCTTGAAATGCGCGTGGCAGGGCTGGATGTCTGACCAAGTATTGATGATGCCGATGACGGGCTTACCCGCCCAGTCTTCGGGGCCGTAGCCCATTTGCATGATTCGGGAACGGTGGCCGAAGCCTCTGAGATCGTCGGGCGCAAACCAGCGGGCGCTGCGTAATGATTCGGGGGTTTTCATTGATGGTCCTGGTGGGTTTAGCTTTGCATGCCCCAACGTCTGACGGTTCTTTTCTCGATCAGGCGGAACACGAAATTCTCGACGAGCAAGCCGATGATGATGACGGTCAGCAGGCCGGCGAAAACCGCGGGGATGTCAAGCAGGTTGCGGTTCTCAAAGATGTACCAGCCCAGGCCGCCCTTGCCTGAAGCCACGCCAAACACGAGTTCGGCCGCGATCAGGGTACGCCAGGCAAAGGCCCAGCCAATTTTCAGGCCGGTCAAGATCGACGGGAAGGCGGCGGGGATAAGAATTTTGGCGACATAGCGCAAGCCGCGTAATTCGTAGTTGCGCCCGACCATGCGCTGGGTATGCGATACCGCCAGAAAGCCCGCCTGGGTATTTAGCGCAACCACCCACACCACCGAGTGCAACAGCACGAAAACGATGCTGGTGGTACCCAGGCCGAACCAGATCAGAGCCAGCGGTAGCAACGCGATGGCGGGTAGCGGATTGAACATGGCCGTCATGACTTCCAGGAAGTCGGTACCGATGCGGGTGCTGATAGCCAGCACGGTAATGATTCCGGCCAGGGTTATGCCTATGACGTAGCCGATTAGCAGGACCTTGATCGAGGTCCAGGCCCGGTCGAGCAGGACGCCACTGGCGATGCTATCGATAAAGGAACGAACCGTATCGGACAGCGTTGGAAACAGCAAGGGATTGTCGAGCCACTGCCCGTAAATTTCCCAGGCCACGGCCAGCAGCGCGATAATCAGAGTTTTGCGGAGAAACGTACTGTTCCAGAGCTTTTGCCAGGGTGATAATTGGCGCACAAGCACAGCGTTTTTGCCTGCCGCCGGCGCGGCGGTGCCTTGCTTCATGATGATTGTTGCACGGCCCATTATGCGTGTACCCCGTCGGTTGGGTTAAAGAGCAATTCGTGTATTTCCTGTTCGAGCGCAGCCGCTGACCCATCTTCGAAGGACACGGCCTCGACGTTGTTGACTTCGGCCTTGACCTCGCCCGGGTGTGGCGAGAGCAAGAGGATTCGATTACCCACGCGTATGGCTTCGGCGATGGAGTGCGTAACAAACATGACCGTGAAGTGGGTGTCTTCCCAGAGCTGCAAAAGCTCGTCCTGCATTTGCCGCCGGGTGAGGGCGTCAAGAGCGGCGAACGGCTCGTCCATCAAGAGAATATCGGGCTCCATCGACATGCCGCGCGCGATGGCCACGCGTTGCTTCATGCCACCCGAAAGCGTATGAGTGTAGCTGTCGGCAAACTGACCCAGGTGCACTTTCTCGACATAGGCGCGGGCGCGCGCTTCGGCCTCTTTTTTGGGCATTTTGCGCGCCTCGATCAGCGGGAACATGACGTTTTCCAGGACGGTCTTCCAAGGCAGCAACTGGTCGAATTCCTGGAACACCATCATGCGATCGGATCCTGGCCGCTTGACAGGTTTGCCTTTGATGCGAATTTCGCCTTCATCTGGCGTCAGATAGCCGCCCACCGCCTTGAGCAAGGTGGATTTGCCGCAACCGGAGGCGCCCAGCAGGACGAACCGGTCTCCACTGTCGACATTGAAGCTGACCTGGTTGGTGGCGGTGACGATGCTATCGGGCGTTTTGTACCGCAAGGTGACAGTATCGACTTCCAGCAGATGCGACATTCTGGTCTCCGGATTCCGGTTTTAGCTACCGTTGAGCGAGGCGGAAACGGGCAGGAAATAATCGGTCCACGTCTTGGGTAGTGTTTTCAGAATACCGACCTTATACATATGCTGCGCAAATTTCATCGAGCCGGCCGGCTCCATCTGGAAAGCCATCATGCCGGGTTCTTTCAGCATGGCCATCAGGTCGGCCACGCTGGTTTTGTCGCCGCTGATTTCGCGGTAGATTTCGACCGATTTTTCAGTGTTGGCCTTGATGTAATCGATGGATTCTTTTGACGCAGTCAGTATCGCCTTGATAATTTCAGGGTTGGCGTCGGCAAACTTCGTTGTGGTGAAGAGTGTCGATTGTGACAGCCCACCCTTAATGATGTCGGTGGACTTTAAAACCACGTGCACACCTGGAATTTTTAATTCTTTGGTGAAGAACGGTGGAGCCGAGAAATGGCTTGTGATTTCGCCATTGGGGTTGGCCAGCATGGCGGAGGCATCGGGGTGGCCCAGCTGCACTGTATTGGCGTCCAATTCAGACCATTTGTCTTGGCCAAACACCTGTTCGCATGCCATCTGCAAAAGTATGGCCTGGGTCGACACCCGGACCGTTGGAACGGCAATCTTGTCCAGGGGCCCGAAGTCCTTCAGGGTTTTGATCTTGGGGTCGCGGGATATTAATTCCAAAGGGAGGGCAGAATTGGTTGTAATCCCCTTGACCTTGCCTTTGGTGCGATCCCAAAGCAGTAGCAGGTTGCCCACGCCGCTGTTGACGATTTGCACATTACTCGAGAGTAGGGCATCGGTGGAAGCTCCACCGCTACTGAACGAACGCCAATTCACTTTTAGATCCTTCACACCTTCCTGCGCAGCAGCCTTTTCGATCAGGCCCTGTTTTTCCATGACGAGCGCGGGCAGATACAAAATGCCCGGCTGGCGGGTGATGGTTATCTCATGGGCTTGCTGAGCGTAAGTCGCAGTGCCCACGGTAGCAAGCGCTGCCATTAAAATGATGCCGATATGTTGTGTGATTTTCATATTGTTTCCTGATTGCGGTAAGTGAAACCTTTGATGCGGGGGCATTGCCAGAAAGTATACTAATATATTAGTATATTAATAAGGAAGTACTGAAATTGCATAGATTACGAGGTTTTAATTGATTTCAACTATGGTAATAGCGACAGAATTGGATCGCGACCGGCAAGTGGCGCCGCAGATGTACGAATTACTGCGAGACAAAATTGTTTCGCTGGAGCTCTCACCTGGGACGCCCTTGTCGCGGATTGAGTTGTCCGCGCAGTTTGGTGTGAGCCAGACGCCGGTCAGGGAAGCGCTATTAAGGCTTGCCGAGGAACGGCTGGTTGATGTGTTTGCGCAGTCGGCGACTCGGGTCAGCCTGATCGATACCCGTGTTGCAGAGGAAGCGCATTTTCTGCGGCGAGCCATAGAGCTTGAAATTGTGCGCGATCTGGCCCTGCATAACACGGTGGAGTTGCTGGCGAATTTGCAGGCCTTGCTCGATCGACAGGTCTTGTTGCGAGACAGTCAGGATTTGAGCGGCTTTGCCGAGACCGACCAGGCGTTTCATCGGTATATGTATGAAGCCACCGGTAAAAAGGCGCTGTGGAAGTTGGTAGGTTCACGCAGCGGCCATATTGATCGGCTACGGCGCCTGCACTTGCCGGCCGCGGGAAAGATCAGTCGGATTGTCAGCGATCACAGTCAGATCTTCGAAGCCATCAAGCGCGGTGATGCGGTGGGGGCGCAGGCCCATCTGCGCACCCACTTGTCCGGGACTTTGGAATATATGGGCCAGATTCGCGCCGATCATCCGCAATTTTTTACGGCCGCTTAGAGCGGCCGCGGCTTACCGCGCCTTGGCCTCTTGGCGCCAGCGGTGCAATAGTGGTTCGGTGTAACCGTTGGGCTGCTCCAGCCCTTTGAAGACCAAGTCGCACGCCGCCTTGAAGGCAATCGAATCATTAAAATGCGGTGCCATCGGACGGTAGGCCGGGTCGCCTGCGTTCTGGCCATCGACCACAGCCGCCATGCGTTGCATGGTTTCGGTGATCTGTGCCGACGTTACGATTTTGTGACGCAGCCAATTAGCCATGTGCTGGCTGGAAATGCGCAGGGTGGCGCGGTCTTCCATCAGGCCGACGTTATGGATATCGGGGACTTTCGAGCAGCCAATGCCCTGGTCGATCCAGCGCACCACATAACCCAGTATGCCTTGCGCGTTGTTGTCCAGCTCTTCTTGTATTTCCTGGGCTGACCAACGGGTGTCTGCGGCTACGGGAACCGTCAGCAATCGGTCGAGCAAGGGTTCGGACTTGCCTTCCATGGCTTGTTGTACCGCTTGCACGTCGACCTGGTGATAATGCAGGGCATGCAGCGTCGCCGCTGTGGGTGAAGGAACCCACGCCGTATTGCCGCCCGCCTTTAACTGGCCCACTTTCTGGACCAGCATATCGGCCATCAGGTCGGGCATGGCCCACATGCCTTTGCCGATCTGGGCGTGGCCACGCAGGCCGCATTCCAGGCCTACCTGCACATTATTGCGCTCATAGGCGTCGATCCAGACGCTGCGTTTCATTTCGCCCTTGCGCACCATGGCGCCGGCTTCCATGGAGGTATGCATTTCGTCGCCGGTGCGATCCAGGAAGCCGGTATTAATGAACACAACTCGCTGGGCAGCTTGCGCGATGCAAGCCTTGAGATTGGCACTGGTGCGGCGCTCTTCGTCCATAATGCCCATTTTGATAGTGTTGGGCGCCAGGCCCAGCACCTCTTCGACGCGAGTGAAGATTTCGCTCGCAAAGGCGACTTCGGTTGGCCCGTGCATTTTGGGTTTGACGATGTAGATAGAGCCGCTGCGCGAGTTGCCCCCTTCACGCTTGAGATCGTGCATGGCGATCAGACTGCTGAGGGTGGCGTCGAGAATGCCTTCGGGTATCTCGTCCCCGTGCTCATCCAAAATGGCCGGGTTGCCCATAAGATGGCCGACATTACGGATAAAGAGCAGTGCTCGACCTGGGAGGGTCTGAGTGTGGCCGGCTGCATCGGTATAACTGCGGTCAGGATTAAGCGCACGGGTGAACGTCTTCCCGCCCTTGGATACTTGCTCGGTCAGTGTGCCTTGCATCAACCCCAGCCAGTTGCGATAAGCTCCCACCTTGTCGTCGGCGTCGACGGCGGCGATGGAGTCTTCGCAATCCATGATGGTGGTGATGGCCGCTTCCAGCAGCAGGTCTTTGACACCGGCTGCGTCGTGTTGCCCGATGGCGTGTTTTCGGTCGATCTGGATTTCGATGTGCAGGCCGTTGTGCTTGAGGACAATGGCTTCGGGAGCTTGCGTCGTGCCGCGATGGCCCAGGAATAGATTGGGGTCAGCCAGGCCGGTGGTGCTGCCGTTTTTTAGCGTTACGCTAAGCGCTCCACTGGCCACCGCATAGGCGGTGGCGTCGAGGTGCGACCCCTGCGCCAGCGGGGCGTGTTCGTCAAGAAAGTGACGCGCGAAGGCAACAACCTTGGCTCCACGCACCGGGTTGTAGCCGCCTGCACGCGTCGCGCCATCGTCTTCAGAGACGGCATCGGTACCGTACAGGGCATCGTACAAGCTACCCCAGCGGGCGTTGGCGGCGTTCAGTGCATAGCGGGCATTGGTCACCGGGACGACGAGTTGCGGCCCCGCCTGACGGGTGATTTCCTGGTCAACCTTGCTGGTTTTGATGGCGACGCTGGCGAAGCTGTCTTGCAGGTAACCTATTTGCTTGAGGAAATCTTGATAGACCTTGGCGTCTTTGATTGCGCCGGGATGTTGGCGGTACCAGTTATCCAATTCAGCCTGCAGGCGGTCACGTTCGGCCAGCAGTTTCTTGTTTTTGGGCGCCAGATCGTGCACGAGCTGATCGAAACCCGACCAGAAGGCCTCGGATGATACGCCGGTGCCGGGCAGCGCTTCCTGCTCGATGAATTGATACAGTACGTCGGCCACCTGCAGCCGTTTGCAGGATGTTCGCTTGTTCATGGCTTTCCTTGTGCAAGATAAGATAATTAGCGTGCCTTACGCACCGCCGCTGCCGCTTGCAGACATCGGGCACGGTACATGCGCGCGTGCAGGCACTGCCTTTTTCGCTATACCCTACACCGGTTCGGGCCTGCCAGGCTTGAATTTCTTGGGAGAGCACCGCCTTGGGCACTGTCGCTACAGGTGATTATAAGACTTGTTGCGGCGTGGTCGCGTTGCTTGCTCTCGTTCGAGCCATGCTCGCCCATCGATGGGGTGATAGTGGGTCTGGGATCCAGAGTAATGAAAAATCTCTATGGTTTGAAGAGCCGTTGACGTCACTACTATCAATACTTTTAGTATCTGCTAGAGGGTGCGATGTTAAAGTTTACCCAGAGAAACCCTTTTTTGAAGCCATTATCTGAGGTATGGAATGGATCGTTATACCGCAATCCGCAGCTTTGCCCTGGTGGCGGAGAAAGGCAGCTTTGCGGCGGCCGCGCTCGTCGAAGGCGTGACCCCGGTTGTGATGGGGCGACGGCTTAGCGGCTTGGAGCGCCGCCTGGGCGTGCAGTTAATGCACCGATCGACCCGGGGCTTGTCGCTGACAGATCTGGGCGAACAGTTTCTGGAGAGTTGCCAGCGGCTGATCCGCGATTTCGATGCCGTCGAGGGCAGCATCAGTGCCGGACGCGGCGCGGTGCGTGGGCATCTGGTAGTGTCCGGCCCAGCCGCCTTCGGGCGCCGCCATATAGCGCCCCATGTGGCGGTGTTTCGGGATCGCTACCCCGATCTTCGTCTGTCATTCAATTTTACGGACAGCGTCGTGGACCTGGTGCGCGAGGGCTATGACCTTGCCATACGCATTGGCGAGGTCCGGGACCCGAACTACGTGGCGGTGAAGCTGTTCCCCAATCGGCGGGTGGTGTGCGGCACGCCAGACTACTTTGAACGCCATGGCGTGCCGCAGGTTCCTGAAGAGTTGGCGCGTCACAATTGCCTGGCCTTCAACCTGCAAGGAGGCCAGCAGCGCGGCTGGACCTTTGTGCGCGAAGGCAAGCTATTTGCCGTGAGAGTCGATGGTGACCTGGCTTGCAATGATGGCGAGCTACTTTACGGCTGGGCCGCGCTGGGTCTGGGCGTAGGCTGGCGCTCTACTTGGGAGATACAGGCCGAACTCAAGCGCGGGGAGCTAGTGACGGTGCTCGACGAATTCGCTCTGCCCCATTACGACATACAGGCGGTCTATCCGCAGCAACGCTATCTTCCCGCCAAAGTGCGTTACTTCATTGACTATTTGCGTGAGGTTTACCAGCGGGATGGATACTGGGAAGGCACGCCGTCTGCGCCAGCATGATGATGTCACAATTTTCGCCCGGGCCCTTGCGGTCTATGACGAGAAAATCCGAAACGCCTTCCAGCGCCAACAAGGGGTGATGCCAGACACCGGCGGCATAGTTCACTCCCTGATTGCCCTGGCACAGGAAGGCACGCAGATCGTTCGCAGTCGGCGCGCGGCCGCGAGGCGCGACGACCACCAGGTAGGGGTGGTTCGATAAAGGAACGAAGGTCTGACTGCCGCGCGGGTGGCGCTCCATGGCTTTTACTTCAAACGGAAGCTTGCGTGGCAGACCCCGGAAGATAGACACGATGGCGCGGCCGTCCGTACCTGGATCGATGCGGGCCAAGTCATGATAGCGTTCGGTATTACCGTCATTGATGGTGAAATGCGTAGCGGCGTCCGAGATTTCGATAACCTCGCCAAACGATGTGAAGGCTTCGGCGGAAAGGGGTTCCACGGGTAGGCTTAGCCTATCAGGCACGTCTTGTCGCGTTGAATGTTCCAATAGTGTGTCGAGGCGAAAGCGTGCAATTTTGCCGATTTCTCGCAAGCATGCGGAGAATTCGGTGGCAGGGTCGTGTTGGAGCCGTGCATCCATTTCTTCCATGATCTGCTTGCGGCTCAGACCTTTTACGGCGATTACAAAGGGGAATCCGAAACTCTCGCGGTAGGCGAGGTTCAGAGAACGCAAGCGCACAATTTCGTCGGCGCTGCATTGATCCAGGCCAGCACTTTGTTGCTCGTGAGAGGATGCTCGCGTCAGTGTGCCGTCCAGAGCTTCTTTTCCCGCCAGCTCAGGGTGAGCTTTGATCAGGGCAAGCTGCTCGGCGTGGCTGGCGGCTCGAACCTGTGCCACCATAGCCTCGTGCAACGCACCGACGCTGGCAAAAGGGCGCGCCTTCCAGGCGCGTTCGGCCACCCATGGAGAATGCTCGAAAATGTTTTCCAGACAAGCCTTGAACTCTGACTGGGTCAGGCTTGACAACTCTGCCAGAGATGGACCTGAAGTTTGATTTGACGTCATAGTTCTGTTTATGCAGTTTTTATATTGGGTATAGGGAAAGTGCAGTCTGGCCGGCCAAGTCAGCCGTTACGGTGCCGGTGGCAGCGGGGTACGCAGGCCAGTGTCCAGGCCGGCCGCCACCTCGGTAATGCGCTGCCTGAGCCAGGTTATTTCAGGCGCCTGGTGAGTACGGGAATGCCATAACTGGTAAAACCGCATGGGCGGAAATTTGAAAGGCGAGGGCACGACCGTGACCGGTAGGTAACGCGCATAGTGCTCGGCAAGCTGGCGTCCGGTCGTGAACACTAGGTCGGTGGACATCAAGATATAGGGCACCAGTCCGAAATAGGGAATGGTCATGTGTATATTGCGTTGCAGGCCCTGCTCGGCCAGACAGCCGTCGATGAAACTGGCCCGTTCCGATACGTAAGGGGTGGGCGCCAGATGACGTAATTCCAGATAGTGCTTCATCGAAATCCCCTTGGAGGCGAGCGCATGCTTGCGGCCCAGCATGCACACCACCTCGTCATCGAAAAGACGCGATATGTGTAATTGCGGTGGCGGCTCCAGCCAATTTCCGATCACCACGTCCAGCGCACCACCCTCCAGTGCGCGTTCGTAATCAAAATCGGCATTGATCGGATGCACAATCATTTTGGCCTGTGGCGCGCAGCGGCATAGCACCTCTGCAATGTTTGGCAGGAACACCGCATCGAGATAGTCGGGGGCGCCTAACCGGAATACCCGCGTCGTTGTCTGCGCGGAGAATTCGCTAGCCTGATGCACGATGCGTTCCATCGCCGTCAGGGCATCGGTGGCAAGAGCCAGCAGTTGCGTGCCCCGTTCGGTGGCGACCATGCCTGATTTGCCGCGCACCAAAATGGCGTCGCCGGTGATCTCGCGCAGGCGTCGCAACGCATTGCTGGTGGAAGGCTGAGACAGGCCCAGCTTGAGCGCGGCACGCGATACGCTGTGCTCGGTTAGCAGGGCCTGCAGCACACGTAGCAAATGGGTTTCGAGATGTTCACGATATCGTTGCATCGGGCTATTATCGTGGGCACCTGGCATGTTGTCCATGCATGCTCGCCCTTAT
>JBDTLC010000093.1:0-3662 GCA_039935015.1 Paralcaligenes sp. | reverse complement strand
TGCGGGCACAGAATCGATGCCATGCTCACGGTAAAAGGTTTCGCGCTCGCGTACTTCTTTGGCGTAGATGTCCGATGTAAGAATAGCTTGTGCCCGCGCGGCATCCAACCCAACCTTGACGGCTAGGCGGACCAGCACGGCGTGCGCGCTTGGGTCCTCGCCATCGGTAAAATAAGCCTGGAACAGAGCATGCTTAAGTGCAGTCTGGCAACCCTCCAGGCCAGCCCAATGCAGCAAGCGATGCGCGTCAAAAGTATTGTAAATACGACTACGTTTGCCCATACCGAAAGTAAACCCAGCCTCTGCGCCGCGAACCCGAATCGCCTCAGCGTTGCGAGCAATCTGTTCTGGGCTTGAGCCATACTTCGCGCTTAAATGTTCCACGATGTCTTGGCCAGCAGGAGGCATTTGCGGGTTAAGTTCGAAAGGTTGGAAATGCAAATCGGCGCCCACCTGACCATTCAGCCGACCCAACGCACCTTCAAGCGAGGCAAGCCCGACCGCGCACCATGGGCACGACACATCTGAAACAAAATCTATCTTCAGTCGGGTAGCCAACTTATCACCTTATATTCAACTGCTTGCAGCCGCAAGATTCTTCGCGGCCTCATCTAAAAGCAGTTTAATCCGATTCCTTGCTTGCGCGTTCGCCGGTGCCGGCCGCATCAAGCCAAGTTCAACGTCGGCAAACTAGGTGTAAACCTTACTAGAAACTGAAGTGCTTTGACAAGCACGCCCATCGCCGGTACAGTTTGGTTCGTATTTACACACGATAGATAGCCAACAACACATATCAGAGGATCAATCATGGGTCTAAAAACGTCTGCCATTTTCGCGGCATTGAGTGCCACGTTCGTACTGACTTGGTCAGGTTCAGCCTTCACAGCGCAAGCACCTATCGTCATCAAATTCAGCCATGTGGTGGCCGACGCCACCCCAAAGGGACAAGGGGCCATTAAATTTAAGGAGATCGCCGAAAAACTCCTGCCCGGCAAGGTGCAGGTACAGGTTTTTCCTAATTCACAGCTATTTGGCGACGCCAAGGAATTGGAAGCAGTACTTCTGGGCGACGTGCAAATCATCGCACCGTCCCTGTCAAAATTCGACCGCTACACCAAAAAGGTTCAAATATTCGACCTACCCTTCCTGTTTGACGACATGGACGCCGTTGATCGCTTCCAGCACAGCGCCGACGGTCGTGCTTTGCTCAACTCCATGACTGGCAAAGGCATACAAGGGCTCGCGTACTGGCATAACGGCATGAAGCAGTTGTCTACTAACAAAGACAAGCTGACTCGCCCCGAAGACATCAAAGGTCTGAAATTCCGCATTCAGGCTTCTGATGTGCTCGAAGCACAATTCCGTCAGTTGGGCGCCAATCCTCAGAAATTGGCGTTCAGCGAGGTCTACCAAGCGCTACAAACCGGTGTAGTAGATGGCCAGGAAAATACGTGGTCAAATATTTATTCGCAGAAATTCCACGAAGTACAAAAGACCATTGCGAACACCAACCACGGCGTGATTGATTACATGGTGGTCACCAACGCAAAATGGTGGAAAGGCTTGCCCGACGATGTCCGCACAGGCCTGGAAACAGCTATGGCACAGGCGACCGATTATGCCAATAAAATGGCAGCTGAACTTAACGAACGCGACCGCAAGCGCATCATCGATGCCAATAAGGCTCGCGTGCAAACTTTGTCTAAAGAAGACGTCGCCGCATGGCGCAAGGCTATGGAGCCGGTTTGGAAGAAATTCGAAACCCCCATCGGCCCCGAGCTGATTCAATCTGCACTTAAGTCCAATACTTAAAACCTGACCAAGCGATTCTTCGGGGACGCGGATGAAATTCATCTGGTTCGAGCGGCTGGAAGAGGGCCTGATCGCCTTTCTTCTGGCCACCATGACACTGGTTACGTTCGCGCAGGTCGTGGCGCGTTACGGCTTCAACTATAGTTTCGTGTGGGCGCTCGAGCTCTCCACTTACCTGTTCGGCGCGTTGATCTTCATCGGAATGTCTTACGGTGTGCGGGTCGGTGCGCACATCGGCGTCGACGCTCTGGTTAAAATTCTTCCCGCAACGCTTGCGCGCAGTGTCGCCGTCGTTGCTACCTTGCTTTGCCTGCTTTATGCAGCCATTGTGTTTATAGGCGGTTGGGTTTATGTAGCCAAAATTCACGAAATCGGCATCTTGGCGCAAGACTTGCCCATCCCACAGTGGGTGCCACGGCTGGTCTTGCCCATAGGCTTTGCCCTGCTATTCGTGCGCTTTGCGCAAGTGCTGTTCGAGCTGCTGCGCGGCAAAGAAAACCACCTATTGGGCGACGAAGTCGAAGACGCGCTTAAATATCGCTCCGACACAGACGGCTATACCCCACCGGAGAGCCAATGACAACCGGTGCGTTATTCATCATGTTGTTCGGATTCATGTTCATCGGGATGCCGGTGGCAGTCGCGCTGGGCCTGTCGTCCATACTCACCATCCTCGCATTCGGCCACGATTCACTGGCTTCGATGTCGCTGAAAATGTTCGAAACTTCCGAACACTTCACGCTGATGGCCATCCCGTTTTTCGTGCTCGCTGGCGCCTTTATGACCACTGGTGGCGTGGCCAAACGAATGATCCGTTTTGCCATCGCCACCGTCGGCCATCTCCATGGCGGGCTGGCCATTGCATCGGTGATGGCCTGTGTGCTTTTTGCGGCGGTTTCGGGTTCATCGCCGGCAACAGTCGTCGCCGTGGGATCAATCGTCATTGCCGGCATGGTGCGCTCGGGTTATCCAAAATCCTTCGCTGCCGGCGTCATTTGCAATGCCGGCACACTTGGCATTCTCATTCCGCCCTCCATTGTCATGGTGGTATACGGTGCGGCCACCGAAACGTCGGTCGGCAGGCTCTTCATGGCCGGCGTTGTGCCAGGGCTACTCCTTGGGCTGCTCCTGATGGTGGTGATCTACACCGTCGCCAAAGTTAAGAATTTGCCGCGTCTGCCGCGCGCCAGCATGGGCGAAGTCCTGGTCGCTGGCCGCGACTCATTTTGGGGACTGATGCTTATCGTCATCATTCTGGGCGGGATCTATGGTGGCGCCTTCACGCCCACCGAAGCCGCCGCGGTAGCCGCCGTTTATGCCTTTATCGTAGCCGTCTTCATTTATCGCGATATTGGCATGCGCCAGGTACCATCGGTGCTCATCGACGCGGCCAAGATTACGGTCATGCTGATGTTCATCATCGCCAATGCTTTGTTGTTCGCGCATGTACTCACCACCGAACGCATCCCGCAAATGATCGCCGAGCAAATCGTGGCGTGGGATATGCCAGCCTGGCAATTCCTGGTCGTCGTCAACATTTTGCTTCTGATCGCCGGCGCCTTCATGGAGCCCACTGGCATCATCCTGATCTTGGCTCCGATCCTGTTCCCCATTGCCATGAAACTGGGCATCGACCCCGTACATCTGGGAATTATCATCGTCGTGAACCTGGAAATCGGCATGGTCACTCCGCCCATAGGCTTGAACCTGTTCGTCACGGCTGGCATCACCAATATGTCCATCGGACAAGTCGTGCGAGCGGCCATGCCTTGGCTAACAGTGCTGCTTGCGTTCCTGGTATTGGTCACGTATGTGCCCATCATCTCGCTATGGCTACCAAATTTGGGGTT
>JBDTLC010000092.1:0-25074 GCA_039935015.1 Paralcaligenes sp. | reverse complement strand
GCGTGCTTGGGAGTCATCGCAGAATTTTTTAGTCGTTGAGCTTGCGATTTTACGGGTGTTTGGCAATTAGTGCTGGGATTCGACTTCTGCTGGTATTGGATTTAGCCCTTTGCGGCGTAGCGGATTGCTACGGCGGTAAACTGGATGTCTCTCGCGTGAAACGACAGATGGGGGCCCGAGTGTTCAGGCGTACAGTAGCGATCGCAACGGTTTTTATGGCCTTGACGGGATGTTCGCCCGAGTACAACTGGCGAGTACTCCCGGTTGCCGACGGATCGGTGACTGCGATTTTTCCTGACAAGCCTGAGACCGGACAGCGCAAGCTGGATTTTGCAGGTCGTACGATTCTGTTTTCACTGACTGCAGCCCAGGTCAATGAGGGTGTGTTCGCGGTGGGCTATGCGCCGTGGCCCGATGAGTGGGTGACTGACGTTCGGGCTAAGAGTGAACTGACGCAGGCAGTGGTTCGTTCGCTTTACCAAAATCTGGGTGTGACCGTGCCCCAGGTTTTGCCCAAGCCTGGCAGTCACTTCACCATCGATGGCAAGTCGAGAAAAGGGGCTGCGCGGCTTGAGGCTAGGGTTTGGGTGTTGCCGAGTGGCCTGATCGAGGGTCTGGTAACGGCGCCGGCCCAAGCTTACCCGCAACGAGAAGCCGATGAGTTTTTTCGCTCATTGGGGGCGCCCCGGTAGCGGCGTTAAGCCAGCCCGCCTGCAACGCCGCAGTAATGGCCGCTTGGCGTCCGCGCACCTGCAGCTTATGGCAGGCGTTTTGTATATGGAAGTTGACCGTGCGTTCAGCCGTGCTCAATATTATTCCTATTTCCCAACTAGTCTTGCCGATGGCTGCCCAGCGCAGGCACGCCAGTTCTTTTGCTGTAAGAGGTTTCATAGATACACTCGTTATCATCGGTCCGTCAATTTAATTACAATAATTAAGATAATGTATCAATTTTATTCATTTTGGTAAAATTTGAGACGACAAAACCATGACTGCGTTTTTCGATGGTGATAAACTTCAGGATCAATTCGGCGCCGATTTGCGTGATCTGCTTGCGGGCGCCTCATAAATCCAGCTAAAGAGTCCATATGGCCCAACCATCTGCTTCGCCCACGTCCTCCATATTGTCCAAGTTGCCCGCGCTCAACACTGAAATCTGCGTGCCCGTCGGCTCCGTCGGGTTTGTGACTCCCCAGCTTGTTGCATTTAACGACCCCTTGCCGCTAAGTAGCGGACAGGTTTTACCGTCGTACGAGCTGGCCGTTGAAACGTATGGTGTTCTGAACCCGGCTCGCAGCAATGCGGTTCTTATCTGCCACGCACTGAATGCTTCGCATCATGTGGCCGGCATGGCCTCTGGCAACCCCAAGGATGTGGGTTGGTGGGACAATATGGTCGGGCCAGGCAAGGCCGTCGACACCGACCGGTTCTTTGTTATTGGCGTCAATAATATTGGTTCATGTTTTGGCTCGACTGGCCCAGCCAGTACCAGGCCCGACACCGGCAAGCCTTGGGGAGCGGCCTTTCCCGTTCTGACCATCGAAGATTGGGTGCAGGCTCAGGTACGGCTGGCCGACTATTTCGGCATTGAAAAATTTGCGGCAGTGATGGGCGGATCTTTGGGTGGTATGCAGGCACTAAGCTGGGCCATTACCTGCCCAGAGCGAGTAGCCCATTGCATTGTCATCGCCAGCACGCCGCGTCTGTCGGCTCAAAATATCGGGTTTAACGAAGTGGCGCGCCGTTCGATTATTTCCGATCCCGAGTTTCATAACGGCGATTACTTGGCCCATGGCACCTTGCCCAAGGGCGGGCTGTCAGTCGCGCGCATGCTGGGCCACATTACCTATCTGTCGGACGACGATATGGCCGAGCGGTTCGGTCGCACTCAGCGCGCACCGGCCGAGGGGGGTGAATTTCATTATGGTTATGGGGTCGAATTCGAAGTGGAGTCCTATCTGCGTCACCAAGGCGAGAAGTTTTCGGGCTATTTCGACGCCAACACCTATCTGCTGATTACCCGCGCACTAGATTATTTCGATCCGGCACGCAATTTCGGCGGTGATCTGGCCCGGGCCCTGGCCAAAGTAACCGCTGACTTTCTGCTGGTTGCCTTCACGACCGATTGGCGCTTTCCACCTGCTCGCTCGCGTGAGATTGTGCGTGCGCTGCTAAAAAATAACCGGCCGGTTGCGTATGCCGAAATCGATGCGCCTCATGGTCACGATGCATTCTTGCTGGAAGACCCGCGCTATCACGCGGTCGTTCAGGGCTATTACGATCGCATAGCGCATAAACTAAGCTTGGCGCCGCGCCGGATGGTCAATGGGGTTCTAGCGTGACGTCAACACAGTCCGCACAGACGCAAGGCCCGATCAGGCCCGATTTGGCGCGTATCGCCAGCTGGATCACGCCAAAAAGTCGGGTGCTCGATCTGGGATGCGGCAACGGCGCGCTGTTGGCCTATTTGCACGAGCAAAAAGAAGTGGTGGGTGCCGGCGTTGAGCTCGATGACGAGCAGTTCATTGCTTCGCTGCGCCGTGGCGTATCGGTCGTGCAACAAAACCTGGAAGAAGGCCTGGCCTTGTTCGATGACCAACAGTTCGACACGGTGGTGCTGTCGCAAACGTTGCAATCCATGCATCATACCGAGCATATCCTGCGTGAAATGGCGCGGGTGGCGCGTTTTGGAATTGTGTCCTTTCCCAACTTTGGCTACTGGCCACACAGTTGGGCGATTTTGCGCGGACGCATGCCGGTCACCGGAGAAATGCCGTACCAGTGGTACAACACGCCCAATATTCATTTGTGCACATTGAAGGACTTTCAGGCTCTGGCCTTTTCGCTCGGCTTACGCATCACGCATCTGGCTACTTTCAATGTCGACAAAGAGATCAAGTTTCTGCCTGAGTGGCGCAGTACGCTGGCCGTGTACCGGTTTGAATCACCCGGGCGCGGTGCAAGCAAAGAGTAAGGGGAGTTACCGTTCCGTCATCCAATGTATACGCTAGCCCGCGTGTTATTCCTTTGCTGGTTCTGGGTTTCTCCAGCGGGTTGCCGCTGGCACTAACTACCGGAACCTTGCAGGCTTGGGCCACGGTATCGGGCGTTTCTTTGCAAGACATTGGTTTTCTGACGTTGATCGGTTCCGCCTATACACTTAAGTTTCTTTGGTCTCCAATTGTTGATCGTTATGCGCTGCCTGTGCTGGGTCGTCGACGCAGCTGGATTTTCATCACGCAGATTCTTCTCGCGATTGCCATCGCCAGCATGGGGTTGTTTTCGCCTTCGGGTAGCTTGGCGACGTTGGCGGTGTTGGCGGTTGTGGTGGCATTTTTATCGGCCACGCAGGATATCGCGTTCGATGCCTATAGCACCGATGTGTTGCGCAAGCACGAATTAGCGGCTGGCGCCGCAGTTAAGGTGCTGGGCTATCGGATCGCCATGATCGCCTCTGGCGGCCTGGCGTTGGTTATTGCCGATCAGTGGCTGGGCTGGGGCGGCACCTATTTTCTGATGGGTGCATTCATGTTGGTGTGTGCATGCGCCACATTGTTTGCGCCCGAGCCTGAAATAATCGCTCACACCCCTCGCACTTTGGGATTAGCGGTCATGGAGCCGCTGGCTGAATTCTTCAAGCGGCGCGGCGCAATCACGATTTTGCTTTTGATTGTGCTTTACAAATTGGGTGATGCTTTCGCCGGTGCCTTGTCTACCACCTTTTTATTGCGCGGGGTGGGCTTTAGTGTGTCTGAAGTTGGGACGGTTAATAAAGTGTTCGGGCTGGTTGCCACGATCGTAGGTGCCTTGTTGGGCGGCTCGCTGATGGCCCGTGTAGGGCTTTATCGCTCCCTCATGATGTTCGGGATCTTTCAGGCCATTTCGAATTTCGGATACTGGGTACTGGCGGTGACGCCGCCTCATCTGTATTCAATGGCGGCGGCGGTCGCAGTGGAGAACCTGTGCGGAGGCCTGGGGACAGCGGCCTTTGTGGCCCTCTTGATGGCGCTGTGCAAGCAAGAATTTTCTGCAACTCAGTTCGCGCTCTTGTCGGCCCTGTCGGCTGTGGGGCGCACCTATCTGGCCGGACCCCTGACTCCGCCACTGGTTGAGCACCTGGGTTGGCCGACTTTTTTCATGGCAACTGTGGTGATATCCGTTCCGGGCTTGCTGCTGCTTTGGTGGCGACGCGCCGAGATAAAGAGCTTGGAGAGTTCATGAATAGAAGAACATTACTCAAAACGACGGCGCTGGGCGTCTGCCTGACCGCTGGTGCGGCGCCCGGCGTAAAGGCGCAAACGCTGGATGAGGCGTCGTTAAACGCAGCATTGGCAAGCTTCGCACGTATTCATCCTGGAACCACTGCGGCCTGCATTTCTATCGACCGAGCCGGCGTCGTGAAGCATTACACGGCAGAGGCGGATCAAGCGTTGTTTGTCGGCAGTGCCATAAAAACATTTATTCTTGCGCAATATTTGCTGGATGTTGAAAGCGGGCGCCTGTCCGAAGGCACTCAGTTGAGCGTGGGTCCTGAGGTCTGGTCGCCAGGTAGCAGCGTGCTGATCGCGCTTCAGGGGAAGACCAGCGCCAAGACCATACTCGAAGCCATGATCGCCCATAGCGACAATACGGCTACTGACATTGCAATTAACGCGGTGGAGCCTGATCGGGTGCGTGCATTGATTGGCCGCGTCCATCTTAAGAGTACGTTAATACCGGATTCGACACGCAAGCTGTTTTCGTATTTGAACGGTGCTAAAAGCGGCGAAGATTTGGGATGGGCCGGAATGGAGAAAATGGCGGCTGGGTCGACGCCGGGCAAGCCCAGGCCCGCTATCAACGATAAGCAAACTATGGTCAGTACGGCTGCCGAGATGACGCAGTGGTATCGGTATGTCTTGTCGGGCAAGCTGTTTAATAAGCCCGAAACGCTGAAGGAGTTTAAGCGCATTTCGGCTATGGCCGATGCCATACCTGCGACCCTGCCTGACGATACGATGGGATACGGAAAAGGGGGCAGCATCGACTGGGGCGATTTTCACTGCTTTTCGGTGGCCGGCCAGATGGTGCTGCCCACACACAGGGCAAGCTTTTGTTTTATCGTCAATTGGACAGGGGCCGACAATTCCGTGGCTCCGACCTTTTCCGAATTTATCGGGCGAGCACGCAAGGCAGTTGCCTTGGCATCCTGATGGTAACAAGCTGTTTTTGGCTGCTTTTGTAACGCCACCCATTATGGGTGCCAACTAACGCTGGCCGCGATACTACGAAACCCCGTATCGTGAGCGGTACGCGGCTACGGCGGCGCGGTGCTGGGCCAGTTCCGGGGTTTGGGCCAGCAGCCCCATAATGTCGCCCAACGACGCGATGCTGACCACCGGGATGCCGTAAGTGGTGCTCACATCTTGTACGGCAGAATAAGCCGAGAGCGCGTCGTCGGCGCCGGCGCGCTCCATGCGGTCCAGCGCGATCAGTACAGCGGCAGGTTCGGCACCGGACTGGCGAATAATGTTGACAGATTCACGCACGGATGTACCGGCGGTGATGACGTCATCGATGATGATGACGCGGCCCTGCAGGGGAGCACCCACTAATATTCCGCCCTCTCCGTGGTCTTTGACCTCTTTGCGATTGAATGCAAATGGTACGTCGTGGCCTGCCATGGACGGATGTACGGTCAGTGCCACCGCTGTGGCGGTCGACAGCGGTATGCCTTTGTAGGCAGGGCCGAACAACATGTCGAATTTCAAGCCAGAATCGATCAGGGCTTGCGCATAAAACTTGGCCAGACGACCTATCGATGCTCCGGTGTTGAACAGTCCGGCGTTAAAAAAATACGGGCTGAGGCGTCCGGATTTAACCTTGAATTGTCCGAAACGCAAGACGCCTTGTTCTAAAGAAAAGCGCACGAAATCGCTGCGGTTCTGAATGGAATCAGCCATGTTGAAAACTTGGGATTAAAAGCGTCATTATCGGCGATTCTGGGAGTGTATGTCGTATGCTGCGTGCAATCCCCTCTTGGGAGTATATTTATTAAACAGATTCTCGTACACTTCGCGCAGTGTGATCGAGGATTCCGGTTCCGTTGTCGCGTTTCGCGCATAGGGTTGCAGGAAGTCCTGGGGCATGGCAGGTTTTTCTAATTTTTTATAGGAAATGAATATGTCAAACGGCAATTGCCAAATGTGGACTTCGTACGCCCAAGCAGTCCTTCGCGTGGTTAGTGCTTATATGATTATGCTGCACGGCGCTGCCAAGCTTTTGCATGTTCCACATATCGCCGGCTTTGATAATTTGCAGATCTTTTCGCTCATCGGTCTGGCTGGCGTCATAGAACTGGTGTTTGGCGGATTGCTGCTGATTGGCCTCTTTACTCGTGTCGCCGCTTTCATCATGTCTGGCGAAATGGCGGTTGCTTACTTTATGGCGCATGCGAGCCGCGGCAATCCCTTGTTTCCGCTGATGAATGGGGGTGAGCCAGCGGTTCTGTATTGCTTTGTCTTCCTGTTCTTGGCGGTGGCTGGAGCCGGGGCATGTAGTATTGATCGTTGGCGCGGCGCGAAGTGCTAATAGGGCGGCCCATTGGGTCGCCAGGTGAACTTAGATGAAAATGCCGGTCTACTTTATCTCGCACGGCGGCGGCCCCTGGCCCTATATGCCCGAGGCGCAAGAGAGCAACGCTCTTCTGGCGGCCAGCCTGCGTGAGATTCCTTCGCAGTTGCCCAGGCGTCCCACGGCGATATTGGCCGTGTCTGCACATTGGGAGACTCCGGGCACTTTCGCTGTCATGGGGCACGCTCATCCGCCTATGGTCTACGATTATTACGGCTTCCCGGTGCATACATATCAGGTTCATTACCCGGCGCCAGGCTTGCCCGCGCTGGCTGATCGAGTCGCAGATTTGCTGCGAGCGGCGAGCTTGCCCATAGAGATTGACCGCGAGCGAGGTTTTGATCATGGCGCGTTTGCGCCTTTGGCGGTTATGTACCCCGATGCTGACGTTCCTGTGGTGCAGCTGTCCATCGACGCAGGCTACGATCCGGCCCTCCATGTAGAGCTGGGACGCGCGCTGGCGCCGCTACGCGACGAAGATGTGCTGATTCTGGGTAGTGGTCTGAGTTATCACAATCTGCGCAATATGGGCGCGGGCGGCGCCCGCCCTTCAGCACAATTTGATGAATGGTTGCAGCAGGTGCTGGTGCAGGGGCCACTGGAGCAGCGTGTTGGATATTTGCAAAAATGGTCGGCGGCGCCGGCGGCACGGCTGGCGCACCCCCGAGAAGATCATCTGATTCCGCTAATGGTGGCTGTGGGGGCGGCCGAAAATGAGGCCGCTACCTGTGTCTATCATGAAACCCGCGCGTTTGGCGCAATTACAGCGTCCAGTTTCAGGTTGGGGTGATTACGGCTTGGAATCAACTGTGCATCAGCTTCGCTTGGTCTTATGGCAGCCACCAGGGCGGCCGCTACATTTGCGCCTGACCTAGCCCAGTTTCTTTTTTAACAGGTCGTTGACTTGCTGTGGGTTTGCACGGCCTTTTGCGGCCTTCATGACCTGCCCCACCAGAGAATTGAAAGCCTTTTGCTTGCCTGCCCTGAATTCTTCGACAATGGCCGGGTTGGCAGTCAATACCGCGTCGATGATGGCACTTATAGCGCCGCTGTCGTTGATTTGTCGCAGGCCGCGTGCGTCGATGATGGCGTCGGGATCGCCATTTTGTTCGCCCTTCCACATGGCTGAAAACACATCGCGGGCCATATTGTTCGAGATGGTTCCGTCGACGATGCGGCTGATCATGCTCGCGAGTGCCGCGGGCGCAACGGGACTATGGGCTAGTGTGGTTTCGTCCCGGTTGAGTGCTGCTGAAAGTTCGCCCATGACCCAGTTGGCGGCTAGTTTGGCCTGGTTTGCAGGCAGTTTCGAGCAGACGTCTTCAAAGTAGGCGGCGACGGCGCGGTCCATCGTTAGCTGAGCGGAGTCGTAATGGGTCAGTCCGAACTCTTGCACAAAACGGGCTCGTTTGTGTGCCGGCAATTCGGGCATGGCCGAACGAACCTTTTCTATCCAGTCCGCGCCGATAATGAGCGGCGGCAGGTCGGGGTCGGGGAAGTAGCGATAATCGTCAGCGTCTTCCTTGCTGCGCATGGTGCGCGTTTCATTTTTGTCGGAATCGTAGAGCCGCGTTTCCTGGCGCACCTTGCCGCCGTCTTCAATGAGTTCAATCTGTCGCCGGACCTCGAACTGTATGGCCAGTTCCATGAAGCGGAATGAGTTGAGGTTCTTGATTTCGCAGCGAGTGCCGAATTCGGCTTGGCCTTTGGGGCGAACCGACACATTGGCGTCACAGCGAAACGAGCCCTCTTGCATATTGCCGTCGCTGATACCCAGCCACACAACCAAGTCGTGCAGCGTGCGCGCATAGGCCACTGCTTCGGCGGCTGAGCGCATTTCGGGCTCGGTCACGATTTCGAGTAGCGGCGTACCGGCTCGGTTCAGGTCGATTCCAGTGGATGGTTCGCCGTGCGGGCCCGCAAAATTTTCATGCAGCGATTTGCCTGCATCTTCCTCAAGGTGGGCCCGGGTCAGGTTGATGGTTTTTTCCTGATCACCCACGAAGAAACTAAGCGAACCGCCCAGAACTACAGGGATCTCGTATTGGCTGATCTGATAATTTTTTGGCAAATCAGGGTAAAAATAATTTTTACGCGCAAAGATCGAGCGTGGCGCAATCTGCGCGCCCACAGCCAGCCCGAACTGAATCGCGCGCTCGACAGCACCACGGTTCAGGACCGGCAGGCTGCCGGGAAGGGCCATGTCGACCTCGTTGGCTTGCGTGTTGGGCGCCGAGCCGAATTGCGTGCTGCTGTTGGAAAAAATTTTCGATTCAGTGGAGAGCTGCGCGTGAGTTTCCAGCCCGATGACGATTTCCCATTCCATTATTGCTGTCCCGGTTTGCGTTGATGCCAGTCGGTGGTTTGCTGAAAACGATCGGCGATGGCCAGTAATTGACCTTCGCTGAAATAGTTGCCGATAACTTGCAGCCCTATGGGCAGATCGCCTGCGGCACCGCCCAGGCCGCAGGGAATCGACATGGCGGGTAAGCCTGCCAGGCTGATGCCCAGGGTATAGATATCGGCCAGCCAGTCGGCGGTCGGGTTATCGCGGTTTACGCCTATGGGTTTGGCCACCGTGGGTGTGACCGGGCCCATGATGACATCGCAGTGCTGTGCAAAGGCCAGCTGGAAGTCGTTGGCGATCATGCGGCGTACGCGCTGCGCCTGCAGGTAGTATGCATCGTAATAGCCATGCGACAGAACATAGGTGCCTACCATGATGCGGCGCAGCACCTCGGGGCCAAAACCTTCGCTGCGCGAGCGGCTGGTCATTTCGGCCAGGTCGCCATACTGCGCCGCGCGGTGGCCGTAACGCACACCATCGTAGCGCTGTAGATTGCTCGATGCTTCGGCTGGAGCGATAACATAATAGGCAGGAATTGCCAGTTCGGTGCGCGGCAGCGAAATAGCTACGCGCTTGGCGCCCAGCGATTCGAATACGCGCAGAGCTGCTTCTATGGCCTGGGCCACGTCGCTCGCCAGCCCGGTGTTGAAAAATTCCTTCGGAACGCCTATGCGCAACCCCGCAAGCGGGAGGCTTCCCGTTTGGCCCTGCAAGGCCGTGTTGAAATCGGCGCGTACACGCCCTGGCGCGTTGGCCACACCGTCGCAGGTTTCCAGGCTGGTGGAGTCGCGCTCATCAAAACCGCTCATAACGTCGAGTAATTCGAGCAAGTCTTTTGCGTGGCGCGCGATAGGGCCAGCCTGATCCAGGCTGGAACCAAATGCCACCATGCCATAGCGCGAAACGGTTCCGTAGGTGGGCTTGATGCCACTCACGCCGCACAATGCGGCTGGCTGGCGTACCGAGCCGCCAGTATCGGTGCCGGTGGCGGCCATCACCAGGCCAGCGGCGACCGCCGCCGCCGAACCGCCCGACGATCCACCGGGTACGAAATCGTGGTTCCATGGGTTTTTGACTGGCCCGAAGGCCGAGTTCTCATTGCCCGAACCCATGGCGAATTCATCGCAATTGAGCTTGCCTATGGATACGGCGCCGGCCTGGATCAGGCGGCCGACCACCGCCGCATCGTAGGGGCTGATGTAATCGGCCAGCATCTTGCTGGCGGCCGTGGTGCGCCAGCCTCGAGTGACAAACACATCCTTGTGCGCTATCGGTATGCCGCAAAGCATGCTCGCATTGCCTGCGGCGAGCGCCTTGTCGGCGGCGCGAGCTTGATTGAGTGTGAGTTCCGGGTCGATCTGCAAGAAGGCGTTCAGCGAACTGGCCTGGGCTGCCGCCAGAGCACTGTCGGCCAATTCCAGCGCGGTGACCTCGCGAGCTTGCAGGGCCGCGCGCAGAGCTTCGATGCTGTCGAATTGAGTGTGTATTGGGCTTGTCTTGGGCATAGGTTACTCGATGACCATGGGGACTACGAACAAGCCCTCCACCTCGCCCGGGGAGTTCGCCATCAGGGCTTGGCGTTCGGTCAGTGAATGAGTGGGCGCAGCCAAGTCGGGTCGCAGGCGCAGCGTAATGTCTTGGTGCGCCGACAGGGGGTGGGCCATGGGTTCGATACCTTGAGTATCCACCGCCTGCAACTGTTCGATCAACCCTATAATGCCGTTGAGTTCGGTGATTGCGCGATGGCTGGCCTGATCTGAAAGTTCGATACGGGCAAGACGCGCGATGCGCGCCACGTCGTGGTCGGTAATAGCCATGTTAGTGTCTTGATTCGTGAATGTAAGGCCCGTCGGCGTCCGTTTCGGGCCGTATGGCAGGCAAATTTAGGAGTAGGCTCGCCTCGTTACAAAAGTTAACGAATGGCTTATTGGCCCTTAACAAAGGTAAATTATAAGTTATCATTGTCGGTTTAATCGTTAGCCAATTTCCAGCGCCTCTTTTCTTGCCTCATTGGCACACGGCAATAGTTTGCATTAGTTAACGAATTTCCCTTAATTCTGATCTAGCTGAGCGTCCATGTTCGGATTTCTACGTAGTTACTTCTCTAGCGATATGGCGATCGACCTCGGTACCGCCAATACGCTGATTTATGTTCGTGGTAAAGGGATTGTGCTTGATGAGCCTTCTGTGGTGGCAATACGTCACGAAGGCGGCCCCAATGGCAAGAAAATCATCCAGGCAGTAGGGCGCGAGGCCAAGCGGATGCTGGGGCGCGTGCCGGGCAATATCGAAGCCATACGGCCCATGAAAGACGGCGTGATCGCCGACTTTACCGTTACCGAACAGATGCTCAAGCAATTCATACGCATGGTGCATCCCAGCAGCATGTTTGCCCCCAGTCCGCGCATTATTGTTTGCGTTCCCTGCGGGTCCACCCAGGTCGAGCGGCGCGCCATACGCGAGTCGGCGCTGGGCGCGGGCGCGAGCCAAGTATATCTTATCGAAGAACCAATGGCCGCTGCTATTGGCGCCGGTCTGGGCGTGTCGGAAGCTAGCGGTTCGATGGTGGTGGATATCGGCGGGGGTACGACCGAAGTGGCTGTGATTTCGCTGGGTGGAATGGTTTACAAAGGGTCGGTGCGCGTGGGCGGCGACAAATTCGACGAGGCTATTATCAATTACATACGGCGTAACTACGGTATGTTAATTGGCGAGCCTACCGCTGAATTGATAAAAAAAGAGATTGGATCCGCCTTCCCAGGATCTGAAATACGCGAAATCGAAGTGAAAGGGCGTAATCTTTCCGAAGGCGTGCCTCGCAGCTTTACCGTATCGTCCAACGAGATCCTCGAATCCTTGACCGACCCGCTAAACCAGATCGTATCCGCGGTTAAGACGGCGCTCGAGCAAACCCCTCCCGAGCTGGGGTCCGATATTACCGACAAAGGTATTTCACTGACCGGCGGCGGTGCCTTGTTGCGTGATCTGGATCGTTTGCTTCAAGAAGAAACCGGCCTGCCTGTTGTGGTGGCCGAAGATCCGCTCACGTGCGTGGTGCGTGGCTGCGGTGAAGCCCTCGAGCACCTGGAGCGCCTGGGCACGGTATTTATCTACGACTAATTCAGTTCTGGTTCGGATGCCCCCAGGAGTGTGCCGAGCAGATTAAGGCGCAAGTACGAAGTCATGCAAGAAAATCGGACGCTCACGCTGTTCAGGCATGGACCGACCGCCGAGTTTCGGCTTTTTGTTCTAGTTGTACTGGCTTTATCACTGCTCGTGGTTGACGCGCGCTGGCGTGTGCTCGACCCGGCTCGCCAGGCGATATCTGTTGTTCTGTATCCCTTTCAACGTTTGGTGTTGGCGCCTCGAGACGCGGTAGAAACTTTCAACAATTGGGTCGATGCCGCGGCCCTCGCGCGTACAGAAAAGGAAGCATTGCAAAGGCAGCGCATCGAACTCGCACAGATCGCAACTCATGCGGCCCAGATGTCGGCCGAAAACGAGCAATTGCGCCGTTTGCTGCATGTGGCCGATACGGTCTCGCAGTCCTCGGTGGCGGTCGAGGTGCTCTATGAGCCCCCCAACGCGTTTACGCATCATCTAATTTTTGATAAAGGTACTTCTGACGGAATCCGCGCCGGAATGCCCGTGATCGACGAGGGTGGTGTGGTTGGACAGGTGGTGCGTGTTACGCCTTTCACCTCCGAGGCGGCTCTACTGACCGACGACAAGGTATCCATCCCCGTGCAGGTCTTACGCAATGGCCTGCGCCTCATTGTTTTTGGTGGCAGCCTGAGCGGCAAGGTCGAAGTGCGCTACCTTACGGCCAATGCGGACATCAGGCGCGGTGATACCTTGATCACCAGCGGTATTGGTGGCTTGTTTCCCGCTGGCTTGTCGGTTGCCAAGATAGACTCGGTAGAGCGCGACTCTGCCACTGGGTTTGCGCGAGCCTTAGCAACTCCTCTCTCTCATCCCGAACGCTATCGTCATTTCCTGGTGTTGCGTGTCGATGTTTCCAAGCCAAAAGTTCATCCGGAGACCCCATCTAATGGCTCGCAAGCAGAACACTGAAACGGTACCAAAAGAGGGTCGCGGGCGTCCGTCTTTATTAAGCTCCCTGCAACCTGTTGATTCAACTCCGTTCAGACAACCCGCAAGTCCTGTGTTTATATGGGCAACCTTGCTGCTGGTATGGCTGATCTCTTTTTTGCCATGGCGCCTTTGGCAGCCTGCCCCCGATATCCTTTTGCTGGTGATTGCTTTCTGGTGTCTGAACGAGCCGCACAGGGTGTCTATGGTGACTGCGTTCGTGTTTGGCTTGTTTATGGACGTGCATGATGCAGGCTTGCTTGGCGAGAGGGCGCTTGCGTATACCCTGGTTGCCTATGGCACGATTATTCTGGCGCGCCGGTTACAGCGTTTCGGCGCAGTGGTACAGGCCATACATTTGCTCCCCGTCTTTGTTTTGTCTGAGGCGGCATCGCGTATCATTCATGCATGGCTGGCCGGCGAGTGGGCGGGCTGGCAGTGGCTTTGGTCGGCTTTGTTTACGGTTGCTCTTTGGCCCGTGGTCGACGCGCTCCTGCATATGCCGCAACGACGCCTGAACGAAACCGATCCTGGCTCGGTGTAGTAGGCCATAGGCACAGGCCATTTTATGTTCGAGTTTAAAAAAACATCGCATCAGCAGAAACGGCAGATAGTATTTCGGATCTGGGTGGCTGGCATTTTCGCGTTACTGTGTTTTGGCGGGTTACTTGGCCGTCTGTGGTATTTGCAAGTGGATCGCTATGAGGGTCTGGCCGCCCGCGCCAACCAGAATCGAATTACGGTGGTGCCTATACCTCCGCGCCGTGGCGAAATCGTTGATCGCCGCGGAGTGGTGTTGGCGCGCAACTATCGTGATTACACTCTTGACGTTGTTCCGGCCCACGTCGAGGACATGAAAAAAATGCTCGACGAATTGGGGCAGCTGGTTTATATAAGCTCGCGTGATCGCCGTCGTTTCAAACAACGAATGGGACAAACAGGGCGCTATGCTCACGTGCTATTGCGCAATAACCTCAATGACACTGAAGCCGCCTGGTTTTCAGCACACGCCTTTGAATTTCCGGGCGTTTCCCTGCGGGCGCGATGGGTGCGCGAATATCCACAAGGGGCTTCGGCCGCCCATGTGGTAGGTTTTGTCGGGCGTATCTCTGATTCAGATCTGGCTGAGTTAGACGCTGAAGGGCAGGCGGGTAATTATCGAGGCACTGATGTCATTGGCAAAAGAGGTGTTGAAAAAACCTGGGAAAAGTCGCTCCATGGTCACACCGGGCTGGAAGAGGTTGAGGTAACGGCAGGGGGGCGACCAGTGCGTGTCTTGCGTCGCGTCGATCCAGTGCCGGGCTCGAATCTGGTCTTGTCGCTGGATATAGGTTTGCAGAAAGAGGCGGAGACATTGTTTGAGGGTAAGCGCGGCGCGCTGGTTGCGATTGACCCCAAAACCGGTAGTGTTCTAGCGTTTGTCTCGTCTCCGTCATTTGACCCCAATCTCTTTATAGATGGCATTGATGTCGAAAATTGGCGCCGCCTGAACGACTCGCCTGATCATCCTCTGGTCGATCGCGCGCTTTACGGCACCTATCCCATTGGTTCGACCTACAAGCCGTTTGTAGCGCTCGCCGCTCTTGAACTGGGTAAGCGCAGCGCGACGCAAATTATTCCCGATCCAGGATATTTTGAGTTTGCCGGGCAGAAATACCGCAATGCGGCGGGTGCTGTTTTCGGGCCGACAGACATGCACCGCGCGCTGGTCGTGTCTTCAGATACGTATTTCTTTTCGCTTGGTCCTGTAATCGGCGTCGATGCGTTGCACGATTTCACCAAGCAGTTCGGTTTTGGCCAATTGACAGGCATTGACCTAGATGGCGAGAGGCACGGTGTGCTTCCTTCCACTGAGTGGAAACGCCATGCGTTCAAGAAGCCTTCGCAGCAGCATTGGTTTACAGGCGAGTCGGTTTCAGTGGCTGTGGGACAAGGTTATAACGCGTTTACCGTGCTGCAGCTGGCGCAAGCCACCTCGGTGTTGGCCAACGATGGGGTGTATATGAAGCCGCATCTGGTGAGCCTGGTCGAGAACCCGCAGACGGGCAAGTCCACCGCCGTCGTAACCAAGCCCTCTTATACCATTCCTTTGAAGCCAGAAAACCTTAAGGTGGTGAAAGACGCGCTGGTTGATGTGGTTCGTTACGGAACAGCGCGTCGGGCGTTTGTCGGTGCTAAGTATCAGGCGGCTGGCAAGACTGGCACAGCCCAGCTCTATAGTCTGAAAGGGGCTAAATACCACGCCGGCTCGGTCAATGAACGTTTGCGTGATCATGCCTTGTTTATGGCTTATGCGCCGGCAGACAACCCGCGCATTGCGGTGGCCCTGATTGTTGAAAACGGGGGCTGGGGTGCGTCGGTTGCCGCGCCTATTGCGCGCCAGGTGTTCGATTACTGGCTATCGCCCGATCGCAAGGAAAACGAGAATTACGTCACCGTCCCTGCGTCGCTCAAAGATGATTCTCCGCCCCATGCGCCGAGCGGTGCCGCCGATGCATCAGAAGAATCGCCCGATGGGGTTGTACCGCCCGAAGACCGCCCCGACGAGGATGAGGGTCCGGCAGACCCTTTGTCGCCCGATATACGCCGCGGCCCGGGTGCGCCTCTGACCCTGACCGATTCGCGCCGTGCGGTGCACCCATGAGGCGCATTATTGATTGGGGCATAAAGGCCCTGACTGCATTTGATTGGCCACTGCTGGCCATACTGGCGTTAATGATGTTGCTTGGAATGACTGTCATGCAATCGGCAGTGGGTGGAACGGACTTGCGATTTGCCGATCAGTCACGCAATTTTCTGATCGCGTTTTTTGTGATGTGGGCGGTGGCATTAATGCCTCCACCGCAATTAATGCGCCTGGCGCTGCCTTTCTATATTCTAGGCATTGTGCTTTTGCTTGGAGTGGAGTTTGCGGGAGAAACCAGCAAGGGTGCGACGCGCTGGCTGAACCTTGGTTTTGGCCGCATGCAGCCGTCGGAAATGATGAAGATAGCGGTTCCTTTGATGTTGGCTTGGTACTTTCACCGGCATAAGGGTAAGTTGCGTATTCTCGATTTTCTGGTTGCACTTGTGTTGCTGGCGATTCCGTTCGGCTTGATTGCCAAGCAGCCTGATTTGGGTACGGCCTTGTTGGTGTTCGCGGCAGGTTTCTGTGTCATCTACCTTGGTGGCCTCTCATTCAAGCTTTTGGTGCCCTTGATGCTAGTGGGAGTGATAGCTTTTGGTGCCCTAATTCATTACGAGCCGCAAATGTGTCAGCCCAATGTGAATTGGGTGATGCTGCACCCTTATCAGAAGCATCGTGTGTGTACTTTACTGGATCCCACATCAGATCCCTTGGGTAAAGGCTTTCATACGATACAGTCGATGATTGCCGTGGGTTCCGGAGGGGTGTACGGCAAGGGTTATATGCAAGGCACTCAGTCGCATCTGGATTTTATTCCTGAACGCACTACCGATTTTATTTTTGCGGTGTATGCCGAGGAGTTCGGGCTTTATGGCGGCATTATGTTGCTGGTGCTTTATGGTTTGTTGATCACGCGGGGCCTGTCAATCGCCGCGCGTGCGCGAAGCCAGTTTGGCAGGCTTATGGCAGGCTCGATGTCGATGATGTTTTTCGTTTATGTGTTCGTGAATATAGGTATGGTGACGGGCATCTTGCCAGTGGTGGGTGTGCCGCTACCTTTTATGAGCTATGGGGGCACGGCGCTCATGACTCTAGGTATTGCCAGCGGGATATTAATGAGCATCAGCCACTATCGGCCCAAAGACACATAGTCCTTTCGTAGGCACAGCCCTTGTGGCTGCCAAAGTACCTGGCCATCAAGTTGGCAACTGCGGCGCGTTCTTGCCGATGCTTCCGATAATTTCGTTTATGCCGCGAAGAAGTTTTTTCACCGGAGCAGGCAAGGCTGTGCCGGCTAGGTCCGTGATGGCTGTCCAAGCTTGTTCGGGGCCGGGTTCGGCTACGCGGGTGGGTGGGCAATGCAGGTACCAGGGCTCTATATACAGTTTGAAATGCGAAAAGACGTGCTGTAGCGCGGCCATCTTCCGGCCTTGCCCGATGTCGGCGCCTAGGCCCTGGCACGCCTCTGCCAGGGTGCGTTGGTCTTCGTATTGCGGTAGGCTCCACAGGCCTCCCCAGATGCCAGGAGAGGGGCGTTTTTCGAGCAGGATTTTTCCATTTTGCTCAAGAATCAGCATTTTGCACTGTCGCTCGCCGTTCTTTTTTTTGGGTTTAGGTGTGGGTAATTCGTGTTGCAGGGATTCAAGCTTTGCGTAGCAATGAGTGTTAAGCGGGCATTGCATGCAGGCTGGACGGCTACGGGTGCAGCAGCCCGATCCGAGGTCCATCAGGCCTTGTATATATCCGGTCATGTCCAGCTTGGGGTCCGCTGCATCCAGCACGATCTGGGCGCAATTCCAAAGTTCGAGTTCGACGGCGCGCGAGGCTGGATTGCCGTACAGGCCAAAGTAACGCGTGAATACGCGCTTGACGTTGCCGTCCATGATGGGCTGACGGTCTCCATAGGCGAAGGCGGCGATGGCGGCCGCGGTCGACCGCCCTATGCCTGGAAGCTGCATAAGGTCTGTGACTTTGCGCGGAAACTGGCCGTTCCATTGTTCGACAATTTGCTGCGCGCAACGATGCAGGTTACGCGCTCGTGCGTAGTAGCCCAGGCCTGCCCAATAGGGCATCACTTCTTCCTGTGTCGCGCGCGCCAGGGCCTGTAGCGTGGGAAATCGTGTAAGGAATCGCTCGTAGTAGCCGATGGCGGTACCGACCTGAGTTTGCTGCAGCATGATTTCCGACAGCCAAATCGGGTAGGGGTCGCGGCTGGCCTGCCACGGCAGGTCGTGACGTCCGGCCTGTTTTTGCCAATGGACGATGGCCGCGGCGAAGCTTTCGATTTCCGGATGGGTGTTGGCCAACATTAGAAACGCGTGCTGCGTGTGACGGACCAGCGTGCCGAAAGCGCTCCCAATATGGCGACCACAACAACAGCAAGGGCCAAGCTGACGCCGTCGGGCAAGTGCAGGGAAATACTCGCTCCGTAGCTTTGCGCCAGATGGGCTAATGCTGCATTAAGCGGGATCAGGGCCAGTGCGCAAAGCAGAATAGCCAGGAGGCTTGCCAGTACCCCAGTGAGGGCGCCCAGGTAAAGAAATGGTCGTCTGACGAACGATTCGGTTGCGCCTACCAGTCGCGCAACGCCGATTTCTTCGCGCTGAGTGAGTGCTTGCATGCGCACCGTGTTGAACACGGTGGACAGGACGACCAGCGCAACGCCTATTGCGAGCAGGCCCAGGCCTATCCGTCCGAACTGGAGCAAGGCTTCCAGACGTTGCACCCAGGCGCTATCGAGCTGCACGGCGTCGACTTGTGGCCATTGACGCCATTCTTGTGCGAGCGCGCTTGCGTGCTGAGCGAGATCGACGTTGTCTTTGAGCGTAACGACGATGGCGTCAGGCAGGGGGTTGTCGGGCAGGGCCGCCAGGGCGTCGGCCCAAGTTGGATTGGCTTTCAAGGTTTGCAAGGCTTTCTGGCGCGGCACCAGGCGCGCGGCGCCCACATCGCGGGTATATTCCGTCTGCAGGCGGTCCAGTATTTTCTTACTGGCGTCGGCAGAGGTCTTGAGCTTTAGAAAAAGCGTAATTTCGGGCGACACGGAAACCTGGCGGGCCAGCGGTTGCGCCGAAACTAGTGCAGAAGCGCCAATGATTGGCAGGGTAAGGGTCAGGGCGATGACCAGCAGGTTTGATAGCGATGAAAAGGGTTGCTGCAACAGGCGGCGGATTGCCACCCGCAACGCGTAGCGATGTTGTCGAAGCCAGCGATTCACGGCTGCACCCCTCGCAGGTCGGAAAACTTGCCTTGATCGATGCGCAGCGTGCGCGCCGCGTATGAGGCCATGAGCGATCGGTCGTGTGAGGCTATCAGCGTAGTGACTCCGACGCGATTGAAGTCGCGAAATACTTCCATAATGCGACGCGCACTTTCCTGGTCGAGGTTGGCCGTAGGTTCGTCAGCGATAAGGATGGCGGGGCGGTTGACGATTGCACGGGCGATGGCCAGGCGCTGTTGCTCGCCGCCCGACATTTCGATGGGGTTGAGGTCTTCCTTGCCCGATAGACCCACCTTTTCCATAGCTGCGCGGGCGCGAGTCGCGGCCAGGTTGCTTTCCAGACCGGCCACGGTAAGAGGCAGTAAAACATTGTTAATAGCGTTGCGGTCGTATAGCAGATGGGTGTCCTGCAAAATGATGCCGACGGCGCGGCGCAGGTAAGGTCGCGCACGTGTAGGTATTTTATCAACACGGTGGCCGTTGACGTGCACCGAGCCCCTGCTGGCTGGCTCAAGCCCGCCTATGAGTTTGAGCAAGGTCGACTTGCCCGCTCCAGAGGGTCCCGATACAAACACGAACTCGCCCGGTTCGACGCGGAAGTTAAGGTCGGCCAGTATGTTGCGGCCGCGTCCGTAGGACTTAAATACGTGCTGGAATTCAATCATGGTGAGTGTCGAGTTGCGCTCCCTAATAGTAACCATTAGCCCTTAGAATATGCAAAGCGCCACGAGGCTTGATGAAGGCTTGGATCCATGACAATAAAAAAGAACCCTTTTCCCACGTCGCGGCGGCGCCTGTCATGGTACGACCCGACCCTGCGGTCATGGTTTTATCAGGGTGTGATATTGGCGGTGGTGGGTTTTATCGTCTGGTATCTGGTGTCCAATACCTTGCACAATCTGTCGGTACGCAATATTTCCTCGGGTTTCGGTTTTTTGCACCGTGAGGCAGGCTTTGCTATAGGAGAATCGGCAATCGCCTATACGCCAGCCGATACTTATGGGCGGGCCATCGTGGTGGGCCTGCTCAATACGCTCAAGGTGTCGGTGGTGGGCATTGTTGCGGCGACCCTGTTCGGAACGATTCTGGGCATTGCCCGTCTGTCAAAGAATTGGCTTGTGGCGCGGGTGGCCGGCGTCTATGTTGAGATCGTGCGCAATATCCCGCTTTTGTTGCAACTGTTTTTTTGGTACGCCATTATTACTGCGAGTACGCCTGGCCCGCGGCAGGCGCTGCATCCTCTGCCCGGTGTCTTTCTGTCTAATCGCGGCTTGAAGCTGCCCACTTTGCATGGCGAGGCTGTCGACTGGATTGTGGTGGCCCTGGGATTGGCGATTGTGGCGGTTATTGTTCTGGGCCACTGGGTCAGGAAGCGGCAGGATGCCACTGGCCGGCTTCTGCCCTTCGGGCGCATCGCTACGTTGGTATTGATTGGGTTGCCGCTGCTCGGCTGGTTGTTCAGCGGTGCCAGCGTGGCCATCGATATGCCGTATCTTAAGGGGTTCAATTTTACGGGAGGCATGACGATTAGCCCCGAGTTTGCCGCCTTGCTGACGGGCCTGGTTCTATATACCTCGGCGTTTGTAGCTGAAGTGGTGCGCTCGGGCATTGGGTCGGTTGACCGGGGGCAGTGGGAAGCCGCCAGTTCACTGGGGTTGTCGCGCGCCCGCATGCTGCGCCTGGTCATTTTGCCGCAGGCTTTACGCGTCATTGTGCCGCCTATGACCAGCCAGTACCTGAATCTCACCAAAAACAGTTCTCTGGCAATTGCCGTGGGCTACCCCGATATCGTTTCAGTGGTGAACACCACGTTGAACCAGACCGGTCAGGCTATCGAGGGCATACTCATCATCATGGCGGTCTATCTCGCGGTCAGCTTGTCGATCTCGCTGCTCATGAATTGGTATAACCAGCGCATTGCGCTGGTGGAGCGTTGAGATGGATGCAGGCCGCACCCCTTCTGCGCCCGAAGCCCCACCTTCCGCTCACGAAGGCGTATGGGGCTGGTGCCGGAGCCGCTTATTTGCCTCGCCGTTAAATATCGTGCTGACCGTGTTGATCGCCTGGATGCTGCTCATGGTTTTGCCGGGCGTGTTCGAGTGGCTGTTCATCCGCGCGAACTATACCGCCACTAATGCTCAAGAATGTCGCGCTTCAAGCGGCGCGTGCTGGGCGTTTATTGTGGCCAAGCACCGGCTGATTTTATTTGGCACCTACCCCTACGACGAGCAATGGCGTCCTATGCTGGCCACAATCATCCTTATTGCCGTGATTATATGCAGTTGCCTGCGGCGGTTCTGGCGACCGACCTTGGTTTTTATCTGGCTTGTGGCCCTTGGGGCTGTTGCTTTGTTAATGTGGGGCGGCGTACTGGGCCTGTCGCTCGTCGAAGATGATCGGTGGGGTGGCCTGCCTTTGACTCTTATTCTTTCGACATTCGGAATAGCTTTCGCGTTTCCGCTCGGGGTACTACTGGCTCTTGGGCGGCGCTCGGACATGCCAGCCGTCAAAGCCTTATGCGTGATGTATATCGAGCTGATACGCGGCGTGCCGCTGATCAGCCTGCTGTTCATGTCATCGGTCATGCTGCCTTTGTTTTTGCCCGAAGGTGTCAATATCGACAAGCTTTTGCGAGCGCAAATTGCCATTATCCTTTTTGCCGCCGCCTATATTGCGGAAACCGTACGTGGCGGCCTGCAGGCCATTCCCAAGGGGCAATACGAAGGCGCCCAATCGTTAGGGCTGACCTATTGGCAGTTGATGCGCAAGATTATTTTGCCTCAGGCATTAAAGATAGTTATTCCACCGTTAGTCAGTATCTTTATTTCACTATTCAAAGATACGTCGCTGGTTGTCATTATCGGTATTTTCGATCTCACGCAGGCCGCCAAGGCGGCGCTGGCTGACGCAGCGTGGCGCGGATTCGACATCGAGGCGTATCTGTTCATTGCGCTGATTTACTTCATGTTCTGTTTTTCTATTTCGCGTTATAGCCAGTCGCTTGAGCGGCAACTGGACGCGGGATATCAGCGTTGAGGGAGACGCAGCATGTCTGGTGCCATTATTCGCCTTGAAGACGTCAACAAATGGTACGGTCAGTTTCATGTACTGCGTCATATCGATCTGACGGTATCGCCTGGTGAGCGCATTGTCATCTGCGGACCTTCGGGATCAGGCAAATCGACCCTGATACGTTGTATCAATCGGCTCGAAGAGCACCAGCAGGGCCGCATCGTCGTCGAAGGCATTGAACTGACCAGCGATCTCAAGCAGATCGAGACGATACGCCGCGATGTGGGGATGGTGTTTCAGCACTTCAATCTGTTTCCACACCTTACGGTGCTCGAAAACCTTACTCTCGGACCCATTTGGGTTCTTAGAAAGTCTAAAGCCCAGGCCACGGCGACGGCCATGAAGTATCTGGAACGTGTACGCATCCCCGATCAGGCGCAAAAATTTCCGGGTCAGCTATCGGGCGGCCAACAACAGCGCGTGGCGATTGCACGGTCTTTATGTATGGATCCGAAGATCATGCTGTTTGACGAGCCCACCTCGGCGCTTGACCCAGAGATGGTCAAGGAGGTGCTGGATGTGATGGTTGGTCTGGCCGAAGAATCCGGCATGACGATGCTTTGCGTGACTCATGAAATGAGTTTTGCGCGCAAGGTGGCCGATCGTGTGATATTCATGGATCAGGGCGAAATCATAGAGCAAAACACACCCGACAGGTTTTTCGACGCGCCGGAAAATGAACGCACTCGCCTTTTCCTGAGTCAGATCCTTCATTAGCGAAGAGGGATGTGTGCGCGGGAAATGTCTGGAACATACAGTAAAACTAGCGTTAGTATTGAGCCTTTGCGATTTATCTGTTTTTAGCGGGAGCCCCTTCATGTTGTCCAGTATTAAATCGTGGTTTGCAGTGGCCGCCAGCGTCCTTGCTGGTCTGGCATTTACGAGTGCGGCGCCGGCGGTTGCGGCTGACTTTCCCAGCCATTCCTTACAATTCATTGTTCCGTATTCGCCTGGCGGGCCGCTCGATACGATGTCGCGGTTGCTTGCCCAGAAGGTGCAGCCCGAACTCGGGCAAACCGTGGTGGTCGAGAACCGCCCTGGCGCAGGGGGCAATATTGGGGCAGCTCTGGCTGCCAAGGCTAAACCCGATGGCTACACGCTGGTGATGGGCGCGGTGGCCATCAATGCGATCAACCCCTGGCTGTATCCTAATCTGCCTTTCGACCCGGTAAAGAGCTTTGCGCCCGTGACCCTGGTTGCGTCTGTGCCCAACGTGCTGATCGTCAATAATGCGTTCGCCAAGGCGCATAGCATCAGCTCGGTGGCCGATCTCGTAGCGTATGCCAAGAGCCATCCGGGCAAACTCAATTTTGCCTCTGGAGGTAATGGCAGCGCCGGCCATCTGGCGGGAGCCCTGTTTAATGTGCGTATGGACATCGACACGCTGCATATTCCTTATCAGGGCGCGTCGCCCGCCAAGCTGGCGTTGCTGGCTGGGCAGGCCGACTTCATGTTTGACAACTTGGCATCGGCTTCGGGCTTGATCACCGACGGAAAGGTAAAGGCACTGGCGGTCACTACGGCGCAACGCTCGTCCATTTTTCCCAAGCTGCCCACCATGGAGCAAGCGGGGGTGAAAGATTTCGATTTGGGTACCTGGTTTGGCGTGTTCGCCACGGGGGGTACACCCAAGGCGATCATCGAACGCTTGAACAAAGCCTATACCAAGGCGTTGGAAGATCCAGTCGTGCGGAAGAACTTGCTAATCATGGGGTCGGACGCCAAACCGACCACACCAGAGGCCTTTGCCGAACTGGTCAAGCACGATATGGCCAAATACAAGGAGATTGTGCGGGTATCGGGAGCCAAACTGTTCTGAGCTTTAGCCTGCCAGGCGACAAGATTAATCAATTGACATAGAAAGTAACACCTGTCTGCGTGCTGCCTTGCTAGTATGAAGACAGCTTATTCAGCTTAAGAATGAACAAGGAGAGGAAAGTGAATTTATGCTTGCGTGTTAGTCGGACTGCAACTTGTATTGCGGTAGTGGCTTTGATGGGGGGCTGCGCCCAGATGAACGGTATGGGCACCGGCGGTAAAACGGCTGTCGGCGCGGGCGCTGGTGCGGCCGTCGGAGCCGGATTGGGCGCGCTTATAGGCAATACCGGAGCTTCCGCCTTAATTGGCGCTGGCATAGGTGCGGTAGCCGGGGGCATCGTTGGTTACAACTGGGCGGGCGTTAAAAACGACGTGCAAAAGTCCGGGGCGAGCAATCTTGGTATCGACGTTACCGAGCAGCCCGATGGCTCCCTGAAGGTTAATATTCCCAGTAATGTTTCTTTTGATACGGGCCTCTATACTCTCAAACCCGCGTTGCTGCCCGTGCTCGATAGCGTTGGGCGCGCACTGGTTCAGCACCCCGAGTTGCGAGCCAAGTCGGTGGGCTATACCGATAGCACAGGTTCGGCCGCTACTAATCAGACCTTGTCTGTCAATCGTGCTCAAAGTGTGATCAACTACCTCTCGCAACAGGGGGTGGGCGCAGGCAGGATGTCTGCCGAGGGCCGTGGCGCAAGCAATCCGATCGGCGACAACAACACCGTTGCCGGTCGCGCGTTGAACCGTCGTGTCGAACTGTACTTGTACGCAGTCAAGCAGTAGGTTCTGGCTGGAGTGATTCTAGTGAAACGCCGCAGGGTGAGAGGCGCTGTGCAGGCCGGCTCGTCCCGCGGTCGTGGCGCTACGCACCCCGACTGCCCGGGTCTGCCTCGTACGGGCGGACGTCGGGCGAACTCGCGCAGCCTCGCACGCGAGGCTCCACTCAGACAGCGCCCGACGACAGCCTCCGCCCTCCCTTCGTCAGCACCCGGCGCGGGACTCAACGCCGGCTTGCACAGCGCCTCTCACCCTGCGGCTGCATTGTGGGGGAATGCACCGAGGGATGTGTTGGGGCGACGACCGTTTTGTAAATCGAGGGATACATAGAACAGGTACGTCAACTCTAGGCACCTCGTAACGCGAGCCGTCTGGCGGGGGCTGGGGCAGGATCGGCGTAAGGCGTGCGCCGGAGGCTACCGAAGGAAAGGCGGGGGATTTCGTCGGGCGCTGTCTGAACGGAGCCTCGCCTGCGAGGCGCAGTGAGTTCGCCCGACGCCCGCCTGGACG
>JBDTLC010000091.1:0-11574 GCA_039935015.1 Paralcaligenes sp. | reverse complement strand
CGTCACGCATAATTTTTCAGGTGAAAGATCCACTCGGCTGGCAAGAGTTTGCACATCAACTCGGCGAGCATTCAGCGACAGGCTCGGCAATGACCATGCGCGGCGTCCAGGCGCGCAGGCCGTCCATCTACGACCTCGAGAAACAACTCAAGACAATGACAGTACCGCTATTGGTCATGGCTGGCGACGAAGACGATCATTGCTTACAGCCAGGTATTTTTCTGAAAAAAACTGTTCCTGCTTGTGGACTTGTGATCTTTCCTAAAAGTGGCCATACACTGAACCTCGAAGAACCCGCACTATTCAATTCCCAGGTAGCGGAATTCCTTGCCATGGTTGAGCAAGACAAGTGGGTTGCTCGAGACCCCCGCACCATTGCAGCAGACGTCATGAAAACGTCATGAGCCTATATCCCTCTTCTCATGTCGACGAAAGCCGCTTGTGCAGCCGTATAGAGGCCATGGCACGATTTGGCGCCACGGAAAAGGGCGGCGTGAACCGGCAGGCCCTCTCGGCCGAAGATATTCAGGCACAAAAAGAAATGATACGCTGGGGGCGCCAACTGAAACTCGATGCGTCCATCGACCCTGCAGGAAATCTTTTTCTTAGACTTAAAGGCGCGGACGACAGTGCGGAGCCCGTGCTGTCGGGCTCGCACTTAGACAGTCAACCCTCCGGCGGGAAATACGATGGAGCATTTGGCGTACTGGCTGCATTTGAAGCTGTTCAAGCCATTCAATCCGCCGGCATCCCGCTGCGAAGACACATCGACATCGTTGCCTGGATGAACGAAGAAGGTTCCCGTTTCGCACCCGGAATGGCCGGATCAGCAGCATTTGCCGGATCCCGCACGCTGGACGAAATCCGCCAGGTCGTCGATGCACAGGGTGTCAGCGTGGGGCAGGCACTGGACACCGTCATGGCAGAACTCTCTGAATTGCCCATACGTCCATTAGGTTTTCCAGTTTCAGCCTATATCGAAGCGCATATCGAGCAAGGGCCAGTGCTCGAAAGGGAAAATATGGTCATCGGTGTGGTCACGGGAATCCAGGGCAAGAAAACCTACCGTGTTACTGTGACCGGCGAGACGGCTCATGCGGGTACATCATGCCGCGCCGAGAGAAGAGACGCCTTGCTGGCTAGTGTCGCGATCATTCGGGCGCTTACCACTCACATGCACGACAAGGAAGACGTCGTCAAATTCACGATCGGTCGGCTGAATATCCAGCCCAATGCGCCATCGGTTGTTCCCGGCGTAGCGGTATTCTCAATCGATTTGCGGCACCCAGATTCCAAAATATTAAGCATTCTTGGCGATGCTATTCCCATCATCTGTCAAGCTCATGCTGACCCGTGCCAAGTCGTGGTTGAAGAGCTTTCGTCGGCGGCATCGCTGGTATTTACCCCCTCGATACGTCGTTGCATTGCCCAAGCGGCACAACGGTTGGGCTTGCCGCAGCGGGAAATTAATTCGGCCGCTGGGCATGACGCCCGATACCTGAACGATGTCTGCGCTACGGGAATGATATTCGTACCCTGCCATCTGGGAATCACGCACAACGAAGCCGAATCGGCAACCCCAAAGGATTTGGCCGACGGTGCCAGAGTACTGGCTGATGTACTGGCGGAACTGGCGGCATAAAAGGCGGGGCTTGGGAATATATGGCCAAGTCTCATGTATACATACTATATTGGCCCGAATCGTTTCGGACTAGGCTTCCAACAGACGTTAGAGGTTTATTTACCAAACATCGACCAAATTCGGTCAATCGCCTCCGGCGATTGAGCACGGGAGCTGCGATACAAACCCAGTGGCAGTTTGATTGTTTTAAGCGGGCTACGGAGAATGACCAGCGCACCCGATTTAAGCTCTCGCTCGACCAGGCTCTCAGGTAGCCATGCCATGCCCAGGCCAGCGAGCAGCATTTCTTTGATTCCCGCCAGAAATAGCGATTCGTGGACAACCTCGACGTTGTAAAGTCGGAAAAGCGTACCCAAACTGCTTTTATAGGTGGCACGACCGAGAAAACTGTCTGGAGGAAACGCCAGCAATTTAAGTTGCCTACCCGTTCTGGGCCTATGCAGGGGCTGTCCGGTCGCCGTCGGGGCGCTGAGTGGAACCAAAATTTCGTGGCCAAGCGACAGGCGGCTGGCATCGGGCACCAGCGTGCACAGCAGATCTTCTTCCTCTTCCATGCATAATAAAAGGTCTGCTTCGCCACGAATAAAGAGCGCGACGCACTCGTCCCTGTTTTCAGAACGAACACGAAAATCTATTTGATGCGCTGATTTATCTTTTTTTTGAATCGCCTGGATCAAGGCAGGCACGCGCGTCATGGTTAGTGAATGCTGCGTGGTCAATACGACACGCATCAATCCATCACTGTCGGCTCGCATGCTACTGCGCAACTGGCTAAGGTCGCGCAGCATGGCTCGAAACTTTGGGACATGGCGCAAGGCAACGGCCGTCAGACGCATGGGTTGGGTGCGCCGATCAACCAGATCTACGCCAAGCCAGGCTTCAAGTGATTGAATGCGACGGGAAAAGGCCGGTTGAGTCACATGGCGTAGCGCCGCCGCGCGAGAAAATGTGCCCGCCTCCACCAATGTCAAGAAATCTTCGATCCATAATTGCTTCACTACTCAACCCCACCGATATGCAAAAAAAACATAACGCTGCAAAAATATAGCATTGGCCAAATCCGTGCGCACTATGTAGGATGATAGACACCTTTCATCCCGGAGTCCATAATGCTGCACCTCGCCGCTTACCCCCGTATTCGCTTAGGACACTTCCCAACGCCTCTTGAGTTCATGCCAAATCTTACTCGGCATTTGGGCGGCCCGAATCTGTATATCAAACGTGACGACTGCACCGGCCTGGCTACGGGCGGCAACAAGACGCGCAAGCTCGAATTCCTGGTGGCAGACGCGATTGCACAAGGCGCCGATACCCTCATTACTCAAGGCGCGGTGCAGTCCAACCATGCGCGCCAGACCGTGGCCGCGGCAGCCCGCGTAGGCATGAAGTGCAAGATCCTTCTGGAACAGCGCGTACCCAACGCGACCGAGGACTACAAGCAATCGGGCAACGTCATGCTTGACCTGCTTATGGGTGGCGAGATTGTGGCTCGCCTGCCAGCGGGCACTGACATGCAGCAGGCGATGGAAACGCTAGCCGCCGATCTGCGCCGTGCCGGTAGCAAGCCATACATTATTCCCGGCGGGGGCTCCACGCCTATTGGAGCACTGGGGTATGTGGCGTGTGCGCAAGAACTACTGACTCAATCTTTTGAAACGGGTGTGCGAATAGATCATGTGGTTCACGCCACCGGAAGCGCCGGAACCCAGGCTGGGCTGGTCGTGGGCCTACGCGCAAGCAACAGCGGAATTCCCGTCTATGGTGTCAGCGTACGTGCACCGAGGCAAAAGCAAGAAGAAAACGTCTGGAAGCTGGTGCAGTCCACGATTGATTACATGGGGTTGCCCGTCTCGTCGGTAGAACGCGCGGATGTGGTGGCGAATTCGGATTACGTAGGCGAAGGTTACGGCATTCCAACCGATTCAATGGTCGAGGCCGTACGGTTGAACGCCCAGCTCGAAGCCATATTGCTTGACCCGGTTTACTCCGGCAAAGGTATGGCCGGATTGATCGACTTAGTACGTACCGGCCATTTCAAGAAAGGCGAGAACATCGTGTTTATCCATACAGGGGGGGCCGTAGGCTTGTTCGGTTATCGAACCGCTTTTTAACGGAGCGTTGTAGCACCGCAACCAAACCTGTTTTCGAGGAATTAGAGCAAACTCAGCGGCAGCCTGTCAGTAAAAGGAGGCCGCCGAGTCTTTTGGTACCTACACGGCAGGTGGATCGGTTTCTCGTTCTGGAAAGCGATGCTGTTCCAGCGCCTGGATAAATGTAGCGATGACGTTTTTCTCTGGAGATTTGGCGATAATCATACCTTTATCCTCGGAGTCTATCGGAATGCCAGCACACTCAATTAAGCGCATGCCAGCTCCAACTATCATAAGAGGTTTTCCGTGACGATACGAGTCACGCACATACTCTAAAGCCAGCCCATCACTACAAAGCTCGTTCACCGACGTATCGCCGTCCGGGATAATCACAGCATCAAACAGGGAAGATGGGCTGTTTTGGAAAGAGGCGTCGGCATCCAACTGGGTGCCCGAGCCTGTTAGCGTCAGGCCTACATGCTGGCCCACCAGCCTGACGACTGCGCCCTCTGCTATCAGAGCTTTTGCGACTTGATTGACGGTATTGCCATCTACACCATCGGCCAGCATTATCGCAATCTTGCGTGTCCGGATCCCCCCTGCTCCAGGACGTGCCAGCAGGGATAAAAACTTCGAACGAATCAATTCAGGCTTTACCTCGTGTTCGTTCGCCTTTGGCAGGGGCTCCGGCAGATCGGGCATTCCCAGATTTTTAGCAACAGCCCTGGCCAAATCGTCTGCGACGTTTCGTAGCATCGCCACTGTCCGCCGTCTGATACCCGGCACGGTCACCTTACTTAATTCAAACGAAAACGCATCGGCGATGTGTCGCTGTTCGTGCGCAGTTTGGCTCTCATAGAACAGACTTGCCTGGTTGTAGTGTTCTGCAAACTTTTCCGGTTTACCTCGCAACTCTACGTCCGAAACGGGCTCAGGAAAGGAGATGAACCCTGCAGGACCAGCCTGGAATGGGCACCCGCCTGCCAAAGAGTTCGGCTCGTAAGCGACCCGCCCGCGATGAATAGCCTGACGATGCATCCCGTCGCGTTGATTATTGTGAACGGGAGCTAAGGCTGCGTTAATGGGAATTTCATGAAAATTAGGACCGCCAAGACGGGATATTTGTGTATCGACATACGAATGAATACGTCCCGCAAGTAAAGGGTCATTGGTGAAATCAATGCCAGGAACGACATGCGCCGTGCAAAATGCGACCTGTTCGGTTTCAGCGAAAAAGTTGTCTGGATTGCGGTTGAGCACCATGCGTCCGATGGGAGTGATTGGCACGAGTTCCTCAGGTACAAGCTTGGTGGCGTCCAGCACATCGAAGCTGAATTTATCTGCCTGTTCCTCATCGAATATCTGTACACCAAGCTCCCATTCAGGATACTCACCTCCTTCTATCGCCTCCCACAAATCCCTGCGGTGAAAGTCGGGATCTGCACCAGAAATCTTGACAGCCTCCTCCCATACGAGAGAATGCGTGCCTAACTTTGGATCCCAGTGAAATTTAACTAGCTTGGCCACGCCTTGAGCGTTGACGAATCGGAACGTGTGAACACCGAAACCCTCCATCATGCGCAGGCTGCGAGGTATTCCACGGTCTGACATCACCCACATTACAGTATGTATTGATTCCGGCATCATCGATACAAAGTCCCAGAATGTATCGTGCGCGGAGGCTGCCTGGGGCATACCGTGATTCGGTTCTGGTTTGACGGCGTGAACGAGATCAGGAAATTTCATGGCATCCTGAATAAAAAATACAGGCATGTTATTCCCGACCAGATCCCAGTTACCCTGATCCGTATAAAACTTCACCGCAAAGCCGCGCACGTCTCGAGCCGTGTCCTTGGATCCACGTTCACCTGCTACCGTTGAAAATCGTGCAAATACAGGCGTGCGCTTTCCGGCTTCCGCAAATAAAGAGGCACAGGTCAGGTCGGCCAAGGCTTCGTAGCATTCAAAGTAGCCATGCGCCGCCGATCCCCGGGCGTGCACAACTCGCTCTGGAATACGCTCGTGATCGAAGTGAGTAATTTTTTCCCTAAGGATGAAGTCTTTTAGAAGAGCCGGGCCACGCAACCCTACTTTTAGCGAGCTTTGATTGTCCGCCACCGGAACGCCTTGATTCGTGGTCATGGCCTGTCCACTACTATCTGCACGGGCCCGAGAAAGATGACCTCGCTCCGCGTTAACGCCGACGGTGGCTTGCTTACTCGTTTTGTCAGACTCGTTTTTCTCGGAGAGGGTGCTTGCCGTCGCTGACGCCTCGCTCGGCTTTGCCATGCCCCCCTGCGCAGGTCGATTGGCAGACTCGCCATATTCTCCGCGCTTATTTTCATTGACAGGGCGGCTGGCGACCAAATTTGCTACTGCACGTCTCTTTTTGAGGCCCGGGTTAATCGCGCCATCTGCGGGCGGTAGTGCTGGCCCACTATCGGTGTTGAGGTAAGCGGTATCGACCGCACTCTGTTTCTTGACCTGCTTCTGTTTGCTCTTATTAGTCGCCATCGTCGGCTCCAAGTAAGGTGTGATTAATACATCAAGTGCGCCTGCTCTGTAATGTTTACAACAATTGAAAAATGCGGACCGCTAAAAGTGAGCGATCCGCCGGCCACGGGAACTTCCCCGGTTATCAACAGAGCAGGCTTTTACTGATCACTTCGCGCTTCGAAGCGTTAATGCCAGAACAAAGCAAGCAGAATAATTATAGGAATGGGGACACCAAGGAAAAAAAGTAGGATTGAGCGCATGACGCTACCTCATTAATTTAGAGTTTATAGAGTCGGGGTGCCTTACAGGCGCAACAACGCCAAGTCACGTCGACGTCCACCCCAGATGGCGGCCAAGCTAGCGAAGAAGGCTCCGCACAAAAGGGCGACAAAAGTCCAGAGAGCTGCTGCAGCAGCCGCTTTACGCGCGGCATCAATAGCTTGCTTGGCTTTGACCTTTGCGTCTTCGATCGATTTCTGGACTTGGGCGTACAGAGTATCAATCCGCTTTTGTGCCTCGGCCTCACTTAAACCAGTGCGTTGACCAATTAACTTTGCAAGATAGGTCTTGTCGCCTGCGTCCATCTGACCCGTGGTGATGCTTCGCAAGAGAATAGCTGTCGCTTCACCCTGAGTGCGTTCTACAGATTGTCCTTGGGTGGGCGCCTGATCGCTACGAAACAGAGCTTCAACAAAATAATTCAGCGAATCACCATCACCGCCTTTTGCCATGCCGCTGCCTGCATGTTGCGCAGCCGTTAAGACTGATGAGGTGACAGATCCCGTAGCACTGGCGCCAGAACTTAGCAATCCCGTAAGAGCGGATCCCAGAAATGCCGCCGTGACAAGCGTGGCCACCGCCCAACTGAGCATCCCGTGTGCAGTGTCACGAAAATAAACCTCGTCAGTATGCACGCCAGCCCATATAACCCGGAGCCGCCCGGCAATATACCCGCCAAGCCCGGAAGCGACGATCTGAGTTAATGCGAGCCACACCGCCGCCGAGATGCCTACCGTCTTAGCTTCTAGTCCTCCGGACGCCCAGGGAGAAAGAGCAGAAAAGCCCAGCCCTGTTCCTAAAATTAATAAAATTAGCGACAGCGCAGCTGCCGCAGCAGCCCCTGCAAATATTGCCGCCCAACAAACCCCACTGACCGAGCCTGCCGACGTATCCACTAGTGACACCTCTGCGGGCAACTGACCTCTCTCTTCGCTTACCATAAGGTTGCTCCCAAATGAACATCAAGCCCTTTTCTCTTCAAGACCCGAATGAATCATTGAAGCGAGGGCGGATATAACAGCAATTGCCCTGCTAGCAAGCGTCGTGCCTGGAAAGCAATTTCGGGAGATTGACCCTTTGGATTGAGCCTTTCTTTACACGTCCAGTTTCAGCGACATGGAGTATTTCATTTTTTTATACGGAAATGTAGCGACTGTGGCTAACATCAGCCTATTGTGTTCGCCGTAATATCGTCGTGTTATGACCAGGCCTGCCGTGTTGGGCGCAACTTTCAGGGCCGCCGCAATATCGTCCTTGATCGGTATAGCTGAAAATTCTTGATTCACCTCGCGTATGCGCTCGCTGTAGCGCTTCTCTATAAGATGCGACAGTGGCAACCGAACCTTGCCAATATCCGCGCGTATCGCGGCATAGTCCAGATGGATATAAGCTACTGAGAAGGCCACTGGCGTTTCATGCCCGCCAAGCAACTTGATGGCTTTGACTCGCAACCACTGTCGCCCAGGTTCGCAGCCAAGCATTTTCGCCAAGCGGGTCGATACCTTGATCGTGCTGACTGACTGTATCTGCAAATTGGCGTTCGAGATATATTGGAAAAGATCTGCCAATTCGGAAATTTGCTGCGTGTAGCGGGTGGAAGGTGTGTCTGTTTCCACCCGCGTGCCGACGCCGCGACGACGGGAGACCATACCGGCCTCGGTCAGCATACGGATTGCTTCGCGCACGGTGTGCCGGCTGGCGCCGTATTGGCCGCACAGCTTATGCTCGGTAGGCAGCAAGGTCATGACGGGGAAGCGACCAGTGCGGATACCCTGCGCGAGGTCTTCATAAATAGCTCGGTAACGCGTGGAGGCAACTTGGGTGGGAGCAAGACAAATATTCGCGATAGCGGAAGTCGCAACCTCTGGCGTGGGGTCTGTCGTTTCGTATTCCATGGAATGACGCATGACGGGATCCTTTTATGAGGACTAGGGGTTTGTCCGGACAAAACCTCATTGACAGGATTATCCACGAATGCCTATCATTTGTCCGGACATTTATTGCATAGAAAATGCCAATTGTACGGTGTCTTTCCTAAATTCAGGTGATCAAATTGCAGCTATTTCGCATCGCGGCTCTTGCCATCCGATGATTGAAAAAGCGTTGAGCAATCGCCTCTATAGTCTTTTAATTCGGGGGTTTTCATGGCTAAGCTACTTGCAGTGCTCGCGGCGACATCGATAGTTGCGGCGTATTCCGCGGGTGTGGTCGCGCAAGAAAAGTTGGTGGTCGCCGGCTACGGCGGCTCGTTCGAAGAAATTATGCGCACCGATATCTTCCCGCCTTTTGCCAAACAGCACGGGGCCGAGCTGGTTTATGTAGCAGGCAACTCCACAAACACTGTGGCGCGGCTTCAGGCACAAAAGAGCAACCAGCAGGTTGATGTGGCCATTATCGATGACGGCCCCATGTATCAGGCGATTGCACTAGGTTTTTGTGCGCCTATCCACGGCCTTCCGACAGACGATCTCTATAAGACCGCTCGCTACAAAGATGACAAGGCCGTGGCGATTGGCATTGTGGCTACCGGCATCATGTATAACAAGAAAATCTTCGCAGAGAAAAAATGGGCAGCACCTACTTCATGGACTGATCTTACCGATCCCAAATACAAGAAACATCTGGTTATACCGCCCTTGAACAACACGTATGGCTTGCACACCTTGGTACAGTTTGCGCGGGCAGGCGGCGGTGGTGAAAAGAATATTGACCCCGGCTTCAAGGCCTTCAAAGACAAGGTAGGCCCGAATGTACTTGTGTATGAGCCTTCTCCGGGCAAAATGACCGAGCTATTTTCCAGCGGGCAGGCTTCCATTGCAGTATGGGGTAGCGGACGCGTTAAAGCTTTCGCCGACACAGGTTTCCCGATCGGGTTCGTCTACCCTCGCGAAGGTGCTTATGCATTACTCTCTTCGGTTTGCCCCATAGCCAAACCTACTCCCAACCCGTTGGCTCAGGCATTCGTGCAGTATCTGGTTTCTCCTCCCGTGCAAGAAAAGCTGGCAAGCGCCTATGGTTACGGTCCGGTCAACAAGAAGGCTCAGGTTAAGGACGATTCCATCGTTCCGCTGCCCATCGGCCAACGCGCCGCTGACCTGATCGTTGTCGACTGGGATACGATCAATCAGCATCGCGAAGAGTGGAACAAACGCTGGTCTCGTGAAATAGAACGCTGACAGTCGCTGTCCCGGGGTGGCGATGTTAGCCGCCCCTTCCTCGCTGGAACACCTATGAATCACCTTGTACTAAAACAATTAACCAAGCGTTACGGCGACCTTACTGCTGTAGAGGACCTTAACTTAACCGTCAATCAAGGCGAATTTGTGTCTCTGCTAGGCCCGTCAGGTTGTGGAAAGACGACCACCTTGCAGATGATTGCGGGCTTTATCGAGCCTACCTCAGGTAGTATCGTGCTCAATGGTAAAGATGTGAGCAAAGTGCCGGCCAACAAGCGTGGACTTGGTTTGGTGTTCCAGAATTACGCGCTTTTCCCTCATATGACCGCGGCTGAGAACGTGTCGTTCGGCCTAGAAATGCAAGGCATCAAAAAGGCTGAACGCCAAGCGCGGGTGGCCGAGGCGCTAAAACTGGTCAGCCTGGGCCACCTGGCCGACCGGCACCCAGCCCGCATGTCTGGCGGGCAGCAGCAACGCATCGCGCTCGCCCGAGCGCTTGTCATACGGCCCAGCGTCTTGTTGCTGGACGAGCCGCTTTCCAACCTGGACGCCAAGCTGCGCGAAGAAATGCAGCTGGAATTGCGCAGCATCCAGCGTACGGTGGGCACGACAACTATTTTGGTCACGCATGACCAGTCTGAAGCCCTGGCATTATCGGACCGCATCGTAGTCATGAACCAAGGCCGCGTAGAGCAGGTTGCTGAGCCATTTGCTGCCTATGAAGGGCCGGTCAGCCAGTTTGTAGGCAGTTTCCTGGGCAAGGCCAATATGTTTTTACCGTTGGCCGAGAATTTCGAGGGACAGACGCGGGCCCGGATCGGCGAAGCTCACATTGCTATGGATGGCCATCCGGTACCGACCGGCACGGTGATTGTGCGGCCAGAGAAAATTCTGTTCTCCGAGCCGTCTATTTGTGCACTGCCAGGACGCTTGAATACCCGCGTTTTTCAGGGGAACCATTGGCTCTGTCAAGTAGAGACCTCGGTAGGCCAGGTGTTGGTGATACGCCAGAACGATGGCGAACCTATTCCAGCCGAGGGTGAAACCGTACATCTGCGCTGGCGCGCCCAAGACATGCGTGCAGTGGGAGCGCAGGTGCAGCCATTATGAAGCAGCGTATTAGTCCGTGGATTCTAAGTGCACCCGCATTGGTCCTTTATGGAACCTTTCTGGTGGTACCTTTATTCTTGGTATTTCTAATCAGTTTCTACGACTTCAAATTCTATGGCGGCATTCAGCACGTGTTGACATGGAAGAACTACATCGAGATTTTTACCGATAGCTATTATTACGAAGTTTACGCGCGCACGTTCGGCGTGGCCGCCGCGGTAACCGTGGCCTGTCTAGTAATGGGTACGGCAGAGGCCTATGTGCTATCGCGCATGACGAGCCCCTGGAAAGGGATATTTTTAATGGTGGTCTTGGGCCCACTGCTGATTTCGGTGGTAGTGCGCACCTTGGGTTGGGCGTTGTTGTTTGGCTCTACAGGGCTAATCAGCCAGGGCTTGATGGCGCTCGGCCTGACTTCCGCGCCCACCGATCTCATGTACAGTAACTTGGGCGTAATGATTGCACTGACTCACGTGCTGGTGCCTTTTATGGTGATTGCGGTGTGGGCGTCGTTGCAGCGCATCAACCCGGCTACCGAGGCCGCAGCGCTCTCGCTGGGCGCGAGCCAGTTCACCGTTGTCAGGCGTGTCATTGTGCCGCAAGTGATGCCGGGTATTGCCTCGGGCGCCATCATGGTATTTGCCTTGGCCGCCAGCGCTTTCGCGACGCCGGCAATCATAGGCGGGCGCAGATTGAAGACAGTCGCAACGGCTGCCTACGACGAGTTCTTGAATACGCTCAATTGGCCATTGGGCGCCGCGCTGGCGGTCATTTTGCTGCT
>JBDTLC010000090.1:0-6610 GCA_039935015.1 Paralcaligenes sp. | reverse complement strand
TCAGGAAATGGCCGATCTGCGCCAAGCCGTCCGTTTGCTGGAAGAGCCTGGCGTGGGCATAAAAATTGCCAATTATGTGGGTAAGCCTCTGGCTTTGGGGATGGACCGTCTGCCGCACAATTGGCAGCGCAAAATTGCAGAATATACGAAGAAGTCGCTGCTAAAAGTCACGGGTGTGGCCATTTCTACGATGGATGCTCAGAAAATGCAGAAGGCTTCGCGAGACTCCTCGCACAAAATTGCTGCGACCTTGGCGGGCGCTGCCGGCGGCGTTTTTGGGCTGCCAGGTCTGGCAGTGGAATTGCCTGTTTCGACCACGGTGATGCTGCGCTCGATCGCTGATATTGCGCGCAGTCAGGGAGAGGATTTGTCGAGCCCAGAAAGTCGATTGGCCTGCATAGAGGTTTTTGCGTTGGGCGGCCGGTCAATCGACGACGACGCGGCCGATTCGGCCTATTTTATGGTCAGGACGGCGCTGAGCCAGGCCATGGCGGCGGCGGCCGACTACATTGCGGCGGCCAAGGTGAGTGAGCTCGCAGGAAAGGCGGCGACGGCGCCGCTGGTGGGTCGGTTTATCGAGAAAGTGGCGACGCGTTTTTCTAGTCAGGTGGCCGACAAGTTCTTGGCGCAGGCCATTCCCGTATTGGGTGCCTTGCTGGGAGGCGGCGTGAATTACATCTTCATCGACCATTTCCAGGATATGGCACGCGGCCATTTCATTGTCAGGCGTCTTGAGAAGCTCTACGGCCGGGCGCTTGTCCAGGATCTATATCAAGAGATATTCGAAGGGCGAATTTGACAAATGGGGATTGACGTTCGAAGTGGAAGAGCGCACGATGCAAAAAGCAAAGGCGTGATGCAATCGGTGATCGAGAATAAAACAATACCGGAGACAATTCTGATGCAGGAACAGAAAACCAAAGCACGCATAAAGCCCTATAAAGATCCTGATCCATTGGCCCGCAGGAACTTTTTGCGTACCGGGGCTACGGCGGTTGCCGGAGTAATGGCGGGTGGTGTTGCTGCTCGTTCAGCGTTAGCGGCAGAAGCCGCCACCGATAATCTCCCGCCCGAAGTCCCCGCCTGGATGAAAACGCCAGGGGCGCTTGTCGGCAGCAAGCCGTACGGACAGCCTTCAGTGTTCGAAAAAGATGTAATACGGGATCTCAGGCCCACTGATAAACAGTATTACTCATCTTCGACTCGCTCACCGTTGCAAGATCTAGATGGCATGATCACGCCCAATGGCTTGTTCTACGAACGGCACCACAATGGCGTGCCCAATATCGATCCTGCCCAGCACCGTCTGATGATCCACGGTCTGGTGAAGTCTCCCTTGATCTTTACCGTGGAAGATATACGGCGCTTTCCATCGCATTCACAGATTTATTTTCTTGAATGCTCGGGGAACCCGGGCTATACCTTTTACGGCAAAACGGCAGCCCAGGCCAACGGGTTGGTCAGCTGTGCGGAATGGACGGGCGTAAAACTTAAAACAGTGCTTGAAGAAGTAGGGTTGTTGCCAAGTGCCAAATGGGTTGTCGCCGAAGGGGCTGACGCGGCGGCCATGACGCGCAGCATTCCGCTGGAAAAATGCCTGGACGATGCGATGCTGGTGTATAGCCAGAACGGGGAACGCTTGCGGCCCGAACAAGGCTACCCGTTGCGACTATTGGTGCCGGGTTTCGAAGGCAACATGAACGTCAAATGGTTGCGCCGTTTGCATATTGTTGACGAGCCTGTCTATTCACGCGAGGAAACGTCTAAATATACAGATTTGCAGCCTGATGGCAAGGCGCGCGAATTTACCTTCTACATGGAGGCCAAGTCAATTATTACGGCACCTTCGGGTGGGCAACGGGTTGCGCAGAAGGGGTTTTGCGAAATTAAAGGGATTGCCTGGAGCGGCAAAGGCAAGATTGCTCGGGTTGATGTGTCTGTCGATGATGGGAAAACATGGCAGCAGGCCGAGCTGCTAGAGCCGATCTTGACTAAAGCGCTGACTCGTTTCCGGATGCCGTGGACGTGGAATGGCGAGGCCGCTGTTATTCAAAGCCGCGCCACCGATGAGACCGGCTATGTGCAACCGACCCTGGAAGCGCTGGTGGCGGTGCGTGGCGTCAATGGGGTCTACCATAACAATGCGATGACGGCCTGGCGTATTGCGGAAAACGGCGAGGTGACAAATGCGCGTCTTTAAATTTCATGGTCAGCGTTTTGCGCTGCTTGCAGGACTGCTAGTCCTGTGCGGTACGCTTGCGGGCACACCCGCACAGGCTGGCGGGAAATACAATATCGGAACGCCGGCCACCGCTCAACAAATTGCGGGTTGGAATATTGACGTCTTTCCCGATGGACACAATTTGCCCGCCGGTGCAGGTACGGTGTTGCAGGGGCGCGCTATTTACGTTGCCCAGTGCGCTTCTTGCCATGGCGCCCAAGGACAGGGTGGCATCGGCGATAAGCTGGCGGGAGGCGTCGGGACACTCGCCAGCAAGAAGCCCGTAAGGACCGTTGGCAGCTATTGGCCTTATGCCACCACGCTTTATGACTATATTCGGCGATCAATGCCCCTGACAGCTCCACAAACCTTAAGCAATGATCAGGTCTATGCGGTGACTGGCTACGTGCTCTATCTGAATTCTTTAGTGGCAGAAGATGCGTCGATCGATGGCAAGACTTTAGTCCAGCTGAAAATGCCCAATCGCCATGGTTTTGAACCCGACCCCAGGCCCGATGTGAAAAGCCCTGCGTCGGGTGACCAGAGCAATCCTAAATAGCGATTGAGTGGATCTCAATACCAGGCAGTGGTGTACTTATAAAGTATTGCAGAGCTGCTCCAGCGCGAAGGCCTGTTCTCGTACTATGCTTATGAATTCACTTGCGTACTCGGAAACTGGCCGTTGTATAGGCAGTAAAATGCCAAAGTCGAATTTGATGGTTGGGTAGAAGGCTTTTACTGCAAAGTTTTTCCCGGCTGGGTTGCCAACGGTAACGGGGTCGACCACAGATACGCCCAGACCTTCGGCGACTAAGGTGCAGATTGAAGCGCCCGATTGCGTTTCGATCATGAGGGTCCTCTGGATGGAAAGCTGACTGAAAACCTGGTCGACCTTCATCCTGAGGATGGTGTCTGGAATGATTGAGATGAACAGTTGGTTGGCGAGGTCGCGGGCATGCACCGAGGCTGCCCCAGCTAACGGGTGGCCGGGCGGCAAAATGCATACGCCATTAAGGCTTGGAAGGGCGCGCGAATGCGCGGCTGGATAATCGACCGGAAACGTAATCAGCGCAATATCGAATTTTTGCTCATCGAGCCACTTTGCCATGTCGCGCCTGACCACAATCTTGATGGATACGCGAATATCCGGACGCTGCTTTTGGAATTGTGCCAGCGCTACCGGCAAGAGCCATTGAGCAAACGGCGTCGAGACGATGACGCGCAGGTGTTTGCTCTCCAGCAATCGGGTGCTGCGCATGACATTGTCCAGGTGATCCAGTCGGCTATAGGCCTGCTCGACCTCTTTTAGCAAGGCTTCCGCTTCGGGCGTTGGATAAAGCCTGCCGTTTTGGCGAAGGAACAGTTGAAAAGCGGTCTGAGCCTCAAGGTTTTGTATTAATCGGCTGACGGCCGATTGTGAGACGTTAAGCAACTCAGCCGCCGCGCTCGTCGAGCCCGAAATCATGACCGACCGGAATGCACTGATCTGTTTTAGGTTAATCCTAAGCGCCATTATTACTTTCCTCTAAGAACACCTGCAAGCCAGCCTGTGAACGATACCTATGATGCTAACGCATATGGTGATGCAATTTTTGTGTTTGACCGCATAAGCTGTTGTATCTGACACTTGTTCTTTTACGAGAGGCATGTAATGAAGTTCAGTGCAGAACTCGACGAACTTAAGCGTCGTACCGTCGATGCGCTCGCTATGGGCGGTGAGGCAAAGCTGGCAGGCCGGCGTCAGGCGGGGCGGTTGAATGCACGCGAACGTCTGGATATTTTGCTGGATACTGGAAGTTTTGTAGAGTCCGGCATGTTCGCGCGCGGCATCCATCCGGAAACGAAAGCGAAAACGCCGGCAGATGCGAAGATTGGCGGTTATGGCGTCATCGATGGGCGCCCGGTTGCCGTTGTATCGAACGATTTTACGGTGGTGGGGGCGACCAGCAGTGCCATTAATGGAAAGAAAATTCGACATATCCGGGAAACGGCAACTGAACGGGGTATGCCGCTTATTTTCCTGGGCGAGTCGGCGGGTGCACGCATGCCCGATCGGATGGGTGCGGCAGGCAGAGCCATGCTCGGCCAAGACGCTGTCGAATATCTGCGTAGTCGTAAAACCCCCTGGGTCTCTGCGTTGCTGGGTGATTGTTACGGTTCGTCTACTTGGTATAGCTGCATGTCGGACTTTGTCGTGATGCGTAAAGGCGCGACGATGGCGGTAGCCAGCAGCCGTGTTACCTCGATAGCCATCAAACAAGAGATTGATGCTGAACAATTGGGTGGTTGGCACTTACATACAGAAGTAACAGGGCTTGTCGATATCGCGGTCGATACAGATGAGCAAGCGCTGGACATGTTGCGTAAGTTTCTTGGCTACCTGCCAAACAATGCAAATGAAAGGCCTCCTCGTTGGGCTGTGCCGCAGGGAACTGACGAAACTGGAGAAGCCATACTGGAGATACTTCCCGAAAGTCGCAATAAGGTATACGACGTGCGTGGAATTATTCAGTCGATAAGCGATAGCGAAAGCTTTTTTGAATTGAAGGCGCGATTTGGTAAATCAATTACGACCGGATTGGCAAGGATCGACGGGTATTCGGTGGGGATCATCGCGAACAACCCGAAATTCAAGGGCGGCGCCATCGATGTCGACGCCATGCGTAAAGCAACAAGCTTTATGGTGCTATGCGACTCGTACAACATACCCATTATTTTCCTGGTTGATCAGCCTGGTTTTTTGATTGGAATCGATAGTGAGAAACGCTGGGCCCCAGGGCGCATCATGAATTGGATGAATGCGATTAGCCTGGTGAGTGTGCCAAAGATATCGGTGATCATGCGCAAAAGCTATGGTCAGGCCTATCTGAATATGGGTGGTGGAAAAAATTCCCATGAGGTCTTGGTGTGGCCAACCGCGGATTTGGGGTTTGTCGATCCGGCGCTGGGTGTACACATGCTCCATAAGCTCAAGCGGGAGGATGACCCCGTTCGATTCGACACTTTACTTGCCGACCTTCAGCGAGACTCGTCTGCGTGGTCGCTTGCGGCTCTGTATGAAGCGCAGTCGGTCATCGATCCTCGGGATACACGCAAGACATTGAAAAGTTTGCTCAAAGTCCATTGTGGCGAAGGTTTTGTAGGTAAACATGCGCTCGCTACCTGGCCGACTAGTTATTAGCGAACGGACAGGCGTGCACTTGGGAATACACCCATGGAGTTGCAAGTGACAGGTATGGAAAATACTGAACTGAGTGGCGTGTTGGCTGACGTTCTGCAATGCAGAAAGCTCGGCCATACCGCCTTGACTGAGTATGCGGCAAAGGCTTTGCTCTCTGCTTTTGGCCTGCTGGTTCCCCACGCTAAGACGGCTGCAGACCCTTCTGAGGCTGCTCTTGCCTGCGAGAATTTATCGCCTCCTTATGTGGTTAAGGTGTTGTCGTCGAAAGCCCTGCACAAAAGCGATCTGGGTGGTGTCCGGCTTGGGCTGGACAACGCGGAGGCCGTACAGAAGGCGGTATGCGGAATTCGCGAGGGCTGGCTTGCTGACCCGGCTTTGATTGAAGGGTTTCTGGTTGAAGAAATGGCGCCGGCCGGCCACGAACTCGTTATTGGTGGCTACATTGACCCTCAGTTCGGGCCAATGGTGATGGTAGGGCTCGGAGGCATTTTTGTTGAGATTTTTTCCGACGTGACATTTCGTGTGTGTCCGATTGATGAATACGAAGCGCGAACGATGCTCAAAGAGTTGCGCGCATATTCTGTGTTGCGGGGGGCGCGCGGTGGTGTGGTTGCCAACGAGGAGGCGTTGGTTGACGCCCTTGTCAAAGTCGGCGGCGCGGGCGGTGTCTTGATGGCGCTTGCTGATGATATTCAGGAACTTGATATCAATCCCTTGATTGTGAGTGAACGAAACGCTATCGCGGTCGACGCCCGGATCACTTTTGCATCCGAGCATCGCCGGGTGCATGCACCGCCGCGGCTGCAGCCCATAAGTTTTGAACCTTTATTTGTGCCAAAGACCATCGCCGTAGCGGGAGTGTCGGCTTCGGGCCGAGGCGCTGGAAACCGCTTTATCCGTAATCTCGAGATACTCGGGTTTATGGGGGAAATCTATCCGATCCATCCGAGCATGGCCGAAATTGGCGGCAGGCGTGCCTACCAAAATTTCATCGATGTTCCGCATGAGATCGACTACGCCTACGTTGCCGCGCCACGGCTTGCAGTGCCTGGGTTATTGAGGAATGCAGCCGGAAAAGTGCGATTTGCTCAAATTATGACAAGCGGATTCGGCGAAGGAGAGCGAGGAGCCGAAAGTGACGCTGAATTAGCTGCGGCGATTCAGATTGGTGGTATGCGTGTTCTTGGTCCAAACAGCCTTGGAATCTA
>JBDTLC010000089.1:0-7763 GCA_039935015.1 Paralcaligenes sp. | reverse complement strand
GTGATCGGAATTGAAGAAGGCTGGACCAAAAAAGTCGTTGACGGCATTGCCGCTACAGGCAAGCCCGTTGTCGGTTTTGGCATCGAACGCCACGGCGACCACGAAACGATTATGAAAGCTTCAAAAGTTGCTCGCGAATACGTGCAATGGGCTTCAGAAAAGCAACGCGAAGTCTGCAATATCAAAGAACTGTGGGTATCGACCAAATGTGGTGAAAGCGATACCACATCGGGCTGCGGGTCCAATCCTACCGTCGGCAACGCGTTTGACAAAATGCACCCGCTTGGCGCTACCATGGTATTTGGCGAAACAACCGAAATAACCGGTGGCGAAAAATTCGTGGCTGCACGCTGTGCGAACGACGAAGTGCGCGCCAGATTCATGTTCATGTTCGACCGCTATCAAGCAGTTATCGATCGTCACAAGACATCGGACTTGTCCGATTCACAACCCACCAAAGGCAATATCGAAGGCGGGCTGACAACAATCGAAGAAAAAGCGATGGGCAACATCCAGAAAATCGGCAAGAAATGCACGGTTGACGGTGTGCTCGACAAGGCCGAAACCCCCACTCACTCTGGCCTCTGGTTCATGGACTCCTCTTCGGCTGCTGCCGAAATGGTGACCTTGTGCGCCGCCGCCGGCTATGTCGTGCACTTCTTCCCCACAGGGCAAGGCAACATCATCGGCAACCCGATTCTGCCGGTTATCAAGCTTAGCGCCAACCCGCGTACGGTTCGCACCATGAGCGAACACATCGACTTCGACTGCTCTCCGCTCTTGCAGCGCGAAATGAACCTGGACGAAGCGGGCGACAAGTTGCTCGACCTTATGCTGGCAACCGCCAACGGCCGCCTCACCAACGCCGAAACGCTAGGCCATCGCGAGTTTGTAATGACGCGCCTGTACGAAAGCGCCTAAGAAGCAGGGCTTGCAAAGAGGCGCCTTATCGTGCGCCTGACAAGGGGTCGGCTCGAATATCTGTATTCGCGCCGACCCGAGATACGCACGTCCAGGTTGGCTCGATAGTCAAATTCGTTATGGAGTAAACATTATGAAAAAGCGCAATTGGGTGATGGCCCTTTTGGCTGCGTCAGTCATTGCGTCCGGAGTAGCCCGGGCAGAAGTCAGTGAAATTAAAGTCGCACAGCAATACGGTATTAGTTATCTGCCCATAATGGTCATGGAGCAGCAGAATTTAATCGAGAAACAGGCCGCCGCGTTAGGCATTAAAAACCTGAAAGTAGGCTGGTCCAAGTTCGCCGGCGGCAACGTCATGACCGACGCGCTGATTTCCGGAGACTTGCAGTTCGGTTCGGGAGGCGTTGGCGTGCTGCTTACGCTATGGGACAAAACCCAGGGCTCGATCGCGGTCAAGGGCGTAGCCTCTATGAACTCGATGCCACTGTTTCTGAACACGCGAAACCCCAACGTTAAAACGATTAAAGATTTCACCGACAAAGACAAGATCGCGCTGCCCGCTGTCAAAGTTTCAAACCAGGCCATTTATCTGCAGATGGCTTCCGAACAAGCCTTCGGGCCTGGCCAGCAAGCCAAGCTGGATCGGCTGACTGTATCGATGTCGCATCCAGATGCCCAGGCGCAACTGCTTTCAGGAATGAGCGAGATCAACAGCCATTTCACCGCACCGCCCTTCCAATATCACGAGTTGAAAAACCCCACCATACATACGGTTCTGAATTCGTACGATGTGCTCGGTGGTCCGCATACCTTCAATCTGGTCTTCACCACCACCAAATTCAAAGACGCCAACCCCAAAGTCTACGAAGCCTTCACCAAAGCGCTGGACGAAGCCATCAACTACATCAACACAGACAAGAAAGGCGCAGCTGAACTTTATCTTAAAGTATCGAAGGATAAGAGTTCGGTCGATGATATCCTAGCAATGTTGAACGACCCAAATATCAAGTTCACGACAACGCCGCAAAATGTTTTAAAACTTGCCACCTATTTACACAAGATTGGACGACTGAAACATCAGCCCGCAAGCTGGAAAGATATGTTTTTTTCCAATGTATACAGCCAGCCAGGCAGTTGAGCCTGAGCAGACATTTACGAACGACACTGGCGCGTTGCTGCTTGGTGCAGCACGATCGCCAGGTCTGTAAACGACGCAGTTCGTTATGGAGGACACAAGAATGGATATGACTTCAACGCCGTTGTTGGAAGTAAACGGGGTAACCCTGCAGTACAAAACCAAAGAATATTTGGTTACTGCCACCTATCGGGTAGATTTCAAGGTTTACGAGTCAGACCGATTCGTGCTGCTCGGGCCATCTGGCTGTGGCAAATCGACGCTACTGAAAGCGGTCGGTGGGTATCTAACGCCCACAGAGGGCGAGATCCGGCTAAAGAAAAAAATCATTACCATGCCGGGGCCTGACCGCATGATGGTGTTCCAAGAGTTTGACCAGTTGCCACCCTGGAAAACCGTTAAACAGAACGTCATGTTTCCGCTGCTCGCCAGCGGCAAATTAAGAGGTCGCGCGGCCGAAGAGAAGGCCATGCAATACATCGAAAAGGTGAAGCTTGCCGCGTTCGCCAATCACTACCCGCATCAGCTATCGGGCGGCATGAAGCAACGGGTGGCCATTGCCCGCGGCATGGCCATGGAACCCGACATTTTGCTTATGGACGAGCCCTATGCGGCTCTGGACGCACTGACGCGCAGGAAAATGCAAGACGAGCTGCTGCAGCTATGGGACGACACGCGGTTTACGGTGCTGTTTGTCACTCACTCTATTGAAGAGGCTGTGAAAATCGGCAACCGGATCTTACTGCTCTCGGCTCATCCAGGCCAAGTGACGGCCGAGCTTAACAGTACGGGCGAGGACACGGCCGATGCCAGCGGCAAGACCCTGTCTGAGCGCATCAATACTATGTTGTTTGAAGACAATGTAGAAGAAGAGGAGGAGATCGTCCATGTCTAACGCAACGCCTACGAGTGATCAACTCCCTTCTGGCCCGGTACGAAGCAACGTCGAACGCGACGAAATTTTTCACACGAAATCGGCCACCGAAGACTTCGGTGTCGTCGAAAAGCCCTTGACCCAATGGGAGAAGCTCTACGACAACAACGTGGCCCGCAAGCTGTTCATCTTGGTCATTTTGGCGCTGGCCTGGCAAATCTACGGCACCCTTTTACATAACGAGCTCTTGTTTCCCACCTTTACCGCAACGGTTAAAGCACTTATCGCGGGCATCGTCAGCGGTGGTCTGCTGGGCAAATCGTGGTTTTCTATCAGGATATTGCTGATGGGCTATTCCGCGGGCTTGGCGCTGGCGGCCCTGCTAACGATATTTGCCATTACCTCGCGCATAGGACGAGATTTCCTGGAAACTGTCACATCCATGTTCAATCCATTGCCAGCTATTGCATTGCTGCCTCTGGCACTGCTTTGGTTTGGCCTGGGTTCTGGCAGCCTGGTTTTTGTATTGATCCATTCGGTGCTGTGGGCCGTGGCTCTTAATACACACTCGGGGTTCCAGTCAGTTAGCACAACCTTGCGCATGGTCGGCAGAAACTATGGCCTGGGCGGTCTTCGTTACGTATTTGGCATACTGATTCCAGCCGCATTTCCGGCTATTTTGGCAGGCCTGAAAATTGGCTGGGCCTTCGCCTGGCGCACTTTGATCGCAGCCGAACTGGTGTTTGGCGTGAGCTCGGGCAGCGGCGGATTGGGCTGGTTTATCTACGAGAACAAAAACCAGTTAGAGATCCCCAGCGTGTTTGCCGGTTTGCTGACAGTGATTCTAATTGGCCTGTTTGTCGAAAATTTCATCTTCCGTATTATCGAGCAACGCACCATACGTAAATGGGGCATGCAAGAATAGCCTTTGTGATGATGAGGCTAGATTCGTATTAGTTGGCGATGATGGCGCGGGTATCGTATTGGCTGGAAATGGCACCCACAAGGGGTGCCGCTACAAGTACGCGCCCGCCGCCAACGTAGCGGCAGCCCTCGTGGCTGCCATCGCGAAATTGTAGTGGCAGCTCTAATGGCTGCCATCATAAACAAAAGGCGTTCAATGAAGCTGGTGATTTGCGAATTTATGGATGGCGCTTCAGTTGACAGGCTTGCAGCGCAATTCGACACACTCTACGACCCGACTCTGGTCGACCGGCGCACAGAGCTGCTGGCAGCCCTGGCCGATGCCGACGGACTGATCGTGCGTAATCGAACCCAGGTCGACCGTGCTCTGCTTGAAGCACCGTCGCGCCTGCGCGTGGTGGGCCGTCTGGGCGTGGGGCTAGATAATATTGACGTTCCCGCCTGCGAGGCTCGCCAGATAGCGGTTATTCCCGCCACGGGCGCCAATGCAAGAGCCGTGGCCGAATACGTTATTGGTACAGCCATGGCATTGCTGCGCCGGGCTTATACCCGTAGCGCCGATACCGCGGCAGGTACGTGGCCTCGTGCTGCACTGTCCAACGGGTGCGAAATTGCAGGGAAAACATTGGGGCTGATCGGGTTCGGTGGAATTGGCCAACTGACCGCTCGTCTGGCGCAAAGCCTCGACATGAAAGTCATCGCCCATGACCCGCTTATTGCCGCCGACGCGCCCGTATGGAAAAACACCAAGGTCACACCGTCTAAGCTGGATGCCTTGCTGGCGCAAGCCGACATCGTGTCGCTGCACGTTCCACTTACCGAACAGACCCGACACCTTATCGACCAGAATGCCCTGGCACAAATGCAAGCCCACGCCATTCTTATCAATACAGCGCGCGGCGGAATTGTCGATGAAATAGCCCTAGGAAACGCGCTGCGATCAGGCCAACTGGGCGGCGCCGCCATCGATGTATTTACGCACGAGCCACTGGCTGCGGGAAGCGCATTGTCCGACGCCCCGAATCTTATTCTTACCCCTCATATTGCCGGAGTCACCACCGAATCGAACGTGCGCGTCAGCGCGCTCATAGCCGAACGTGTGGCGGCACAGCTTAACGTCCAGCTTAAATAAAGCTAAATTTCTAGGGATCGCATTTCATGCCTGTGCTTTCAATCACTACATTAACGACTCTTGCCACCGACGCTCTTGTCCGGGCCGGGGCCAGCCAGAACGCCGCGATGGCGGCGGCGCGGGCCTTGACGGCCGCCGACGCTCAGGGCTTGGCCTCTCACGGTGTTTCACGCGTTCCACAATACGCCTCGTTTTTACGCAATGGCCGCAGCAACGGCCAGGCCACACCTCGAGTCGTGCAATCCAAAGGCGGCGCTTGCCTGGTCGATGCACAATGCGGTATGGCTTATGAAGCCTGCGCCATGGCCGTGGGGCTGGCGGTCGAACGCGCACGCGAATTCGGAGTAGCCTGCGTCGGTGTCACCAACAGCAATCACTTTGGCGCTGCGGCGATCCACCTGGACGCTATCGGGAAGGCCGGCCTGGTCGGCATGGCATTCGGCAACTCGCCCGCCGCCATGCCCGCCTGGGGCGGTAAAACTCCTTTGTTTGGCACCAACCCCATCGCAGCGATCTTCCCACGGCACAATGCGCAAGCCCTGCTTATCGACCTGGCGCTTAGCGAAGCGGCACGCGGCAAAATCATGGTGGCAGCGAAAGAAGGCAAGCCTATACCGTTAGGATGGGCCGTCGATAAAGATGGCAAACCCACTACCGACGCCAAAGCGGCGTTGGCAGGCAGCATGCTGCCCACAGGCGGGGTAAAAGGTGCCATGCTGGCGCTAGTGGTAGAACTGCTGGCCTGTGCGTTAACGGGTGCCGCCTTTGGCTTTGAGGCCGATTCATTCTTTGTAGAGGCGGGCAACCAACCCCGTCTGGGACAACTATTCTTAGCCATCGATCCGGGCGCCATGGCCGGCGCCGACATGTATTTTTCACGCACAGAAAAGCTGATAGAGTTCATGCTGCAAGATGAAGGCGTGCGGCTGCCTGGCGATCGACGCCACGCCAGACTTAAAAAATCTGAGCAAGATGGCATTACCATCCCCGATGCCTTGTACCAGCAAATCGTCGCACTCGCCGGGCAATCTTGACTCCAGACGACGCCTTCCATACTTGCCGATAACATCACAGGCTACCGGTGATGAATGAAACTCTGATTTACATAAGTTCCATCATCCCGCTGGCTCATATCGCCTTTGCGTCATTCACACTGCTGATTGCCTACTCGGTATTTGGGTTGACGGGGTTTGGGTCGTCCATCACCGCCATACCCTTTCTGATACTGGTTTTACCCCTGCATACCGCCGTATCAGTCATGCTGCTGTTCGACCTGGTTGTTTGCACGGTACTCAATTCGCGTGAATGGCGCCACATTAATAAAACAGAATTAAAGCGGATATTGCCTTATTTGGTGGTCGGAGCCATTATTGGGGTCTCCCTATTGGTTCAGGCCCCCAAAAAGCCGCTGTTTCTTTTGTTGGGTATCTTCATCTTGTTGATGTTCGTGTGGAGCAACTTCATCAACAAGAAGGCCTATAAGATCAGCCCAAGAATGGCAGTGCCACTGGGGCTCATCGGCGGCATGTTTACGACGTTGTTTGGAACGGGCGGGCCGCTCTATACCATTTACTTAAGCGGGCGCATCGACGACAAGAAAATATTGCGGTCCACCTTGGGAACCCTGATAGGCGCCACAGCCCTTACTCGTCTGTGTATGTTTCTGATCGCAGGGTTCCTGCTGGATCCGCATATTTATATTATTGCCGCCATCTTGTTTCCCAGCGCCCTGGCCGGCTTCCTTCTGGGCAGCCATATGCACGAAAAGATATCATCACGCACGGCCAAGAAATTGGTCTGGGCGATTTTGCTGCTGGGTGGGATAAGCGCTATTGTAAAAGGGCTGTAAGGGTGCTTTGGGCAACCACAAGGGGTGCCACTACCAAAGCGGTGCCGCTAGGCTTACTAAGCCCTCCGGGCGCCTAATTTCCCTTCAATGCAAAGACCTCTGGAAAAAACATATCTTTCCACGAAGCGGGCACTTCTTTAAGGGTGCCTATGCGATGCATGAAATCGACAAACTTGTTCACTCTTTGCGGCTCCGTCGTGTATTGAAGCTGGGGGTCGTTAAGCATTTTCTCTATATTTGCCACCGAATCCTTATCCTTGTTCATCTTCAGATACACCTTGGCCGCGTAGGGTTTATCGCGTTTGATAATGGCGTCTGCCTCTTGCATCGCTGCCAGGAACGCGCCATACAATTTTGGATTCGCGTCGTGAAAACGCTTTGTGCTAAGCACTAGAATCGTAGTCGTTGGGCCACCCAGAACATCAAAGGAGTTGAGTACGGTATGAATTTTCGGATCTTCGAGTTCGCGAAAACTGTACGGCGCCCACGTGAAATGAGAATTGATTTCGCCTGTTCCCGATAACAACGCCGCCATCGCATCAGGATGCGAGCGGCCAATGGTGATGGAGTCCAGCTTCCTGACATTTTCAGGGCCAAACGCCTGTTCAGCCGCCATTTGCAGCTCTACGGCCTGAATCGATACTTTGACCGCAGGCAAAGCGATCTTATCTTTGTCGGAAAAATCTCGTATCGACCTCACATTGGGGTTGCGTGTGTTCAGCAAATGAGGCGCTGATGCAATGGCGCACACCCCTTTTACTTCATGAGAAGTGCCTTTCGTTTTGCTCCACAATATCGGTAGCGAGGTCGTGCCCACCGCCGAGAAATCCAATGAGTTTGATAGCAAGGCATCATTCATGACATTCGCGCCTGCGAACGCGGCCCATTTCACCGTCACGCCCGCAAGGCCCGCCGCCTTGGCGTGTTT
>JBDTLC010000088.1:0-15549 GCA_039935015.1 Paralcaligenes sp. | reverse complement strand
TCGATCATCTGCGTCACTCGCGCTCGCGCCTGACTGTGGGTGCCGAACTTACCCGCGCCGATATGCTGCATTTGGCGTTGATGTCTTCCGAGAACCGCGCTGCTCACGCTCTGGCTCGCAATTATCCTGGCGGCCTACCCGCCTTCGTACGCGCCATGAATGACAAGGCGCGCGCGCTAGGCATGCGCCAAACACAATTCGTTGAACCTACCGGGCTATCCAGTTCCAATGTTTCAACTCCGCGCGACCTCGTCAAGCTTTTAGTCGCCGCCAGCAAGCAACCGCTCATTCATCGTTTCACAACCGACGATGGCTACGAAGTAGCCGTCGGCCGTCGGCGCCAGTTGTTCAATAATACCAACCGGCTCATTCGCAGCCCCGACTGGGATATTCAGGTATCCAAAACCGGCTTCATCAATGAAGCCGGCGAATGTCTGGTAATGCTGACCAAAATAGATCGCCGAGAGGTCGCCATCATCTTGTTGAATTCGAGCGGACGCTACTCGCGTTTTGGCGATGCAGTGCGTTTGCGCAATCTGGTCGAACGCGAAACCAATCTGGCCATGATGTAAGCTAAGAGAAGTTTTTTAGCACGGTGCCGCGTTTTCATGTGCATTGCCTATATAGCCATTCGTACCCATCCGGACTGGCCATTATTCATCGCGGCAAACCGCGATGAATATCATCAACGTCCCAGCCTACCTGCCGCCCCTTGGGCCGAACATCCGAACGTCATTGCGGGCATCGACTGCCAAGCCGCAGGCACTTGGCTGGGCATCACCCGACAAGGGCGTTTTGCGTTGCTGACCAATTACCGCGGCCCGGGACACACCTTGACCGAGGCTCCCTCTCGCGGAAAACTGACAAGCGATTACCTGACCCAGAACGAGCCAACGCAGCACTACGCACAAAGCATAGTGGTTAAAGCGACGATGTATAACGGCTTTAACCTTATAGTCGGCGACATGGAAGAGGCTTACTATGTAAGCAATCGTGATCCCAGCATAGCGGCCCGTCTGTTGGCGCCAGGCCGGCATGTATTATCTAACCACCTGCTCGATACCCCCTGGCCCAAAGCGGAACGTTTGCGCCAGGCGCTTGACCGGCTCTCGCTGGATCAACTGGAACAGTCGCTGACAACCGTGTTCGACGTGCTAAAAGATACTACGCAAGCCGACGATCATGCGCTACCCGATACCGGCCTGCCACGTGAACGTGAACGCCTGCTAAGCAGTCCATTCATCATAAGCCCGAACTACGGGACGCGCTGCTCCACGATCATTGCTGTGCACGCGGGCGGACGCGCCCTGTTAAGCGAAATCAGCTATGACGCGACAGGCATGGCCACCCAGCGCCATGACTGGCCGTTCAAGATAGAAGCTACGACATCCCTGGCAACCACTATGGGTGTCTGCGCAAAAGTGCGCAACCCTCTGCATACCGGAAAACACTCGTTAAAAAGCCTAGAATAGGTAACAAACACCATTCTGGAGAAAATAATGTACACGCATATATCGCACCGGCCCGCTCAGAAAGCCACTCTGCAGACACGTTCAACACCTGCTTTCCCATCTGCCGCAAAATCGGCATCACAAACCTTCGCACGATTGATATTTGCCTCGCTTCTGCTTATCGGGGCGCTAGCCTATACCCAAGCTCATGCAGAGTTGCCTCCCTTGCAGCATCAGGGGGCAACCGATTACGTCAGCGGCGGCATAGGCATCGACGAATCCACCGCGTTCAAGGCGGCCATGTCGCAATTTCCGCTGGCGCTAACCTTTGCCAGCAACCGCGACGGGAAAGCAGAATATGTGGCGGACGTGCAGGTGGTCATACGCGATAGTCAGAACAACAACGTCTTGAATGTGACCTCTGAAGGGCCTTACTTTCTGGCCCGTCTGCCGGCTGGAAAATATGAAGTTCTTGCTACCTATAAAGGCCAGACGCAATCACGCAAGGCAGATATCGGAACCAACGGCAGTGCACGCCTAACGTTCGAATGGAAGTAATTGTCATGGCAGTCCAAAGGGCTGCCATAAACCCCGCCGCAATCCTCAATGCAAGGTTCGACGTTCAATCTGCCCACGGCCGAAAGCGCCCGGATCATCCGCTTCCTCATCGGCTGTCAGTTCGCCCAGCGCGGCTTCCCAGCGACGTAGAGGAACGCAGGTTTGCAACCGATATATGGCTTGGTCGATCAGCGCGACATGCAACTCATGACCGACAGTGGAGGCTATATCCAGCGTCGCGTCACCGCGCAATTCAGCCAAACGAGCATGAGCGGCGCGAGCGTGACTGACCGAAACCAGAGCGTCGTCGGCACCATGCAAAAGGTGTAAGGTTGTGGCGGTCGGAGCTATCTCGGGCAGGCTGGCATAGCGCCCTGAAAAGGCCAACACCCGCCCGGCCAGATCTGCACGCTGTGCACTTGCCTCAAGCGCCATCATGGCGCCATCAGAAAAGCCAGCCAATGCGGTTTGCTCGCCGGACAAGCCATATTGCGTCTGAATCTGCCCGACTTGCCTGAGCAGATCGGGCAGGGCTTGCGCCACGCGCGCCACAAGCCGGGCTTCGCCTGAATTGTCAGGCTCCAGCCAATGATAGGTATCGTCATCCAGACGCACCGGCCCGTAGGGCAGAACGACCAAGGCATCGGCAAACACTTTTTTTATGGATTGGGCCAGCGGCAGCAACTGCTGCGGACTGGCCGCCTCGCCATGCAAAAGCACAAACAACTGCTGTGGTTTGCCTTGTTCTGGCGAGAAGATCAGTGGAGCGGGAGAACGTGTTTCAAGATTAGACATGGCCTAGCGGTTCAACCTGCAAACCGTTCAAATCAAAGAGGTCAGTTTGAATAATACACATTCTTGAGTCAACCTTCATTATCCGAATCAATGGTGCTCTCCCCGCCCAGGGATAACGTCACGACCTATTGCCATCCGTACCGACGGTCATACACACCCTTCATAAACTGTACCAGAGCCATGTAACCCAGCAGAATCAGCAACATCCATGGGAAATAGGCCAGCGGCAGCGCCTGCAGCTTGAAGTAATTAGCCAGGGGGCCCATGGGCAGAAAAATCCCCACCGCAGCAATCAGGACCGTCATCGCAAGCAGCGGCCAAGAGGCCCAGCTCTGGATAAATGGAATTTTGCGCGTACGCAGCATATGAACCACCAGCGTCTGCGTCAACAATCCTTCAACAAACCACCCCGATTGAAACAAAGTCTGATGCTCGGGTGAGTTGGCGGCAAAGATAAACCACAGGAGCGCAAATGTGGCTATATCAAAAATAGAACTCAATGGGCCAAAAAATATCATGAAACGGCCCAAACCCTCGGCGTTCCATCTCTGCGGTTTGGCCAATAGTTCTTGATCGACATGATCAAAAGGGATGACGATCTGCGAGATATCGTATAGCAGGTTCTGCACCAGCAAATGAATGGGCAGCATGGGAAGAAAGGGCAGGAACGCACTGGCTAACAACACTGAAAACACATTGCCAAAGTTCGAGCTGGCCGTCATCTTGATGTATTTGAGCATATTGGCAAAGGTTTTACGGCCTTCAATTACGCCCTCCTCAAGCACCATCAAGCTCTTTTCAAGCAAGATAATATCGGCTGCTTCTTTTGCGATATCGACGGCCGAGTCCACCGAAATGCCAATATCTGCGGCGCGCAGCGCCGGTGCGTCATTGATGCCATCGCCCATGAACCCCACCACATGGCCGTGGCTGCGCAAGACCCGTACGATGCGTTCTTTTTGCGCCGGCGAAAGCTTGGCAAAAACCGTCGTATTGGCCGCGGCTCTCATAAGCTGCTCATCATCGAACCCATCAACGGCGTCGCCCAGCAGCACACCCTTGATATCCAGGCTCACTTCTTTACACACCTTCAGTGTGACCAGCTCATTATCACCCGTTAAAACCTTGACCTCAATCCCGCTGTTTTTCAGGGCTTGCAAGGCCGGTCGCGTGGTTTCTTTGGGGGGATCCAGAAACGCCATATACCCCATCAACGTCAGATCGGCCTCATCAGCCACGCCATACACCGATCGCGTCGGGGGCAGATCTTTGCTGGCCACCGCCACCACACGCAGACCCTCCAGATTCAGCTTAGTCGTAATCTGACGGATATTTTCCAGCCACTCAAGGGTCAAGGGCTCGGTCTGGCCACCATTGCGCACATGAGTGCAGGCCGCCAGCACCTCCTCCAAGGCGCCCTTGCAAATAAGCTCGTGATGGTCTTCACGCTCGCTGACCACTACCGACATACGGCGGCGCACGAAGTCGAAAGGTATCTCATCGACCTTGCGAAAGTTATGCGCCAGATTCAATTCCTGACGCAGCTCGGCATGATCAAGCACGGCCACATCGAGCAAGTTCTTCAGGCCCGTCTGGTAGTAGCTGTTCAAATAGGCCATCTCCAGCACCTGATCATCGGGCTGGCCAAAGATATCGGTGTGTCGCTCCAGCACGATACGGTCTTGAGTCAAAGTGCCTGTTTTGTCGGTGCACAGTATGTCCATGGCGCCAAAATTCTGGATGGCCTCTAGGCGTTTGACGATGACCTTCTTGCGCGATAGAACCACCGCACCTTTGGCCAGGGTCGAGGTTACGATCATGGGCAACATTTCCGGCGTCAAGCCTACCGCAATCGATAAGGCAAACAGGGCCGCTTCGCCCCAATCGCCCTTGGTAAACCCATTTAGCAGCAAAACCAGCGGAGTCATGATCGACATGAAACGAATCAGCAACCAGCTAACCTTGTTTACGCCCGACTGAAACTGTGTGGGCTCGTGATCGGCCGCGGTCACCCTCTCGGCCAAAGCGCCGAAATAGGTCTGATTGGCCGTGCTGATAACAATCGATATGGCCGACCCGCTTATCACTGTGCTGCCCATGAAGCACAAGTTCTCTAGTTCCAGGGGGTTGGTGATCGAGGCATCGCTTTGTTGGGCAAATTTTTCAACCGGCAGAGATTCTCCGGTAAGAGCCGACTGGCTGATAAACAAGTCTTTAGCGCCGAATATGCGCAAATCGGCCGGCACCATATCCCCGGCCGACAGCAGCACCATGTCGCCGGGTACCAGCATTTTTATGGGCAGCTCGGTCTTGCGTGGATTGCGAGGGTGCAGGCGCACCCCAAAAAACTGCTCAGCTTCGACTCCAGCCGTTTGCGCCGGGTCGCGGCGTAAAACAGTGGCCGTATTGCTGACCATTTCTTTGAGTTTCTCGGCCGCCGTGTTGGAACGTTTTTCCTGCACAAAACGCAACAAGGTCGACACGACCACCATGGTGCCGATGACCGTCGTGCCTTTCATGTCATTGGTCAGGAACGAAATCAGGGCCAGCACCGTCAAGAGCAAATTGAACGGATTGCGATAACACAACCATAAGTGGTCCCACCAGGGCATGGGTTTTTCGTGCGCAATTTCGTTCGGGCCAAACTCCTCGAGCTTTGCATCGGCCTGGGCCTGGCTTAAACCGTCTTGATGCGACGTCAGATCGCTCAATACGGCATCAGACGTCGCCCGCGACATTTCGACCAAATAAGTAGACAGACGATCAGGCACTTCTTCGCCCACGGCAGAGCCGCGCAAAAAGTCCAGAAAAGCCAGGCGGCGAAACTGCCGCGCCGGCATACCCTTATTAGCCAACGCCAGCAGGCGCTGCCTGAGAAAATTTAAATTCATGATTCTTCCCTACTGGCCGAGCATAGGCATCGGCCACAATTCCGGACCCAACATACCGTGCAATGCCGGGGACAAAAGCGTTCATCGCCGCCCAGGGCCAAGCCAAGGCGATAACGCAGTGCCCGCGAGCACATCACGGCAAACAAGAAATAAGGGGAAAAGAAGAGATCAATGAAGCCGAATGGCCCATCGATGCCGTTATCCGCCTGAAATAAGGGCAGCGGCAGAGAATCTTATGGAAACCTCGTCAGCTGCCGGTGCAAGATCGACTACTACACGAATCACTATCCACAAGGGATCTCCAGTAAAAAAGACCTGCGCACTATACCCTTAGACAAGCACTCATGGCAACACCTTCGTGAAAACACGCTCACGGGTTTGGCACCCACAAGGGGTGCCACTACATGATTGACGGGTACGTTTTCGTAGTGGCAGCCCTTGTGGCTGCCATTTATGCGTTGACACGAACCGATGCGGACGAAAATAGCGCAGTGGATATAGCCCTTGCGGCCGCCATTTATGCATTGACACGAACATTGGAAAACATATTGGTTTTTATACTGTATATTTATACAGTAATATGCTAAAACCAACTCATATCATCCTGCCCACGGTCCAAACACCCCTATGCCTTATGAACACCCTTCTTCAATCCCCTGTCTTATTGCATCCTGAGCGCATACATCCAGCCTTATGGCGCGGGTCTCAGCTGGCCGGCACACGTCGGGCCGCTATCCCTACCGGATTCGATCTTCTGAACCATGAACTTCCCAATCAGGGCTGGCCTGTTGGGACGCTTATTGAACTTATGCCATGCCGGCCAGGCATTGGCGAACTGCACTTGCTGCGCCCCGCCCTGGCACAACTCGACTCCGATCGCTGTATCGCACTGCTTAGTCCACCCTACATCCCCCATTTCCATTGCTGGTTTAATTGGCAGCTTGGCAAACATCGCCTGCTATGGATCAAGGCCGAAACCGTTTTCGATAGCCTTTGGTCAGCCGAACAAATCCTGAAAAACCAGGCCTGTGCCGCCTTGCTATGCTGGTCCACCTTTATCCGGCCTCAGGCGCTACGCCGTCTGCAATGGCTGGCTACGCAAACCGATATCCTGTTCATTCTGTTCCGCCCTCCCGCCGCTGCACAACAGCCCAGTGCTGCACCCTTGCGCGTGGCCCTCGAACCCGCCACGCAAGGCGTGGCCGCCTCCATACTCAAACGCCGTGGTCCGACCTGCGCGAGCCCCATTCTTATTCCTCTTTATCCGGCACGCACCGAAGCTGCAAGGCCCATGCCCCATGCCACTCTGGATCTCTCTTTACCTGCCCACGCACAGTCTGGACGCGATCTTTCCGCACTGGCCAACTAATACGCCGCTGGCGGCTGTTTTGTTGCAGGAAAAGGTTTACGCGTCCACCCCCGCGGCCCAGGCCCTTGGGCTGCGGGCAGGCATGCGCCTAAGTACTGTGTTGGCTCTGGCCCCGGACATCGTGGCGCGCGATGCGGACCCCGTTGCAGAAGGCCAATACCTGCAACAAATCGCCCTAAGCCTCTTGCAATACACGCCTTGCCTGGCGTTTTTCGATGCTCACACACTGGTGCTCGAGGTAAGCGCCAGCCTGCGCCTGTTTCAGGGGCCACGCGGCCTGTGGCGACGGCTGGCCAACACATTGAGCACTCTAAGCGTTCAGGCTCGCTTAGGGATGGCGCCTAGCGCCTGCGGCGCGAGCCTATTGGCCTGGCAAACCCAATCAAGGCTACGCCGTGTGTTGCAAGCCTCTTCGCTACGGCGTAGGCTCGATCCTCTAGCTGTCGACCTTCTGCCCTCGTCCAAAGCCTATGCTGAATGGCTGCAGGGCATAGGCTGCCAAACATTGGCGCAATTGCGCCAACTGCCGCGCAAAGGCTTGCAACAGCGCAGTGATCCTGCTCTGATTCACGCTCTGGATGCCGCGTATGGCGCTGCCGACGAACATTTTCAGTGGTTTGAAGCACCCATTCACTTTGCCCAACGCCACGAACTATCCCAGCACATCGAGCACACCCAGGCCGTACAGTATGTGGCCGCCCGTCTCATCGAACAGCTCTGCGGCTGGCTACAGGCCAAACATGCCGCGGTAGCCACACTTAGCTTCAACCTGCACCACGAAAAAGGGCGACATGCCCAAGCCCCTACCCAGTTAACTCTGAAACTATCCGAAGCGGCCTGGCGGCCTGGCGATTTTTTAACGGTCCTGAGCGAACAACTGCACACACTTATCCTAAACGCTCCGGTGATCGCCATCGAACTGAACGTCGACACGATCGAACCCAGACCGGAACGTAGCCAAAATCTGTTTCTGGAACCCACCCAATGGGCAAGCCATGAGGGTCATCTATTGGATCTGTTATGCGCACGCCTGGGCGCTGCACACGTACTACATCCTCGGCCCAATGCCGATTACCGGCCCGAACAGGCGAACTGCTGGGTATCCGCTCTAGACTGGCCCCCTCCTCCCGTCGTAAATACTCGAACCCAACGCACCTCCCGGGGACAAACCCGCGTGGCCACACACAGTATGCCAAGCCAAACCCGGCCATTCTGGCTGCTGCCTGCCCCGCTTGCTTTGCAAACTCGCGACAACCGCCCCGTTTACCAAGGCGCAAGCTTGCATCTGATTCAAGGCCCCGAACGCATTGAAACCGGCTGGTGGAGCAAATCTGCACACGAAGCGCGCGATTACTTCATTGCTCAGGACGCTACGTGCGCCCGCTACTGGGTCTACCGGCAACGTGAAGCGCCACAAGCCCGCTGGTTTCTGCACGGTCTGTTCGGCTAAGGCCCATTGTCATAAACCCATGAAAACCCCCGCACTTCCTCTTTATGCTGAATTAGACTGCTTGTCGAATTTCTCATTTTTAAAAGGTGCCTCGCATCCCGAAGAGCTAGTGCAACGTGCGGCGCAACTGGGCTATCAAGCGCTGGCCATGGCTGACGAGTGTTCGCTGTCCGGCATAGTGCGCGCCTATACAGAGGCCAAACAACATGCCATAAAACTGATTATCGGCAGCCGCTTTTTTCTTGAAAACAGTTTGTCCGAAATTATCATTCTGGCCTGTAACCGCAATGGCTACGGGAATTTATCCGAACTGATCACGCTGGCACGAGCCCATAGCGTAAAAGGCAACTATTTCCTGAGCCTGAGCGATTTATTGGAAGCCCGGGGTCCTTTAGCGCATCTTAAAAATCTGCCCGATTGCTTAGTTATTTTCAAACCCGACAGCCACCTCCACCCCCCTGCCTGGTCCATGCTGCTCGAACCCTTGCTAAACCCTTTTAAAGGTCGCCTCTGGTTGGGGTTGACCCGGCATCATCATCACGACGACGCCCCACGCTGCGCGGGACTGCAACAACAGGCTCTTCATCTGGGCATACCATTAGTCGCCGCAGGTGGGGTCGAAATGCACAGGCGATCACGCCAACCTTTGCACGATACCCTGACAGCCATACGGTTGAAGCAACCCATCAGCGACTGCGGCTATGGGCTCAAGCCCAACGCCGAACATCATCTACGCAGCCTCCTGCGCCTGGCCGCGCTATACACAGAAAGCGCGCTGCAAGAAACGCTTGAGATCAGCCGGCGATGCACCTTTTCGCTAGATGAAATCCGCTACGAATATCCCATTGAAATCATCCCTGAAGGGCACACCGTCAAAAGCTATCTACGTCAGGAAACCTATGCCGGTGCACAAAAGCGCTACCCCAATGGCCCAAGCGACAAAGTCAGAAGGCAATTGGAAACCGAGCTGGGCATTATTTCGGATCTAGGCTACGAACCTTATTTTTTAACGGTCTACGACATTGTCCTTTATGCAAGACGCAGTGGCATCCTCTGCCAGGGCCGTGGGTCGGCGGCCAATTCAGCGGTGTGCTATTGCCTGGGGATCACCGAAGTCGAGCCCGAGCACAGCCATATGCTATTTGCCCGATTCATCAGCCCGGAACGCAAGGAACCTCCCGATATTGATGTCGATTTTGAACATCAGCGCCGCGAAGAAGTCATTCAGTACATCTACCAAAAATACGGACGCCAGCGCGCCGCCCTGACGGCAGTGGTCACCACCTATCGAACCCGCAGCGCCTTGCGTGACACCGGTAAAGCGCTAGGCCTGGATCTGGATCTGATTGCCCGTGTGACTCACTCGTTCCAGCATTGGGACAGCAAGCAGACCCTGCACGACAAGATTGCCGAACACGGCCTGGACCGCAATTCCCGTGTAACGGTTCTATGGGCGGAATTGACACAAACAATCATAGGTTTTCCACGCCACCTATCGCAACATCCCGGCGGGTTCGTTATTTCACGCGACAAACTGTCACGCCTGACACCTATCGAAAATGCGGCCATGCCCGATCGCAGCGTTGTGCAATGGGACAAGGACGATCTCGATGCCATGGGCTTGCTGAAAATCGATGTCCTGGCCCTGGGCATGTTGTCGGCACTCAAGCGCGCCCTGGCGTTAGTGGGCTGGCGTCGTGCCCAGGCCTTCACCATGCAGGATGTTTCTCGCGAAGATGAAGCTACTTACGACATGATTTGCCAAGCGGACACGATCGGCGTCTTTCAAATAGAGTCGCGGGCGCAGATGAGCATGCTGCCGCGTCTGCGGCCACGAAAATTCTACGACTTGGTGGTGCAAGTTGCCATTGTTCGGCCGGGCCCCATACAGGGGGGTATGGTTCATCCTTATCTGCGACGACGCCAGGGGATGGAGCCCGTCAGCTACCCTCACCGCCTCGAGCCGGTCCTGTCACGCACACTGGGTATACCCATTTTCCAGGAGCAGGTGATGCAGATCGCCATCACGGCGGCGGGCTTTAGCGATGGCGAGGCCGACCAACTACGTCGCTCAATGGCGGCCTGGCGACGCAAAGGAGGCATCGACAAATTCCATGCACGTTTTGTAAGCGGCATGCTGGCCCACGACTATTCAGAAGAATTTGCGCAAGCCCTATTCAAGCAACTTGAAGGTTTTGGTGAATACGGTTTCCCGGAAAGCCACGCAGCCAGTTTCGCCATTCTGGCCTATATCAGCGCATGGATTAAGTGTCATGAGCCCGAAGCCTTTCTGGTGGCGCTCTTGAATTCCCAGCCCATGGGATTCTATTCTGCGCGCCAATTGGTGCAAGACGCACGCAAGCATCATGTACACGTTTTACCGGTGGACATTGTAACGAGCCTACAGGAGGCCTCATTTGAACAATCGTCCGACCCTGCTACCACCGGCTCCGACCTCCGCCCAGCGGTGCGTCTGGGCTTTAATCTGATCAAAGGCCTGTCCTGCGAAGCAGGCGTACGCATCGAGGCGGCCCGCAAACAACGTCCCTTTGTCGATACGCACGATCTGGCCTTGAGAGCCGCACTAAGTCGCCACGATATGGACGCTCTGGCCGCAGCCGATGCCCTGCGCCAATTAAGTGGACATCGCCGTTTGGCTCGCTGGCAGGCGGCGAACGCTCCGTTCAAAGATCTACTGCGCCCCGCACCGATAGCCGACACTGTTTTGCCCGATCTTCCCACCCTCACCGAAGGGCAAAGCACGTTCGCCGATTACCAAACGTTGGGGTTGACCCTGGGGCGGCACCCACTTGCGCTGCTACGCCCCATTTTGCAGGCCCGACGATTCATCAGTGCGGCAGATCTCTTGCGCGACTATCCCGACCACAGGCTAGCCCGGGCCTGTGGCATAGTCACCATGCGGCAACGGCCGCAAACCGCTAAAGGAGTCGTATTTGTCAGTCTCGAAGACGAAACCGGCATGGTCAACGTCATCGTTCGCCCAGAGCTGGCTCAGCGTCAGCATCTGGAGCTTTTGCAGGCATGTCTGTTGGGCGTTTACGGCATCTGGCAAAGTCACCAGGGTATTAGCCACCTCGTCGCCAGCCGTCTGGTCGACTTAAGCGAGCTGCTCGAGGGGTTAACGATCAAAAGTCGCAACTTTCATTGAACCGCTTTGGTGCGGCACCTCTTGTGGGTGCCAAAACCCGTGACAACTCTCAAGCACATCGCGATAGCATCGCCTGCGCGTTAAAATGTTTGTTCTAACTTTCTGCAATCCATGCCCTGGCACGGGTTTTACTTGGGAATTACTATGAGCAACACGCTCAAACCTCAACTGTCCGAAGCTGTCAAGACGGCCATGCGCGCCAAAGATTCTGCACGTTTAGGCACGCTGCGTTTCTTGCTGGCCGCCGTCAAACAAAAAGAAATCGACGGGCGCCGTGAACTCGACGACAGTGAAATTACGTCCGTAATCGAAAAACAGGTCAAACAACGGCGCGAATCCATCGCGGCATTCGAAAAGGCCGGACGTCTAGAAACCGCGGCACAGGAAAAAGCCGAACTAACCATACTGCAAGAATTCCTGCCTCAGGCCGCCACGCCCGAAGAAGTCGACACAGCAGTTCAAGCCGCGATTGCCGAGGTTACCCGTCAAGGCGTAAGCGGCCCAGCCGCCATCGGAAAGGTCATGGGGATTGTCAAAACCACACTTGCCGGGCGCGCCGATATGTCGGCCATCGCGGCTCAGGTCAAAGCCAAGCTGGCTTAGCCACCCGCACATTTTTGTGGGCGATAATGGCGCAGGCGTTGCTGTAGCCTTGATCTACGCTACCTATTTATAGGCAAAACAAACGGTGGTATCCATACGCACAGACTCGCGCATCGCATCGAGCGCATTCTTATCCCAAGGTGTGTAACCCCAGACAATTTGCGACACCTGAGTATGTGTCGCATCGATAGCTTTTAGCTCGGTGCGCGCCACGACCGCAGCGCCTAACGGAGCCACCACCGACACAACGCCAGAGCGCGCATCCTGATTTAGCGTCGCCTGCACCGAGTATGCATTCTTTCCACGCAAGCATTGGTCGGCCTGATCCTCGGCACGTTTGTAGACCGTTTGATAGTCACGCGCCACAGTGTAGGAATCACTGGGCGACTGGCCAGGCTGTATACCTATAGCGCATCCCGACAACAATGCAGCCCCTGCTAATCCAAAAACGAGTAATCTCACCCCGGCTCCTTGATAAACGTGCCTCTTGCGATTATGCACGAGAGCCTAAACATATGCCAAGCGCAAAGCACACATCTATTATTCCGAACCTGGAACCGGATTAGCCGAAAACGCCGCGTTTCTCTCGGTAAAGAGGCTGCGGTAGCAAGCAGAAACACAACCCTTATTTATGCTAGAATTTCGTTCTTCGCCGATCTTGAAAGACTGGGTCGGTGCACTAATGGCTATAAAGCAATTAGTTTCGGGGCGTAGCGCAGCCTGGTAGCGCACTTGCATGGGGTGCAAGGGGTCGAAGGTTCGAATCCTTCCGTTCCGACCAATTAAATCAAGGGCTTACAGATTTCGGTCTGTAAGCCCTTTTCGCTGTCCCTCAGTCTATCTCTGCACAACACCTTCCCCGATGCTACCAAGTAGTAGGTTCCCAATTTTGATCCTTCTTGTCCTTGAGCATGCCGATCTTGATTAACGTGTCTGACTCGAAGAAATAGGGTGGCACAGGCAGGTTGAGCGGAGCGGGAAAGTTGGACAGTACTCGGCCAGATAGATCGTAGCGCGAACCATGGCAGGGGCACAGGAAGCCGCCCGGCCAGGAAGAGCCCAATGAACCGGGGTCGGGCATGTAACTGGGGATGCAGCCTAGATGAGTGCAGATACCCACCAGCACGAGATATTCGGGCTTAATTGAACGCCAGCCTTCTTGCAGATGCAAATTTTTCATATCAGGCGGTTGCTGGGAATTCAGTGAATGTGGATCTGCCAATAAAGGCTCCATTTTTGCCAACGCCGCCAACTCTTCCTTGGATCGATGCAAAACCCATATCGGCCTACCGCGCCAGGCTGTCACCATCAACTGTCCGGGTGCGAGTTGGCCGACATTGACTTCTACCGGCCCGGCGGCGGCCGTCGCGCGCGCACTCGGGTTCATCGACTCGACGAATGGAATAGCCGCCCCGACAATCCCAACCGCCCCTATCGTTGCGCTTGCCGTGAGCAGAAGGCGGCGGTTATTCGGCGTAAATTCCGGATGTTCAGATGAGGGGCTTGGCTCTTCGTTCATATCTCGACCTTACTTTCGAGTACTCTTACTTGTAAGTGACCATTGCAAACGACGAAAAGTTCCGACATGCATGCGAGTGCTGCATTCAGCTCTCCTATTTGATTTGGCGTCCACAAGACGATATCTATAAATACATACCCGTAAAAATGGCACCCACAAGAGGTGCCGCTACAATTACCTGCCCGTCGCCGATGTAGCGGCGCCCCTGCCCGTGCCGGACTGCAGGACTCGCGCTCGCAGTATTAACACACAGAATGTCTCGTCCAGCATCCGAATGCTGTCAATAGTTTAAAACAATTGATTCTATAGTAACTATCAATTTTACTTATTGCTAGAAAACGCCTAAAGTGGCACCATCATCTGTTGTTAACCACAAAACCAGGAGTTCTGATGTCTCTCATCAATACCAAAATAAAGCCTTTCAAGGCAACCGCCTTTCACAATGGCAAATTTGTCGAAGTCAGCGATACCTCGGTCGCCGGCAAATGGGCGGTGTTCGTCTTTTATCCTGCCGACTTCACCTTTGTGTGCCCGACCGAGCTTGAAGATCTAGCCGATCATTATGCCGAATTTCAAAAGCTTGGCGTCGAGGTATACAGCGTTTCGACCGACACGCATTTCGCCCACAAGGCTTGGCACGACACGTCGGAAGCAATCAAGAAAGTGACCTACCCAATGATCGGCGACCCCACCCAATTGCTGACACGCAACTTTGATGTGCTCATTGAAGAAGAAGGCTTGGCGCTACGCGGAACCTTTGTGGTTAATCCCGAAGGCGAAATCAAAGTCCTGGAGATCCATGACAACGGTATCGGTCGTGACGCATCCGAGCTGCTGCGCAAGGTCAAAGCGGCTCAATACATTGCGTCTCACCCAGGGGAAGTGTGCCCGGCCAAGTGGAAAGAAGGCGCCAAAACATTGACACCTTCGTTGGATCTGGTCGGCAAAATCTAATCAGGATATCGCCCAGCTCCATAGCTCGCCGCACTTGTATTCTGGCGCGGCGAGCACCCTCTCAACCCTAGCAAAACCAGAATTGTGCCAATCGGCCAGTTCAAGGTTGTTTGCATAACTAACTCTGTTTCTAAAGCAATTGGGAACGCGAACGTGAAAGCGAAGCAAAGCCTCGATTGATTCAGAAATCGAATAAAAGGTAAATACTATGTTGGATGCAAACATCAAAGGTCAATTAGGAACGTATCTTGAGCGGGTCACGCAAGCCGTTGAATTACGCGCATCACTCGATGACAGTGCAAAGGCGCAGGAGTTGCGCGCCTTTCTCGAAGAGATTGCCGGCCTGTCCGACAAAATTACGCTCGTGTCCGATACGGCGAAAGATCAGCGCGTGCCATCGTTCGCCATTGCTCGTACCGGGACCGATATTGAGGTACATTTCGCGGGCATTCCACTTGGCCACGAATTTACCTCGCTAGTGCTGGCTTTGCTGCAGGTTGGCGGCCACCCACCCAAGCTGGATGAAGCCACTGTCGAACAAATTCGCAGATTGCCTGGCGAATATCTGTTTGAAACTTATTTTTCGCTATCGTGCCAGAATTGCCCGGATGTGGTCCAGGCCCTGAACGCCATGTCGGTCATCAATCCCAAGATTCACCATGTGGCAATCGATGGCGCATTTTTTCAAGAGGAAGTCCAGAACCGCGAAATCTTGTCTGTTCCAGCCGTGTTCCTGAATGGCAAACTATTTCACCAGGGTCGCGCAGGTGTTGAAGAGTTTCTGGCTCAG
>JBDTLC010000087.1:0-10422 GCA_039935015.1 Paralcaligenes sp. | reverse complement strand
TTTATTTAATTACTCATTTATATAGGTCTCTAATGCAGCCCGTGGTTGAAATTTTGTCTGGCCTGGAGCGCCGTGTTGATCTGGTCGTTTCGGTCGCTGATATTGAAAAAGAAGTCCAGACGCAGCTAAAACGCGTCGCCCGCACTGCCAAGGTGCAGGGGTTTCGGCCCGGTAAGGCGCCCTTGGCGATGATCGAGCGCAGCCATGGTCCGGGCATTCGGTACGACGTGATCAATGGCGAAGTGGGTAAATCGCTTGACAAGATCATTTCCGAAGCCAAGCTGCGTGTAGCAGGGGTTCCTAATCTGGAGCCTAAAACGGAAGGAACCGAAGAGGGTGCTTTGGCATTCTCCGCTACGTTCGAGGTCTATCCCGAGGTGACTGCACCCGATCTGTCTACTTTGCACGTTAAGCGGGCTCAGGTCGAGGTGGGCGACGCCGAGGTCGATCGCACGATTGACATCTTGCGCAAGCAACGCGCTACGTACGAAGCGCGCGATGGGCGCGCGGCACAAGACGACGACCGCATCACGCTTGATTTTGCGGGCACTATCGACGGGGTGCCATTCGATGGTGGCACTGCCGAGAAGTTTCCCTTCGTACTGGGCCAGGGCCGTATGTTGCCCGAGTTCGAATCGGCCGTACGCGGCATGAAGGCCGGTGACAAGAAGACCTTTCCACTTACGTTTCCCGCTGACTACAACGGCAAGGAAGTAGCTGGCAAAACGGCTGAATTCGCCATTACGGTGACAGAAGTCGCCGAGGCGCTGTTGCCCGAGGTCAATGCCGAGTTTGCCAAGACGCTGGGTCAGGCCGAAGGCGATGTAGCCAAGTTGCGCGCCGATGTGCGCGCCAATATTCAGCGCGAAATCAAGTCGCGCGCACAGGCCCGCACCAAGGGCAGCGTGATGGATGCACTGATCGCTGCCTGCGACTTTCCTGTGCCCAAAGCGCTGGTCGACAACGATGCGCAAACCCGTGTCGCCGCAGCACGCGAAGATCTCAAAAAGCGCGGCCTGCCCAATGCAGATTCAGTACCCATTCCAGTGGAAGCCTTTACGGCAGAATCCGAGCGCCGCGTGCGTTTGGGCTTACTGGTGTCCGAGCTGGTCACTAGCGCCGACCTGCAAGCTAAACCTGACCAGGTACGCGCGCGTATTGAAGAGTTTGCGCAAAACTACGAGCAGCCGGCCCAAGTGGTGGCCTACTACTTGGCCGATCGTCAGCGCCGCTCTGAAATCGAAGCCATTGTGCTGGAAGACAATGTGGTGGACCACGTTTTGGCCAAGGCGCAAGTCGCCGACGAGAATGTGCCTTTTGATGAAATCATGGGGACTGCATAAATGCAGAGATTTACTGACTTCTATGCATCAATGAACGGTGGTGGCTCGGTGACGCCCACTGGCCTGGGTTACGTGCCTATCGTTATTGAACAGTCGGGCCGTGGTGAGCGGTCTTACGATATCTATTCGCGTCTTCTGCGCGAGCGGGTGGTTTTTTTCGTGGGTGAAGTCAACGATCAGTCGGCCAACCTGGTAGTGGCACAACTTTTGTTCCTCGAATCCGAAAACCCCGACAAGGACATCTCGCTGTATATCAATTCGCCGGGTGGCTCGGTCTACGCAGGCATGGCCATTTACGACACCATGCAGTTTGTCAAACCCGATGTGTCCACTTTGTGCACGGGGTTTGCCGCTAGCATGGGTGCTTTTTTGCTGGCCGCGGGCGCTAAAGGCAAGCGCTATACCTTGCCCAATTCGCGCATGATGATTCACCAGCCTTCGGGCGGCACTCACGGACAGGCATCCGATATCCAGATTCAGGCACGCGAAATCCTGAGCTTGCGCGAACGCTTGAACCGCATTCTCTCCAAACACACGGGGCAACCGCTGGAGCGTATTGAAGTCGATACCGAACGCGATAATTTCATGTCGGCCGAAGATGCGGTATCGTATGGTCTGGTTGACAAAGTACTGGTCTCTCGGGCCGACGAGGTGTGAGGGTTGGTTCTTAGTTATTGATGGCACCCACGAGGGGTGCCGCTACGTGGCGCTCACAACGGGCGTCCTACAATCGAAGAGTTTTATGCCTGAAAAAAAAGGATCCACGGACGGGAAAGTATTGCATTGTTCGTTTTGCAATAAGAGCCAGCACGAGGTTCGCAAGCTTATTGCTGGGCCATCGGTTTTCATATGTGATGAGTGCATCGGTCTGTGCAACGATATCATCCTGGAAGAAACCCACGAGACAGCCCGCGACGCGATTCATAATGAATTGCCCACGCCTCACGAAATCAAAAGCTTTCTCGATGGTTACGTGATTGGGCAAGATGTACCCAAGCGCAATCTGGCTGTGGCGGTTTATAACCACTACAAGCGTATACGTTATGGCGTGGCCAAGGGCGATGATGTCGAGTTGTCGAAAAGCAATATTTTACTGATAGGGCCTACCGGATCGGGCAAGACTTTGTTGGCTCAAACCCTTGCACGTATGCTTGATGTGCCTTTTGTGATGGCCGACGCGACCACGCTGACCGAAGCGGGTTATGTGGGAGAAGACGTAGAAAATATTATTCAGAAACTGCTGCAAAACTGTAATTACGAGGTTGAAAAGGCTCAGCGTGCCATCGTCTATATCGACGAAATCGACAAGATTTCACGTAAATCTGATAATCCGTCCATTACCCGTGACGTGTCAGGTGAAGGCGTGCAGCAGGCCTTGCTTAAGCTGATCGAGGGCACGGTGGCTTCTGTGCCGCCTCAGGGCGGGCGTAAGCATCCCAATCAGGACTTCGTTCAGGTTGACACGACCAACATCCTGTTCATCGTGGGCGGCGCTTTTGATGGGCTCGAAAAGGTTATTCGTGAGCGTACTGAAAAGTCTGGTATTGGGTTTTCGGCTTCGGTGCACGCCAAAGACGCCAGTAGTGTGGGCGAGCTTTTCACCGAGGTCGAGCCCGAAGATCTGATTAAGTTCGGCCTGATTCCAGAACTGGTCGGTCGCTTGCCTGTTGTCGCGACACTCGAAGAGCTCAAAGAAGACACACTGATCCGCATTCTCACCGAGCCCAAGAATTCACTGATCAAGCAGTTCCAGAAGCTGTTTGAGATGGAAGATGTTGAGCTCGACGTTCGTCCACAAGCTCTCAGCGCCATCGCCCGGCGTGCGCTCAAGCGGCGCACGGGTGCGCGCGGCTTGCGGTCTATTGTCGAGCAGGCGCTCTTGGGCACTATGTATGAACTTCCGTCGCAAACCAATGTCAAACGAGTAGTTCTGGATGAAAACGCGGTTGAAGGTAAAGGCACACCCTTGCTTATTTTTGCCGATCAAGACACCAAGCCTGCGCCCGAGCGCAAGGCTGACCGGCCCAAACTGAAAGACGCCGCCGCGTAAGCGCTATGTAGCCTATTTAGATGTACAGGGGTGTAGACAATAGGGCTTGAATATCTGGCCGTCGCCCCTACATACACTTACAGGTAGTACAGCGAAAGGGAGGCAGACGCTTCCCTTTCGTTTCCGAAGCGGTGCTTTTTAAGGAAATTACTATGGCTGCGAGCCAGATTCTCTCTTCAGAACCCATGGACTTGCCTCTTTTGCCTCTACGCGATGTAGTGGTATTCCCACACATGGTGATTCCTTTGTTCGTGGGCCGTCCTCGCTCCATCAAGGCGCTCGAGCTGGCCATGGAGGCGGGCAACAATATCATGTTGGTGGCGCAAAAGTCGGCCAGCAAGGACGACCCTACGCCCGACGATCTTTACGAGATTGGCTGCGCGGCGGGCATCTTGCAAATGCTCAAGTTGCCCGATGGCACGGTCAAGGTGCTGGTCGAAGGCCTGCAACGCGCCCGGATTCAGGATGTGAGCGACGCCGAGACGCATTTCATGGCCAAAGTCCTGCCGCTTGAGCCTGATACTGAACTAGGTGCCGAGTCCGAGGCGTTGCGCCGCACTATCGTTGCGCAGTTCGAGCAGTACGTCAAACTGAATAAAAAAATCCCTCAGGAAATCCTCACTTCGCTTAGTGGGATTGACGATGCGGGTCGTCTTGCCGACACGATTGCGGCGCATTTGCCGCTCAAGCTTGAACAAAAGCAAAAAATGCTCGAGTCTACTGGCACGTCCGAGCGCCTTGAAAATCTTCTGTCTCAGCTTGAGGCCGAAATCGACATTCTTCAGGTCGAAAAGCGCATACGTGGTCGTGTCAAGAAGCAAATGGAAAAAAGCCAGCGCGACTACTACTTGAATGAGCAGGTCAAGGCTATCCAGAAAGAGTTGGGCGAAGGCGAAGATGGCGCAGATATCGAAGATCTCGAGAAGAAAATTCTTGCCGCCAAAATGTCTAAAGAAGCATATAAAAAGGCAGAGTCCGAGCTGAAAAAACTTAAGCTCATGTCGCCTATGTCGGCCGAGGCTACGGTGGTGCGCAACTATATCGACACCCTTATCGCGGTGCCTTGGCATAAGAAAAACCGCATCAGCGGTTCTATTCCCGATGCCGAACGGGTGCTCGACGCCGATCATTACGGTTTGGAAAAAGTCAAAGAGCGCATCATCGAATATCTGGCTGTCCAGCAGCGGGTCGATAAACTCAAAGCCCCTATTCTGTGTTTGGTCGGGCCTCCGGGCGTGGGGAAAACGTCGCTCGGCCAGTCGGTCGCGCGCGCGACTAATCGCAAGTTTGTGCGCATGGCGCTGGGTGGCGTACGCGATGAGGCCGAGATTCGCGGGCATCGCCGTACGTACATCGGCTCGATGCCGGGGAAAATTTTGCAGAACATGACCAAAGTAGGTGTGCGCAATCCTTTGTTCCTGCTCGACGAAATCGACAAGATGGGTGCCGATTTTCGTGGCGACCCGTCTTCAGCCTTGCTTGAAGTGCTTGACCCGGAACAGAATCATACTTTCCAGGATCATTACATCGAAGTCGATTTCGATTTGTCCGATGTGATGTTTGTGGCCACCAGCAATACCTTGAATATTCCGCCCGCGTTACTCGATCGCATGGAAGTCATTCGCCTGTCGGGTTACACCGAAGACGAGAAAGTACGTATTGCCTTTGACCATCTGCTGCCCAAGCTGATGAAAAACAACGGCGTGCGCAAGGGTGAGATGGCTCTGGACGAATCGGCTGTGCGCGATATTGTGCGCTATTACACGCGCGAATCTGGTGTCCGTGCGCTGGAACGTGAAATCAGCAAGATTTGCCGCAAGGTGGTTAAGCATCTTTTGGCTCAGTCGCCAGAAACCGCCCGGCGTCGCAAGACTTCTGCAGCCAGCGCGCCAGCGGTGGTCGAAACCGTTGTCAACGCTGAAAACCTTGGCGAATTTTTAGGCGTGCGCCGCTATAGCTTTGGCGTGGCCGAGAAAGAGAACAAGGTCGGACAGGTTACGGGCTTGGCATGGACCGAAGTGGGTGGCGAATTATTAACCATTGAAGTCGCAGATATGCCGGGCAAAGGCGTGGTAACACGCACCGGATCCTTGGGCGATGTGATGAAAGAATCGGTCGAGGCGGCTCGTACGGTGGTGCGTTCACGGGCGCAGCGCTGGGGGATTGCCAATACGGCTTTCGAAAAGCGCGATTTGCATGTGCACTTTCCCGAAGGTGCGACACCCAAGGACGGTCCGTCTGCGGGCATAGCGATCACTACGGCCATGGTGTCGGCTCTAACGGGCATTCCGGTTCGAGCCGATGTCGCCATGACGGGCGAAATCACCTTGCGTGGCGAAATCCTGCCTATTGGCGGTCTTAAAGAGAAGTTGCTGGCGGCTCATCGCGGCGGGATCAAAGTAGTGATGATCCCCGAGGAAAATGTTAAAGATTTGGCGGAGATTCCTGACAACGTCAAGAATCGCCTCGAGATCATTCCTGTGCGCTGGATCGATCGGGTACTGGAAGTGGCGTTGCAGCATATGCCTACTCCGCTGTCCGATGAAGAAGTGGCTAAACTGGCGGCCGAAGCGGTCGCTACCGCCAAGCCCGCCGAAGGCGCGTCGGGCGGCGGCGTGATGAAGCACTGATTCGGCCGGCTTAGTGGGGCGACCCTTGTGGTCGCCCTTTTCGACATTATGTTTGGTAGTGGCAGCCCTTGTGGCTGCCACCGTCCGTTTGTTGCCACCGTCCGTTTGCTGCTACCGGCCCCGGCGAAAATCGCCGCGAAGTTAATGCAGTGGGGTAGTGCGAATTAAGCCTACGACGATGCCTTCCAGGGAAAAATCGTCGTCGGGGCCGATGACAATAGGCTTGAAATCGGGGTTTTCTGGCAGCAGTTCGATGCGCTTGCCTGACTCGAAGAGGCGCTTGACGGTAACGTCGTCGCCCAGTCGGGCGACGACAATCTGGCCGTTACGTGCCTCGGGTGTTTTTTTAATGGCGAGCAGGTCGCCATCGAGTATGCCTGCGTCGCGCATGCTTAAACCCCGGACTCTGAGCAGATAGTCGGGTGTTTGGGTAAACAAGGAAGTTTCGACACCGATTTCGCGTTCGATGTGCTCGGTGGCCAGGATGGGACTGCCCGCCGCCACTCGCCCTATGAGGGGCAGAAATAACTGTGCCAGCGCGGAGGTCGCAGGGAGTGCAGGGGTGGCCTGATTTTTTAACCGAATGCCGCGCGATGCGCCTGCGGTGAGTTCGATGGCCCCTTTTTTCGCCAAGGCTCTAAGGTGGTCTTCGGCGGCGTTGGCCGACTTGAACCCCAGCGTACGTGCGATTTCGGCGCGCGTCGGCGGAAAGCCGGTGCGTGCGATCTCGGTGCGGATAAGATCTAGTATTTGTTGTTGACGCGCAGTAAGCTTGACGGCCATGGCAAAACCTTAGCTGTATTTATATACAGCGTGTATTTTGCACGAGTTCTGTCAGGAAAACAAGCAGTGGCGGGTACGTTTTTGTAGCGGCAGCCCTTAGGGCTGCCAAAACCATTACAGCACTTTGGCGATTGCTTCTGCGACGTAATCGATGTTGTGGCTATTTAAAGCGGCTACGCAGATACGTCCGCTGTTGAGGGCGTATACCGCGTGTTCGTCGCGCAGGCGGTCGACCTGAGCCGAAGTGAGCCCTGAATATGAGAACATGCCGCGTTGCATCAGTACAAAATCGAAATTTTGTTTGGCGCCATGGGCCTTCAGTTTTTCGACCAGCTCGACGCGCATGGAACGTATGCGCTCGCGCATGCCTGTCAGTTCTTCGGTCCAGAGTGTGTAAAGCTCGGGTGTGTTCAGTACCATCGATACTATCGTGCCACCATGTGTGGGCGGGTTGGAGTAATTGGTGCGGATGAGACGCTTGAGCTGGCTTAAGACGCGCGTGGATTCTTCGTGGCTGGCCGAGATGAGCGTCAGGGCACCCACACGTTCTCCATAAAGCGAGAATGACTTCGAGAACGACGAGCTGACAAGCATGGTCAAACCTAGGTCGGCAAACAGCCGTACTACAGAGGCGTCCTCTTCCAGGCCGTCGCCAAAGCCTTGATAGGCGATGTCCAGAAAGGGCACTAACCGCTTTTCTTTGATGACGTTGGCGATTTGCCTCCATTGATCAAGGGTGGGGTCAACGCCCGTAGGGTTGTGGCAGCAGGCGTGCAGCACGACAACGGTCTGGGCCGCAAGCTTGCCCAGCGCGGCCAGCATGCCTTCGAAGTCTAGGCCGCGTGTGGTCGAGTTGTAGTAGGTATAGGTGTCGACGACGAAGCCGGCGTTTTCAAAGATAGCGCGATGGTTTTCCCAACTGGGGGCGCTGATCGCGACTTTGGAGCCAGGTAGTAAACGTCGCAGGAAGTCGGCACCGACTTTGAGGGCTCCGGTGCCGCCCAAAGCCTGGGTCGTCAACACCCGGCCCTCGGCGACAAGCGAAGAGTTTTTCCCGAGCAGCAACACTTGCGCGCCCTTGTTGTAGCCTGGAATTCCGTCAATAGGTAAGTAGCCGCGGGCTGCGGCGGCCTCGGTAAGTGTAACTTCTGCCTGGCGAACTGCTTTAAGCAGCGGAATCCGCCCATCGTCGTTGCAGTACACGCCTATTCCAAGATTGACCTTATTGCTGCGGGTATCGGCCTTGTATTGTTCGTTAAGGCCAAGAATAGGGTCGCGCGGGGCGAGTTCGACGGATTCGAAAAGAGAGTTCATTTATTTGGGGGTCGGTAGTTGATGAGTAGGTTAATTTTAGGCAATAGTGTGATAATAAGGGGTTTACCCTTAACGTGTCCAGCATGAGTGATCCAGGCTTTGTCCAGTATCTTGATAGTCCGTTTCAGCTATACCAGCCGTTTGCGCCCGCCGGCGATCAGCCCGCAGCTATCGAGTCTCTTATCGAAGGCATTAATGATGGCCTGATGTTCCAGACGTTGCTGGGGGTAACGGGCTCAGGCAAAACTTACACCATGGCGAACGTCATTGCCCGCCTTGGGCGCCCGGCGATTGTGCTGGCGCCAAATAAGACGCTGGCAGCGCAGTTGTATGCTGAAATGCGCGATTTCTTCCCGAATAATGCGGTGGAGTATTTCGTGTCGTACTACGATTACTACCAGCCCGAGGCCTATGTGGCCGCACGCGACCTGTTCATTGAAAAGGATTCATCCATCAACGAACATATCGAGCAGATGCGCTTGTCGGCCACTAAAAGTCTGCTTGAGCGGCGCGACACGATCATTGTGGGCACGGTCTCGTGTATTTACGGGATCGGCAATCCTGGTGATTATCACGCGATGGTGCTGACCTTGCGTACGGGCGATACCATCCCGCGGCGGGAACTGCTGGCGCGCCTGGTGGCAATGCAATATGAGCGCAATGATGTGGAGTTTGTGCGTGGCAAGTTTCGTGCGCGTGGCGAAACCATAGACGTGTTTCCCGCCGAGCATGCCGAGTTGGCCTTGCGAATTACGATGTTCGACGACGAGATCGAAAGTCTTGAAATGTTCGACCCGTTGACAGGCCGGATCAAACAGAAAACGCCGCGATTCACCGTGTTTCCCAGTTCGCATTATGTGACACCGCGCGAAACGGTTTTGCGCGCGGTAGAGACCATTAAGATCGAGTTGCGCGAGCGGCTCGATGTGCTCGTAAAAGATGGCAAACTAGTCGAGGCGCAGCGGTTGGAGCAGCGCACACGCTTCGATCTGGAAATGCTGCAAGAGCTGGGGTTCTGCAAAGGAATCGAAAACTATTCACGTCACCTCTCGGGTGCGGCGCCTGGCGATCCACCGCCGACACTGATCGATTATCTGCCGGCCGATGCTTTGATGTTCATTGATGAAAGCCATGTGACCATGGGGCAGTTGGGCGGCATGTACCGCGGCGACCGGTCGCGCAAGGAAACCTTGGTGCAGTTTGGTTTTCGCCTGCCCTCGGCGCTGGATAATCGTCCGCTGCAATTGGAGGAGTTCGAGCAGCGTATGCGCCAGTGCGTTTTTGTATCGGCGACGCCCGCCGTGTACGAAAAGGAGCACGCCGATAATGTGGTTGAGCAACTGGTGCGGCCCACCGGCCTGGTCGATCCGGAAGTCGAAGTGCGTCCCGCACTGACCCAGGTCGATGACCTAGTGGGCGAAATCAAGAAGTGTGTTGCGCTTAAAGAGCGAGTGCTGGTTACAACGCTGACCAAGCGCATGTCTGAGGACTTGACCGACTATCTGGCGGAAAGCGGCTTGAAAGTTCGCTACCTGCATTCCGACATCGAGACGGTCGAGCGGGTGGAAATTATTCGTGATCTGCGGCTGGGCGTGTTCGATGTGCTGGTTGGGATTAATCTACTGCGCGAGGGGCTGGATATTCCTGAGGTTTCGCTGGTGGCGATTCTCGATGCGGATAAGGAAGGGTTTCTGCGTTCCGAGCGCAGCCTGATTCAGACCATGGGGCGGGCCGCGCGCAACCTGCATGGTCGCGCCATTTTGTACGCCGATCGAATTACAGACTCTATGCGACGGGCCATGGGCGAGACTGAGAGGCGTCGCAACAAGCAGATAGAGTTCAATAAGGTGCATGGCATTACTGCTCGCGGCGTGAATAAGGCGGTGCGCGAGCTGATCGATGGTTTCGTCTCCACTCCGGATCCTTCTCTGGCGCCCGACAATATATCGCCCGAGGTATTGCGTGATGAAAAATCGTTAGCCAGAGAAATACGACGGTTGGAAAAACTGATGCTGGATCACGCGCGAAATCTTGAGTTTGAGCAGGCGGCCGCCGCGCGCGACTCGTTGAATCGCTTAAAGGATCAAGCCCTGTTTGGCCCGGCGCATCCTTAGTTAATGGGCTCGGCGTGATGATGTAATATTTTGTTGGAAAATACCAACAGCAAATATGTTGATCCGCAGCAATATGAACAGATCCTGTTGTTGCTTTGATCACTTGACGGTCGTTGTGCTGGCTTTATAACGGCGTCGAGCCTAGGGTTTACCTTAGTATTTGTTCAAATTGAAAGTATGGAAAAGCC
>JBDTLC010000086.1:0-14873 GCA_039935015.1 Paralcaligenes sp. | reverse complement strand
AAACTGAATACGACCTTGCGCAGGCCCGACAGCACAAGCAGCCGCACGTAGATCGATTGATGCCCGATTTGACTTTTGCCTCTTGAATCCAGAATTCTCGCTCTTTTAGGGCTGGGTGCGACCTAATTAATTCTATGCAAAGAGCGATGACTGTCAGAAAAGAGGCCGCTTTTCTGTTGCGGAACAAAAGAAACCACCCCGTAGGCTGCGCCCAATATCTCCCGTCTTTGTGGCTTGCGTATACCTTAGTCACCATGTCGTTAGTAGCTGCATCCGTCTAAAACGTTTTAGGTAAATAGGACCTAAATCCGCATTTCTTGTTTTGGGTTGCTTTGCCAAGGACGCCCGCAAACTAGGAGCGACCCGTGATATCCAACGCTACCGTCGCCGGTGTAAGCTCATTAGATTTCATTCATGCCCGGAAAGACGAGCGGCAATTAACCTCGGATATCGACAGAACGAGGCCCATAAGTTTCTCAACTTATGGGCCTCGGATTCTCAGGTTATGCCTTCACCTAGAAAACACCTAAATATCAATATTCCCCGCCCGCAACGCATTCTTTTCAATAAACGCCCGCCTCGGTTCTACATCGTCGCCCATCAGCGTCGTAAACACTTCGTCGGCCACAATGGCGTCTTCGATCTGCACGCGCAACAAGCGACGCGCAGTAGGATCCATGGTAGTTTCCCACAGTTGCGACGGGTTCATTTCGCCCAGGCCCTTGTAACGCTGCTTGGTTACGCTGCGATCCGCTTCACTGCGTAACCATTGCATAACTTCGCGGAAATCGGCCACTGACTTTTCCTTGCGCTTGTCTCCCTCCCCGCGCACCACCAGTGCCCCTTTGCCTAGAAAGCCATGAAAAGTTTTGGCCGCTTTGGACAAGACGGCGTAGTCGGCGCTACGCACAAAGCCCGGCTCGAAAGTACTGACTCGCACGTTGCCGTGATGCATGCGCTTGACCACAACGCGCCGTATTCCGGCTTCTTCATCAAATTCGGAACTGACCGTTACCACATGAGGCAGCGCCGGGTTGTACAACGCCTCCTGCAGGTGTTGGGCCGAGGCGGCGGCGGTTTCGGCCGTGTCCAGATTGATCTGCACCCCTTCGGCCATGGCCGACAGCGATTCGATATCTACGGTGCGCGACAATCGGTTGATAACCGAGTCAGCCAAAATATACTGGCGTGCCAGCTCGCCCAGCGCATCGCCGCTAATGGGGGCGGCGCCCTCTTCACGCAAAAGCGAGGCGTCTTTCAGGGCCAGCTGCAACATGAATTGCGCCTCTTCCTGATCGTCTTTCAGATAGCGTTCTTCGCGGCCTACCTTGACTTTGTATAGCGGTGGCTGGGCAATGTACACATAACCCCGTTGTACCAGTTCGGGCATCTGGCGATACAGCAAGGTCAGGAGCAGGGTGCGTATGTGGGCACCGTCGACGTCGGCGTCGGTCATGATAATAATGCGGTGGTAGCGCAGCTTGTCTATATTGAAGTCTGGCCCGATGCTGGTACCCAGGGCGGTAATAAGCGTCGCGATTTGCTCGCTGGCGATAAGCCTGTCAAAACGCGCCTTTTCAACGTTCAGTACTTTGCCCCGGAGAGGCAAAATGGCCTGGAACTTGCGATCACGGCCCTGCTTGGCAGAGCCGCCGGCGGAATCGCCCTCGACAATGTACAGCTCGCACAACGCAGGGTCTTTCTCTTGGCAATCGGCCAGCTTGCCAGGCAGGCCGGCGCCTTCCAGCACGCTTTTCCGGCGCGTCATTTCGCGTGCGCGACGTGCAGCGTCGCGGGCACGCGCCGCTTCGATAATCTTGTTGCACAAGGCGCGTGCGTCAGTGGGGTTTTCAAGCAGCCATGTTTCCAGCGTACGGCCCACGGCGTCTTCGACGGCCGGACGCACCTCGCTGGACACCAGTTTGTCTTTGGTCTGACTGCTGAACTTGGGCTCGGGCACCTTTACCGACAATACGCAGGCCAAGCCCTCGCGCATGTCGTCGCCAGAGGTCTCAACTTTGGCTTTTTTCGCCAGATCGTTATCGGCAATGTATTTGTTTAGAACTCGGGTCATGGCCGCGCGCAGGCCCGTCATGTGAGTGCCGCCGTCGCGCTGCGGAATGTTATTGGTAAAGCACAACACGGTTTCGGTGTAGCTGTCGTTCCATTGCATGGCAACGTCTACGCCAACCGTCGAGCCGCCCACACTCGATTCGGCGCTAACCGCAAACACATTACTGTGTAGCACCGTTTTACTGCGGTTGATATATTCGACAAAGCCTTTGACCCCACCCAGAAACGCAAAGTTTTCTTCTTTACCCTGGCGTTCGTCAACGAGACGGATCTTTACGCCATTATTTAAAAACGAAAGCTCGCGCAAGCGCTTGGCCAGGATTTCGTAGTGGTATTCGATGTTTTCAAAGATAGTGTCGTCGGCCAGAAACCGGACCAGCGTGCCCTTTTTATCGGAAGGCCCGGTCATCGCCAAGGCGGCCACGCGATCGCCACGATGGAATTCCATTTCGTGGGTCTCACCGTTACGCCAGATAGTCAGGCGTAGCCATTCAGACAGCGCATTTACGCAAGACACACCCACGCCATGCAAGCCGCCCGACACTTTGTAGGCGTTGTGATCGAACTTTCCCCCGGCATGCAGTTCGGTCATGACAATTTCGGCCGCACTGCGGTGGAACTCGTCGTCTTTATGTATGCCCGTGGGAATCCCACGGCCATTGTCGGAGACCGAAATACTATTATCTGAATGGATAGTCACCACGATGTCATCACAATAACCGGCCAGCGCTTCGTCTATGGCGTTATCGACCACCTCGAAAACCATGTGGTGCAGCCCTGTGCCGTCGGACGTGTCGCCAATGTACATACCTGGACGCTTACGCACGGCTTCAAGCCCTTTAAGCATTTTGATGGAATCGGCACTATAGGCAGCACTAGGGGAAATCGCGGTTTGTTCTGACATAACGTTTTGAAAAGACCTTATAAAAGCCTTGCGGCTACACACCGGCCTGGCCTTGGGCGCCATGACCGGTTGGTACGACCTGAAAACCACTTAGATGCGCATGGGCATCACGACATACTTGAACTGATCGTCGTCGGGCAAAGTAATAAGCGCCGACGCATTTACATCGGGCTGCACCGACCATTGGATCGCTTCGGTCTTGACATTGGCCAGCACGTCGAGCAGGTAACTGACGTTAAAGCCCACGTCTAGCGGCTCGTGTGTGTAATCGACATCAATTTCTTCCTGCGCCTCTTCTTGCTCGGCATTGGAAGATGAAATCTTCAACTGATTGTCGGCCAACTGTACCCGCACCCCTTTCAGTTTGTCGGTGGTAAGGATAGCGGCACGCTGCAAACTGCCCTGCAGTATCTCCCGGCTGACCGAAAAATGCCGCGTGTAGTTGTTGGGAATAACGCGAGTGAAATCGGGGAACTTGCCCTCGACCAGCTTGGAAACAAGCTCGATGTCGCCAAAGCGAAAACGGATCTGGCCCGGGGCCACGTCAATGGTGACCAGATCGTCAGACTCGCTTAGCAAACGCTGCATTTCGAGCACAGTCTTGCGTGGCACGATCACGTCTTGCTTAACCTCGATACCCTCGACCGCCGTGCTGCTATGGGCCAGGCGATGGCCGTCGGTAGCCACGGCGCGCACGCAGCCCGGTTCGAACACGAACAGCAGGCCGTTAAGGTAATAGCGGATATCTTGCTGCGCCATGGCGAAATGCACCATATTGAACAGGTGCTTAAGCGTCTTTTGCGGAAGTGAAAACGAGACATCCCATTTTTCGGGCTGTGACAGCGTGGGGAACTCGGCTGCACCCAGGGTCTGCAGGGCAAAACGACTTTTCCCCGACTGTATCGACAATTTGGCATTGGCCAGCCCCAGCTTGATATCGCCAGATTCGGGCAGCGCACGCAGGATGTCCAGCAGCTTGCGCGCGGCCACGGTGATCGCCTCGTTGTCGGAGCCAACACCAAATTCGGCATGAGTGGTGATCTGAACCTCGAGGTCGGTCGCGATAAACGCCACCTTGTTGCCCTCTTTGCGCAACAAGATATTGGCCAGAATAGGCATCGTGTTTCTACGTTCGACAATTCCCGCCACTGTTGACAACGGTTTCAACAATGCATCGCGAGTCGTTTGTACGAGTTGCATGGTTATCCTTTTAAGGTTTGTTCTAATACATGTAGAGCGTGGTTAAGTTCAGTCTGTTTGGAGCGCGCATCGGAAATTTTGCGCACCGCGTGGAGCACCGTGGTGTGGTCGCGCCCGCCAAACAGATCCCCAATTTCGGGCAGGCTTTTCTGGGTTAATTCTTTGGCCAGATACATGGCTATCTGGCGCGGCAAGGCTATATTGGCAGGCCGGCGTTTCGAATACATGTCGGCCACTTTCATTTTATAAAAATCAGCCACGGTTTTCTGTATGTTTTCAACCGTGATCTGGCCGTTGGATACTGACAGCAAATCTTTAAGCGCGTCTTTGCACGTTTCCACGGTCAGGACCTCGCGACCATGGAACCGCGCATAGGCCGATACCTTGCGTAGAGCTCCCTCTAGTTCGCGCACGTTGCTGCGCAGGTGCTTGGCAATAAAAAAGGCCACCTCTTCGGGCATGGCAACGCCTTCGGACTCGGCTTTGCGCAGCAAAATGGCCACCCGCATTTCCAGTTCAGGCGGTTCGATGGCTACCGTTAACCCAGAATCGAAGCGCGAAATCAGGCGGCTGTCGATATTGGGCAATTCTTTAGGGTAGGTGTCGGAAGTAATAATGATTTGCTTGCGCTGGGCCACCATCGCCTCGAACGCGTAGAAAAACTCTTCCTGGGTGCGGCTTTTACCGGCAAAAAACTGAATGTCGTCGATCAGCAACAGATCGAGCGAATGATAATAGCGCTTGAACTCATCGAAGGCCTTGCGCTGATACGCCTTGACCACATCAGAGACGTATTGATCGGCATGCACATAGCGCACTCGCGCGCCGGCGTTACTAAGCAGCAGGGCATTGCCAATGGCGTGAATTAGATGGGTTTTGCCCAAACCCACGCCCCCATATAGAAATAAAGGGTTATACGACACCCCAGGGTTCTCCGCGACCTGCAAGGCGGCGGCACGCGCCAGTTGATTGGCCTTGCCTGTGACAAAGTTGTCGAACGTTAAATCGGTATTCAGGCGTGAGCGATCGTGCGCCGCCTCGGTCACGGCCGCAACAACGGGCGTGGCCACGGCGGCGACCGGCGCGGCAACGGCTACAGGCACCTCGGTCAAAGCAGCGCCTGCTGGCGCAGCGCGATAAGCCGCGCTGGCCGAAGCTAGTTCAAAGGCCACCTGCACCGGCCGCTTATACCATTCGGACGCCAGCGTTTCGATTTGATGAGAGAAATTTTTGCGCACCCACTCGAGCTTGAAGCGATTGGGCGCAGAAACTCGCAGCACCCCCTGCGCTTCATCGAAGGCAAGGGGAACCAATGGGCGAATCCAGGCACTAATCTGCTGCGGGGGAAGATCCTGTTCCAGACGATGGACACAGGTTTGCCAAAAATCTTTCATATCTGCCGCTTCTGTAAACCTCGATTCTACCCTGTTGGGGGGATAGTTATCCACAAGCTTGAACCGTAGTGGAACCGCGTATTTATACTAATGGTTTGACTAATCATGAAGAATTTGATGAAATGATAGACTTTCCGCGAATTTTCAATACCAGACTTTGGGTTAAGGCTGGGTTCAGGTGCCTAAAGGCACCTTTACTTAATAGCGCTTAGTGGCGTTTTTAACCACCAGTTCTGGCAGCTCTTTTACTTGGATTACCCATGAAACGCACCTACCAACCTTCTGTGACCCGCCGCAAGCGCACCCACGGCTTTCGTATTCGCATGAAAACCCGCGGTGGCCGTGCTGTTATCAATGCACGCCGCGCCAAAGGCCGCAAGCGCCTGGCCGTATAGGGCAATGTCACTTTAGGCTGGCAAGTGTTCAATAAGTTACCTGCCGGCTCTAGCGTCTATTAACCCAAACGCCTATGCGAGCCACGCTACCGCAAGCGTCGCGCTTGCACCGCCCCTCGGAATACGCCAACGCCCTCAAGGGCAAGCGTATCGCTAGAGGGGCGTTGTTTGTTGTAACAACACCACGCCAGGCTTTGCCCGATGCCGCCGGTGCTCGCCTGGGCCTCATCATTGCCAAGCGCTTCGCGGCACGGGCGGTCACACGCAATGCCATTAAGCGAGTCATACGTGAAGCCTTCCGACATCGCCGCCACGATCTTTTAGGGCACGATCTGGTGTTCCGGCTTTATTCCAAGGTCGAAGCCGTCTCGCTCACCGCGCTGAAAAAAACGGTGCGCCTCGAAGTCGACACCCTCTTGAACCGCGCCACGCAATGATAAAAGCATTGTTGATTGCCCCCATTCGGTTTTATCGTTATTTTCTTAGCCCATGGCTGGGTAGAAGTTGCCGTTTTACGCCAAGCTGTTCGGTCTACGCCATCGAAGCCATCGAAATCCATGGCCCCGTCCGCGGCTTATGGCTGGCTGCAAAACGCATTGTCCGCTGTCAACCATGGTGCGCCGGAGGCTACGACCCGGTGCCAGGATCAAAGCACATTTGCCCTTAGGTTTGGCGGCGCCGTACCGTTGACCGCAAGGCGGTTTTTTCAACTATTCGCGCTCATCTGCAATTCAGGAGAGCTACGTTAAACTGATGGGCTTTTTGCCCAGCTTTAACTTAATACAGGCGCTATGGATATCCGACGCACCGTCCTCTGGATGATTTTTTCTTTCTCGCTCTTGCTGCTGTGGAATAACTGGCAAGTTCATAACGGCAAGCCGTCGCTATTCGGCGGCAGCCCAGCCACGACGCAAACCGCGCAAACGCCCAAAGCAAATGCAACGCCTGCGGCGGGCGCCAACACCAGCGTTCCCACCGCCACGTCTGCGGCCCAACCCAAGACACCCACCAAAGTGCCCGGCGCCGAGCAGCCAGCGGCTCCTACCTCGCAAAAAGTCACCGTCAAGACTGACGTCTACGAACTCACTTTCGACACCTTGGGCGCACAGCTGGTCAAGGCGGAATTGCTTAAGTACACATCGCAAGAGCACCCTGACCAATTCATGACTTTGCTCGACAATTCCGGCCCGACTGCGACCTACTTGGCCCAGACCGGCGTGGTAGGTGCACCGCAAGGCCAGACCTATCCTACCCACCTGACCCCATTCCATATTGTTTCTGCCCAGCCCACGCTGGTGGGCGACCAGCTGAAAGTGGTGTTCGAAGCCGAAAGCGACGGCGTCAAGGTCGTGAAGACGTATACCGTGTATAAGGGCCGCTACGACATCGATGTGCAAAACGACATCTATAACCTAAGCAACGCACCCATCGATCCGTCACTCTACCTGCAGTTGACTCGCGACGGCAACGACCCCCCGAGTACCTCCGGCTTCTATCACACCTTTACCGGCCCGGCGATCTATTCCAGCGAAGACAAGTTCCAGAAAGCCACCTTCTCGGATATCGAAAAAGGCAAAGCCAGCTACATCAAGCAGGCTAACAACGGTTGGGTTGGCATGGTGCAGCACTACTTTGCGACGGCCTGGGTTCCGCCCGAAGGCACTGTGCGCCAAAACGAAATGTTGCGTCTGTCAAACGATCTGTACGCCGTGCGCTCGATCGAATCCGTGGGGGTGATCCAGCCTGGTGCGCACAAATTAGTCGACTCCCATCTGTGGGCTGGCCCGCAGGACCAGAAAGCGATGAGCGCCCTGGCGCCCGGCCTGGATCTGGTGGTCGACTATGGTTGGCTCACCATTATTGCCAAGCCCATGTTCAAGTTCATGACGTGGTTGCACGCTTTACTGGGCAACTGGGGCTGGACCATCGTGGCGCTGACACTGCTGATCAAGGCGGCGTTCTACCCGCTTTCGGCCGCCAGTTATCGGTCAATGGCCAAAATGAAATTGGTCGCCCCACGTCTGAAACTATTGAAGGAGCAGTTCGGCGACGACAAGGCCAAGATGAACGCGGCCATGATGGAAATGTACAAAACCGAGAAAATCAACCCTCTCGGCGGATGTTTCCCTATGGTAATACAGGTTCCGGTCTTCATTTCCCTGTATTGGGTGCTACTGGGCAGCGTTGAAATGCGCGGTGCGCCCTGGATCCTATGGATCCACGACCTCTCGGTGCGCGACCCCTGGTTCATACTGCCGGCCCTCATGACCGCCACCATGTTCCTGCAGATCAAGCTCAACCCGGCCCCACCCGACCCCATGCAGGCCAAGCTGATGATGATCATGCCTTTGGTCTTCGGCGGCATGATGTTCTTCTTCCCCGCGGGTCTTGCCCTGTACTACTGCGTTAATAACGCCGTATCCATCGCACAACAGCGTTACATTATGCACAAGCTCGATCGCGAGCGCGCCGTCGTACATCGATAACGACCACCGAACTCAGCGCGCAAGCTGTCGTTGCCGCTACATGCTTTCAAACGCCTCATGCACAATGCATGGGGCGTTTGTCTTCTTACAAGCCATTTAGAAATGGCTGCAGCCGCTGAAATCTGAATTTGGGTTTATCCCGATATCAAATGTTTTAAGCTTCATGTAATTTATGTGTTCATTCATAACGACGATCAGGAGATACCATGAGCCTAGCACCCCTGCCTGCCAAACGGCGCGGCTTTCTACTTGCCACGCTTGCGACGGCGCTGCTGTGCGTCGCCGGCGCACCCAGCCAAGCTCAAGAACCCCTGAAAATCGGCTTCATCGGCACGCTGTCGGGGCCCGCCGGAGCCCTCGGCCAAGACCAATACGATGCCTTCATGCTGGCAATTCAGCAAAAGGACGGCAAGCTGGGCGGCGTTCCGGTCACCGTCATCCGCGAAGATGACCAGCTTAAACCCGACCTAGGCGTACAAGCGGCTACCAAACTCATCAAAAGCGACCACGTCCCCATTATTACCGGCGTCACATTCTCTAATGTCATGATGGCCATCCACAAGCCCATCACCGACGCCAAGGTCTTCCTGATTGGCTCGAACGCCGGGCCAGCCCCGATTGCGGGCAAATCGTGCTCGCCATTTTTCTTTTCCACCTCGTGGGACAACGACCAGTTGCACGAAGCGGGCGGCCAGCTTACGTCCGACCTGGGCTACAAAAACGTGTACGTCATGGCCGCCAACTATCAGGCTGGCCGCGACGCCGTGTCGGGTTTTAAGCGCGACTACACTGGCAAGATTGTCAACGAGGTCTACACCCAGGTCAACCAGCCCGATTACTCGGCCGAAATTGCCCAGTTGCAAGCAGCCAAGCCCGACGCAGTCTACGTCTTCTATCCCGGCGGCATGGGTGTGAACTTCGTCAAGCAATACCGCCAGGCAGGTCTTCTGGGCAAGTTGCCGCTGGTTTCGGTATCGACTATCGACGGCAGCACTTTACCGGCGCTTAAATCGCTGGCTGTAGGTGCTATTACCAGCGCGCCTTACGCCCCCAATCTCGATAACCCGGAAAACAAGCAATTTGTCGAAGCCTTCGTAAAGGCCTATAAACGCCAGCCCTCCATGTACGCGGCGCAATCGTACGACGCAGCCAATTTGCTCGATTCGGCTATCGCCAAAGTTAAGGGCGATGTGTCCAACGCGTCGGCCTTCCGCAGCGCCCTGAAAGCGGCCGATTTTAAATCCGTGCGCGGCGCTTTCAAGTTTGCCTCCAACCAGATTGCCGATGGTCCGTTTTACAGGGTCGACGTCGTCGAAGGTAAGAATGGCGCCGAACTCAAGGCGATCAGCCCCATTCATATTCAGAAACGCGCCAACTTTGCGGCATTGTGTCCTTTGAAATAACGAGGGGCTTTGGTAAGAGCCACCCTTAATGGATGGCGCTATCGCTTAAGCGATGCCTGCAAAAAATGACACCCACTAGGGGTGCCGCTACATTTACAACCAAGACGGCACATTTTTAAAACGGACCCGTCACTAGTAAAAACGGATACCCGTCGCTCAGGTAGTGGCAGCCCTTGTGGCTGCCATTGTGCGAACTAAACTCAGGAGCCCTTGTTGAGCTTTGCCCTAGTCATTATCCAGGCGTTAAACGGTCTGCAGCTTGGCGTCTTGCTGTTTCTCATGGCGGCCGGCCTGACCTTGGTTTTTGGCATCATGAATTTCGTCAATCTGGCCCACGGCTCTTTGTACATGATGGGCGCGTTTTTCGCCGCGTCCATTTACAACTACACCGGTTCATTTTTACTCGCGACCATCCTGCTTATACCCGCCATGCTGGTGCTGGGGTTAGTCGTAGAGTGGGTCGCTCTGAAAAAACTGTACCAGCGCGACCACCTCGACCAAGTGTTAGCCACCTTCGGCCTAATCCTGTTTTTCAACGAACTGACCCGCATGATCTGGGGGCCCTCACCTTATTATATGGAGGTACCCGAATCGTTAACTGGCACCATCAATTTACTGGGCATTGCCTACCCGATATACCGATTCGTGATCATCACCGCCGGCCTGCTGGTGGCTCTGGGCTGCTACCTGCTGATACATAAAACCCGCATCGGCATGTTGATCCGTGCGGGAGCCACCAACCGAACCATGGTGGGCGTGCTGGGCGTCAACATTGTCTTGCTTAACTCTCTGCTTTTCGCATTGGGCGCTGTGCTGGCCGGCGTAGCGGGCCTGCTGGCCGGCCCCATCTTGTCGGTGCAATCAGGCATGGGCGAGCCCATTCTTATTCTCACCATGGTGGTGATTGTCATAGGCGGCATCGGCTCGATTCGCGGGGCTTTCTACGCGGCGCTAATCGTGGGCGTGGTCGACACGCTGGGGCGCACCCTCTTGCCGGGCTTGCTGCGCAGCTTTCTCGAGCGCAGCACCGCCGACGTCGCGGGTCCTGCCCTGGCGTCCATGGCCATTTACCTGCTCATGGCTGTTGTGCTGGCCATCAAGCCCCAGGGCTTGTTCCCTGTAAAAAATACCTGATGATGTCTTCTTCTCCATCTCGCCACCAATGGTCCGCCAGCACGACGCTGGCCATCGTACTACTGGCGCTCCTAGCTCTGGTACCGTTCTATGCGGCCCTCAGCAACGACGCCTTTATCGTCACCTTGGCCACCCGCATCCTGATCTTCGCCGTAGCCGCTGTATCGCTTAACCTTATTCTGGGCTATGGCGGCTTGATCAGCTTCGGGCACGCCTTGTTTCTGGGTCTGGGCGTATACACGGCAGGCATCATGAGCTTTCATGGCGTAGACAACGGCTGGCTGCAAATTCTGGCAACGCTGCTGGTCTGCAGCGCCGTGGGCCTTGTTACCGGCAGCATTGCGCTACGCACGACCGGCATTGCGTTCATTATGATTACCCTGGCGTTCGCCCAGATGTTTTTCTTTCTGGTCGTCAGCTTAAGCCGCTATGGCGGCGACGATGGCCTGACCTTGGCTGCGGGCACGCGTTTTGGTACTCAGCTCCTGACGCAACCGCGTTTGCTGTACTTCGCCACCTTCGCGCTCCTGTGTGTTGGCCTGTATGCCAGCCACCGCCTGGTGCATTCGCGCTTTGGCATGGTGGTCTGCGCCGCCAAGCTGAATGAACGACGCATGAAGGCGCTCGGATACCCCACCTTTCGCTACCGCCTGGCTCTGTACGTGATCTCAGCCGCACTGTGCGGCTTGGCCGGCCTGCTCTACGCCAACCTGACGCAATTCGCCTCACCCTCCTACATGTCGTGGATGACCTCGGGCGACCTGATCGCCATGGTGGTGGTTGGCGGCATGGGCACGATCGTCGGCCCGTTGTTCGGAGCGCTGGGCATGATCCTGACCGAAGAGTGGCTGAAGTCGCTCACCGAACACTGGATGATTATCTTCGGGCCGCTCCTGGTCATCATCGTGATCATCAGCCGCCAGGGCCTGGTTGGCTTGCTGCAGCAGCTGCAAGGCCGCCTTTCCCGCACTTCGGGCGCCGGTCGGAGGGCGCCATGAGCCTCTTGTCCATTCGTCAACTTGTTAAACGCTATGGCGGCCTGGTCGCCACCGACCATTTCGATTTCGATGTGCAGCCCGGCGAGCTGCACGCCATTATCGGCCCCAATGGTGCCGGGAAAAGCACCCTGATTGCGCAGCTTGCCGGCGAAATCAAACCCGATAGCGGCCAGATCTATTTCCAGAACCAGGACATTACACGCCTGCGTGCCGAGCAGCGCGCCCTGCTGGGACTGGCCAGGTCCTACCAGATCACCTCGGTCTTCTCCGAGTTTACGGCGCTACAAAATGTCATGCTCACCATACAGGCCCATCTGGGACACAGCTTTCGGTTCTGGACACCCGCACTGTCCCAGCCCGCGCTGGTGGCTCCCGCGCAAGAGGCGCTAGAACGCGTGGGCCTTAATCAACATCTGCATGTTCGCGCGGCCGATCTGGCGCACGGCGAACAGCGCCAGTTGGAGCTGGCCATGGTGCTGGCCGGTCAACCCAAGCTGCTGCTGCTCGACGAACCCATGGCCGGTATGAGCCAGGCCGAATCCGCGAAAATGACCACGCTACTTCTCGACCTAAAGGGTCAATACGGTATTGTTCTGGTAGAGCACGATATGGACGCGGTCTTCAAGCTGGCCGACCGAATCACCGTATTGGTATATGGCCGCAGCATTGCCTGCGGCTCGATTACAGATATTCGCGCCAACCCCGAAGTTCGAGCCGCTTACCTGGGCGACGAGGCCGACGTATGAGTTCTGTATTACTAGATGTAGACCGTATCGAGTCGTTTTACGGTGCCAGCCAGGTACTGTTTGGCATGAGCTTTCAAGTCATCGAGGGGCAGTTTGTGACGCTGCTCGGACGCAACGGCATGGGCAAATCCACCACCATCAAATCCATAGTCGGCCTGATGGCGCCCACGCAAGGCTCCATTCGTTTCGCTGATCAGGAAATTGGCGGAGCGCCCTCTGACAAAGTGGCGCGTGCCGGCATCGGTCTGGTTCCAGAAGGCCGCCAGATTTTCCCCAATCTCAGTGTCACCGAAAACCTGGTCGCCACCGCCCATAACCGGCAGAAATCAACAGACCCCTGGTCACTCGACAAAATCTATGCCCTCTTTCCACGGCTGCAAGAGCGCTCCGGAAATCTGGGCTCGAACCTGTCGGGCGGCGAACAGCAAATGCTGGCGATTGGGCGCGCGCTCATGACCAATCCGCGCATGCTGATCCTAGACGAAGCAACCGAAGGCCTGGCACCATTAATACGCGCCGAAATCTGGCACTGCCTAGGCCAGCTGAAAGAAATGGGCTTATCGATTATCTGCATCGACAAAAACTTAAACTCTCTCCTGCCCCTGGCCGACCGCCACTACATCGTAGAAAAAGGCCAGGTCGTTTGGTCGGGCACCTCTGACGAGCTGCGCACCCAGCGCGAAACGCTGCAAGGCTATATGGGCATCTGAACCATGCAATCCAGAAAATAAAAACAAGCCTCATTGGGGACACGCTACATATTGTTTTGGCGCAGGCGCTACGCTATGCTTGTCCGCGTACGACTCACCGGAAAATTTCATGCAAATACTGATTACAGGCGGCGCTGGCCTACTGGGCTCACGTCTGGCCAAAGCCCTGCTCAAGCGCAACACACTGGCCGATGCAGGCGGAGCCCAGCAACGCATTTCACGTATTACCTTGCTTGATGTGGTCGCCGCCAAAGGCTTCGACGATCCACGCATACGCGTAGTGGCTGGTGACATTTCCAACCCGGATACGCTGCAGGCCGAAATCACCCCAGACACCCAATCCATCTTTCATCTGGCCGCCATTGTCAGTGGCGAGGCCGAGGCTAATTTCGAGCTGGGCATGCGCATCAATCTAGAGGCCACCCACCTCATCCTCGAACGCGCACGCCAAAACGGCAACCGCCCGCGCATCGTCTTCACCAGCTCTGTCGCGGCCTTCGGTGGCGCTCTGCCCGCACAGGTGCTCGATACCACGCCAACTACGCCCCAAAGCTCCTACGGCACGCAGAAAGTCATGGGTGAACTGCTCATCAGCGACTACAGCCGCAAGCACTTCATCGACGGCCGCGCCCTACGCATGCCCACCGTTTGCGTGCGCCCCGGCGCGCCCAACAAGGCCGCCTCCAGCTTTGCCAGCGGCATCATCCGCGAGCCCTTGAACGGTATCGAAGCAGTCTGCCCCGTTGCGCCCGGCACAGCGCTTTGGCTGGTGTCTCCCGCCAAAGCTATCGCCAACCTAATACACGGCCACGATGTCGACAGCCAGTGGCTGGGCGCAAGCCGCGCCCTGAATCTGCCTGGCCTGTCCACCAACGTAGGCGAGATGGTGCAGGCGCTGGAACGCGCAGGCGGCGCCGCCTGCGCGCAGCGCGTACGCTGGCAAATCGATCCAACTATCGAACGCATCGTCAATTCATGGCCCGGAGATTTTCTCACCACCCGAGCCGATGCCATGGGATTTATACACGACGCCAATTTCGACGCGATAGTGCAAGGGTATATCGAAGAATTGAAGGCAGAAAAATAGATCGCACCGACGTATTGATACCCCTAATAGGTACCATCGGCGTTGTGCAGATCGCTCTATAAATATTAGATACGGTCTTGTCTGTTTACAACCATGGCACCCACAAAGAGTGCCGCCATAAAATGGGACACCCACCCACGCAGCCCTTATTCTTTCACCGCCCCCGTCATCCCCGACACGTAATACTCGACAAAGAACGAATACACAATCGCCACCGGCAAAGACCCCAGCAAGGCGCCGGCCATTAACTCGCCCCAATGGTAGACATCGCCTTCAATCAACTCTGTCACCATCCCTACCGCCACAGTCTTAACCTCGGTAGACGAAATAAACGTCAGTGCAT
>JBDTLC010000085.1:0-7909 GCA_039935015.1 Paralcaligenes sp. | reverse complement strand
CAAGGTTGGGATCATCCTTTACCGTCTGCGCATCGCTGGGCGCAATACGTTCGGCTATATCCAGGCCGCCGGCGCGCAAATCGTTCAGACGTACCGTGGCATCGGGAATCGGCTTGAAGACTAACTTATCAAAGTGAAAATCGGCCGCATCCCAATACTGGGGGAATTTTTCCAGTACGATGCGATCGTTCTGCACACGCTCTTTAAAGCGATAGGGACCCGAACACACAGGTTTCTTGCCAGGGTCTTTATCGAAGCTTGCGGGTGACTGCATCATGCCGGCACGGTCCGACAACTGCGACAATAACGATGCATCTGGCTCGGTCAGATGCAAAATAACGGTTCTGGTGTCTGGTGCGTCAACGCTGGCCAGCGTCGCCAGTTCGCTCTTGCGGTTGCTGTCAGGCAAGTTCTTGGCACGGTCCAGGTTAGCTTTGACCGAGGCCGCATCGATGGGTGTGCCATCGTGGTAGACCGCATGATCGCGCAAGGTGAACTTTAGGGTTTTATTGTCGGTCCAGGCCCACGATGTTGCCAACTGGGGCACAAACTTCAGGTCTGGCGTGATGTCCACCAATTTGTCGCACAGCGACGCAAACACAATACGCCCGACAAAGGTTCTTGCACGCGCAGGATCAAGCTGATCGGGATCGTCTTGCAGACCGATAGTCAGCGACATCTGCGCGAACGCCACACCCGACAGAAGCAGGCCTGCCGTCGCCGCTATTTTCAGAATTATTTTATGCATGATGACTCCTCTAAAGATTGAACAAACTTTTCAGGGTCGAACGACAACGGAACTGACCTTTGCAGCGTAAGCAATTGGCACCCAAAAGGGGTGCCACTACAAATACGTACCTGCCAGTACGACGCCGATCGGTACTAGCTAATAAACACCTATATGGTGACGGGCCACAAAATGGCCGGGGCTAACTTGGGCCAAAGGTTCCACCAACGGCTCGTCGCCGACCCGGCGCACCGCGCTGGGTATCTCATCGACCAGCAGCGAATGGGGCCGATGGCGACGGCTGGGATCGGCAATGGGCACGGCGGCCATTAATTTCTTGGTATACGGATGTTGCGGGTTTTCAAAAACGGCCGACCGGGGCCCTATTTCCACCACCTGGCCCAGATACATGACAACCACCCGATGGCTAATGCGTTCGACAACCGCCATATCGTGAGAAATAAACAAAATAGCGAGCCCAAACTCGCGCTGCAGATCGAGCAGCAAATTCACAATCTGGGCCTGTATGGACACATCCAGCGCCGAAACCGACTCATCGGCAATCACAATTTTAGGGTTCAAAGCCAGCGCCCGGGCAATACATATACGCTGCCTCTGCCCGCCCGAGAACTCATGCGGATAGCGCTCAATCATCTCCGGGCTAAGGCCGCACTTGTCCATTAACCAGCGCACTCGCTCTTGCGCAGCACGCCCCCTGGCCACACCGTGTATCAGCAACGGTTCCATGATCGAGTAGCCGATGGTGACGCGTGGGTCAAGCGACGCGAAAGGGTCCTGAAATACAAATTGAATATTGCGACGCAGGGCTTGCATTTCAGCGCTGCGCAAATGGCCTATATCTTGCCCCTGGAAAATAATCTGCCCCGTGCGCGCATGTTCCAGTTGCGCCAGCGACCGCCCGGTCGTGGTTTTCCCACAGCCCGACTCACCCACTAGCGCAAGCGTCTCGCCCGGGTACATATCGAAGCTGACTTGCTCGACCGCGTGCACGCGCTTTTGCACCCGCCCGAGCCAGTCGCTGGAGATATCGAAACGGGTTACCAATTTATGAACCTGCAGAATCGGCCCCGAATCGCGATTGACAGTGCTGGGCAAAGAGCGAAGGCCGGCCGAGCCCGAACTACCTGACGTATCGGCGCCCAGCAACACAAACGGCGCAGGATCGGGTACGCCGGTCATCGAACCCAGCCTGGGAACCGCCGACAACAAGGCCTTGGTATAGGGGTGGCTAGGCCGCAAGAATATTTCATCCGACGAATTCTCTTCAACGCTTTCGCCCTGATACATCACCATCACGCGGTCGGCAACCTCGGCCACCACTCCCATATCGTGCGTAATGAAAATGACACCCATATCCATGTCTTGCTGCAACTGACGGATCAGTTGCAAAATTTGCGCCTGAATCGTCACATCCAGTGCCGTAGTGGGTTCATCGGCAATAAGAACCTGGGGCTTGCACGACAAGGCCATAGCGATCATGATCCGCTGACGCATTCCGCCCGATAACTGATGAGGATATCGATCCTGGATGGCGCGCGCATCGGGAATACGGACGGTTTCAAGCAGGCGCAACGTTTCGGCACGCGCCGCCGCCGAGTCCAGGCCTTGATGCAATTGCAGAGCCTCGGCAATTTGAGTGCCGGTCGTGAAACTTGGGTTCAGCGAAGTCATCGGCTCTTGAAAGATCATGGCAATATCGGCGCCGCGCACCGTCTTCATGACAGACTCGGGCGCCGCCGCGAGACTCAAGACCTGGTTGCTTCGCCGACGCAGCAGTATTTCGCCCTGCGCGATGTGACCTTTGCCAAACTCCACCAAACGCATCAGGGACAAGGAAGTCACCGACTTGCCTGATCCCGATTCCCCAACAATGGCTAGCGTTTCGCCACGGTCGACATGAAAGGACACATTACGCACCGCTTCAACCGTACGTTCGGGCGTTTTGAAGACAACGCTCAGACCCGAGACCTGGATTACGCGCTTTTCGTCCATCGTCGACATGGCCTAGCTATCCTGCCGCGGATCGAGTGCGTCGCGCAAACCATCACCCAACAAATTGAACCCGAACACCACCAGAAAAATCGCTGAACCGGGAAAGACAGACATCCACGGCGCTTGCGTCATGAAATTTTTTGCGGTGTTCAACATCGATCCCCAGGACGGATTGGGCGGTTGTAGCCCCAGGCCTAGAAATGACAAACTGGCCTCGGCAATAATGGCGCTGGCAATCAAAATAGTCGCCTGGACAATCAGCGCTGGCATAATGTTGGGCAATATATGGCGGACCACAATACGCGTATTGGACGCGCCCAGCGATCGGGTACTTTGCACGTAGTCTTCATTCTTGATGGACAAAACCTGGCCACGAGTCAGGCGGATAAAAAGCGGTGCCGCAGATACGCCGATGGCAATCATGGCATTGATCAGGCTGGGCCCGAGGAACGCGGCCAGCGCAATAGCCAGAATAAGAAAGGGAATGGAAAACAAGGCTTCGGTAACCCGCGATATGCAGCCATCGATCCAACCGCCAAAATAGCCCGCCGACAAGCCAAACGGCACGCCCACGGCCAAAGCGATCAGCACAGAGGCCATGCCAGCCATCAGCGAAGCGCGCGTGCCATAGACCATGCGGCTGAAAATATCGCGACCTAATTCGTCCGTGCCAAACCAGTGTAGGGCGGACGGCGCTTTACGTATCGTCGAAAAGCTGACCTGCACCGGATCGTAGCCAGCCAGCAACGGCGCACAAATCGCAACCAGAACAAAGAACAAAACAACCAAGCCGCCTAGCATGGCCGAACGATTACGCTTGAACTTGTTCCAGGAACGACTCTTGCGGCGCGGCGGGGCCGCCAGCCCTGCATAGACGACTTGGGCGCTCATGCGTACCTCAGCCGCGGGTTGACCAGAACATACAAAATATCGGCCACCAGGGTCAGTGTAATAAACCCGACCGAAATGCAGAGTACGACCCCCTGCACCACCGCATAATCGCGATTGAAAACGGCATCGACCAACAATTTTCCAAACCCCGGTATGCCAAAGATTTGCTCAGTGAGCACGGCGCCCGCCAGCAGTTCGCCAAACAGTATCGTCACCAATGTCACAATAGGCATTAGGGCGTTGCGCAAGGCGTGGCGCAGCACCACCACCCATTCCGAAGCCCCTTTTGCGCGCGCCGTACGCACGTAATCGGCGCTTAACGCCTCGAGCATGGCCGAGCGGGTGTGGCGCATAAGGTAGGCACTGATCACCGTGGACAACACAACGGCCGGCATCAGCATCGTTTTTAAAGATAACCATAAATCTTGCGTGGGCGGCACAAAACCAGAAGCCGGCAGCAACCTCCATTTAACCGCCACCAGCATAATCAACAGAATACCCAGCCAGAAATTGGGAATGGACATACCCGAAAGCGCCATCATATTGGCACCAAACTCAAGTCGCGTCCCTTTATTGACGGCCGCCAGAATGCCTAGTGGAATCCCGATGCAAAGCGCCAGAATCATGGCCATGCTTGCCAGTTGCATCGTAACCGGCAGCTTTTGGCCGATTAGAGTCGTAACGGGAATATCGGTACGCAGGGACACACCCAAATTCCCGCGTGCCACTTGCTTGATCCAGGCCACGTACTGTACCGGAATTGGATCGTTGAGCCGATATTTTTCGCGCAGATACGTCAGCACTGCGGGGTCACGCTCTTCGCCGGCCATAGCCAGCACCGGATCGCCTGGCAATATTTTCTGCAAGCCAAACACCATCATCGACACTATGATCAGCGTCGGTATGGCCACGATGATGCGGCGCAGAATAAGCTTGAACATGCAGATATCCGGGTGCGACGGCGTTATGCGAACTTAGCCTTTGGCAAACGAAACACCTTTAAGGCGGATCATGCCATCGGGATAAGGAACGAAGCCTTGCACTTTTTTACGCACGACGAATGGCCAAGGCTGGTAATAGATATACATGCTGGGCAAATCGTCTTGCAAAATGGTCTGCGCCTTATCGTAGATTGCTTTGCGTTGGGCCACATCGGGCACCGTGCGAGCCTCTTTAAGCAATTTATCGACCTCAGGGTTGCAGTACTTGCCATCGTTTAACGACCCACCACAGGTCACAAAGTTATAAATATTGCCGTCGGGGTCTACCCGGCCCGACCAGCCGCGCATATCTACCTGAAAATTGCCCTTGGCGTCATCAGCCAGCATGGCAGCATATTCGGTGGGTCGCAAGCTAAGCTGGAACCCGGCCTGCGCTGCCATGGCCTGCACCATTTCGGCGGTCGACGACGCAATGGTGTTGTTGCCAAAAGCAAGCTCTGCCTTGACCGTTTCCATGCCGGCCTTCTTGAGCAAGGCACGAGCCTTGGCGATATCTGGCTTGGTCACCGGGAACTTGTCGCTGTAATAAGGGCTGGCCGCCGGGAACGGTTGCTGAGCCGGATCGAAAATGCCACCCCCTATGACCGTGTTGATCGCATCGCGATCGATGGTCAGCTGAAAGGCCTGTCGTACCAGCTTGTTGGCAAACGGGTTAGTCTTGGCCTTGGGACCGTTATTGGTATTGAACATGAACTGTTGAAAGCCCAGGCCCGAGACTGGTTTGAAAACCAGGGTCGGATCGGACTTGACCTGCGCCACGTCGCTGGGATTGAGACGCTCGAGTATGTCGATGCTGCCCGAGCGCAGGTTCTGCAAACGCACTGTCGTGTCGGGAATAGGCATGAAGACCACTTTCTGGAAATGAAAGTCGCGCGCATCGTAATATTTATCAAATTTTTCAAGCACGATGCGGTCGTTTTGCACCCGCTCGACAAACTTGTACGGACCCGAACAAACTGGGTGCCGTCCCACAGTAGAGGCGTTATCGGCACCCGCAATACTCTTGGGCGAGAGCATCATGCCGGCCCGGTCCGACAATTGCGCGAGCAAGGTTGCATCGGGCTGCTTAACTGTAATGACCAGAGTGGTCGGGTCGGGCGCATCCACCTGCGCCACCGATGCCAGTTCACCCTTGCGCTGGCTCTCGGGCATGGTTCTGGCCCGATCCAGGTTGGCTTTGGCCGCGGCCGCATCGAAATGCGTGCCATCGTGAAACACCACGTCATTGCGTAATTTAAGCGTCAAAACCTTGTTGTCCGTGCTCCACGACCACGAACTTGCCAGGCGGGGAACGAATTCCAGCTTGGCATTGATGTCGACCAATTTGTCGCATAAGGAGGTAAAGACGATGCGTGACACATAGGTGCGCGAACGCGCCGGATCCAGCGTGTCTGGGTCCTCTTGCATACCAATACGCAAAGTCTGCGCGAAGCTGGCCGTAGCCGCCACGCCCAGCAACAGCCCGCCCACCAACGCGGTGATTTTCTTCATCATTATGTCTCCCAATAATTTTTGTATTAAAACCCGACAGCCTGACCATCGCGCCGACTGTCGCTTGCCGCTACATACCCGTGCTCATTATCATCTGCAGACATGCGCCAGATAAACTGGCCGGCGCCAAAATCCATGTACGGATCGTAGACCGATTTGAACGTGTGTCCAAGCGATTTGAGGCCGGCAACGATATCGGCACGCATATTAGGTTCGATATCCAACGAAAAGTCGCGATTGATTTTCCAGCGCGGCGCGCAGCATGCCGCCTGTGGCTGCTGATCGTAATCAATCATCCGCACCAGGGTTTGAACGTGCCCCTGAGGCTGTATGTCGCCGCCCATGACGCCAAAGCTCATAACCGGTTTTCCGTCCTGGGTAAGGAACCCCGGAATAATGGTATGAAATGGCCGCTTGCCGCCGGCCACTACATTGGGCGAGCGCGGATCCATCGAAAACCCCACCCCTCGATTCTGCAGGCTGATTCCAGTATCGGGCACGACCACTCCCGAACCAAAGCCCATATAGTTCGACTGGATAAACGAAATCATCATGCCACTTTCATCGGCCGCCGAGAGGTAAATCGTTCCCCCTGCATGCGGACGCCCTGCCTGATAAACACCGGCGCGATCTCGCGAGATGAGTGCAGCGCGACTCTTCAGATAGTTGTCATCGAGCATCTGCAAGGGTGACACATCCATAAAGCGCGCATCGGCCGCATAGGCGTACAGATCGGCGAAAGCCAGTTTCATGGCCTCGATCTGCAAGTGCTGGGACTCTACCGAGTCGACCGGTATCTGGCGCAAATCGAAATGTTCAAGCATGCCCAAAGCCATCAGCGCGGCGATCCCTTGCCCATTGGGCGGGATTTCGTGCACCGTATAGCCATGATAGTTTTTAGCCAGAGGCTCGACCCATTCGGGCCGATAATTGCGCAAATCATCGAGTGTCATGGCGCCGTCGCCTGCACGGCTGAAGGCCACGATTTTTTCAGCCAGTTCACCTTCGTAAAAATCGCGACCGCGGCTTTGGGCGATACGCTTGAGCGTTGCTGCAGCGCCTGTAAAGCGAAATAACTCCCCAATTTCAGGAGCCCTGCCATAAGGCATAAAAGCCTGCGCATAGCCAGGCTGGCCCTGCAACTCCGGTACAGCCTTGGCCCATTTGCCCGCTACGACGGGCGGCACAGCATAACCGCGCTGGGCAATTTCAATCGCCGGTTCGAACAGCTCTTCAAACGGCAGGCGTCCAAATCTTTCGTGCAAAGCGGCCCAGCCCGCTACCACGCCCGGCACCGTGACGGTGTCCCAGCCACGAATGGGCTGCTTGGCCAGGCCATTGCCGTCGACTCCATGACGACGTTTGAAATACTCGACATTCCAGGCAGCCGGCGCCACGCCTGAAGAATTTAAGCCATGCAGCTTTTTTCCATCCCAGACAATGGCAAAACAATCTCCGCCTATCCCGCACGATACCGGCTCCACCAGCACCATCATCGCGCCCGCCGCAATGGCGGCATCGACGGCATTGCCACCTTTTAGCAGCATCCTAAGCCCCGCCTGAGCCCCCAACGGATGTGAGGTCGACACCACATTGCGAGCGAACAACGGAATGCGGCTGGTCGGGTAAGGGTTGGACCAATTGAAATTTTTCATGACGAGCATCTACACATATAGGGGGGTTATAAGCTACTATCAGACGATCATTAAATCAATTTATTTTTAATATTTCATTCACAAGATTTTCTTATGAGCCTGCTCCGCTTCATGCGCACCTTCGTTGCGGT
>JBDTLC010000084.1:0-11772 GCA_039935015.1 Paralcaligenes sp. | reverse complement strand
GGGCAACTGGCCCATTCTGGTCTGGACTGCCCTATTCCTGTTATGGGGATGGACCCTGCGCAAAAGCACCCCTGGCAAACAGCAGATATAGCAGGGCACTTGCCGCGCACCCGCATTGTAACGGCCCATCTTATTGCTGCATCGCCAATAGTAGCGGCACCCCTTGTTGTAACGGCCCCTCCTATTGCGGCATCGCCCGCAGTAGACATAATGGATTGACCTGCCAAACCACGAAGCCGTGGGTTATGTTAGAGGCGGGTATAAGCCCGAATCCGGCACAGAGCCAACATCGAGGAGGCAGGTCATGAACGAGTTTAAATCATATATTGGTCTGGATACGCATAAAGCGACCATTGCGGTGGCGGTGGCCCGGGCGGGACGCGAGGGGCCGCACTTTGAAGGGACTATTCCCAACACCAAGGCGGCGGTGGCGAAGCTGCTCGGGCAGGTGAGCGCGAAGGGTGAGTCGGTGTCGTTTTGCTATGAAGCGGGGCCGTGCGGCTACGATCTGTACCGTATGATTCTCGCACACGGCCACGAGTGCGTGGTGGTGGCGCCGTCTTTGATTCCGCGCAAACCGGGCGATCGGCTCAAGACCGATCGGCGCGATGCGATGGCGCTAGCGCATCTGCACCGGGCGGGGGCGCTCACCGCGGTCTGGGTGCCGGGCGAGGAGCAGGAAGCGATGCGCGATCTGACCCGAGCGCGCGAGGACATGAAGGAGCTTTTGACTCGGGCTCAGCAACGCCTGGGGGCGTTTTTGTTACGCCACAACCAGGTGTATCGCGAAGGCAAATCGCACTGGACCCGAGCGCACTGGCTGTGGTTAGAGCGGGTGAAGATGGCTTCACCCGTGCAGCAGATCGTGCTCCAAGAGTACATCGATACGGTGCGTGGCGGGCAGCAGCGCGTCACCGCCTTGGAGCACGAGATGGAGCTCGCCTTGGAGCACTGGTCGTTGCGCGAGACGGTCGTCGCTTTGCAGGCGATGCGCGGGATCCAGCTCGTGACGGCGATGACGATTATGGCCGAGTTGGGCGATCTCACCCGCTTTGATTCACCCCGCGAACTGATGGCCTTTCTGGGGCTGGTACCCAGCGAACACTCGAGCGGCGCGCACCGCTTCCAAGGCCACATCACGCGCACCGGCAACGGGCACGTGCGCCGTGTCTTGGTTGAATCGGCCTGGGCCTACCAGTACCCGGCGCGCAAGACCCGCCAGATTGAGCAACGCGCCGAGCGCACGTCGCCGCCGGTGCAGGCCATCGCCTGGCAGGCCCAGAAACGGCTGTGCGCGCGCTACCGCGCGTTGCTCCTCACGGGCAAGGTGAAGACCAAGGTCACCACCGCCATCGCGCGTGAGATGGCGGGCTTTATCTGGGCCATCGCCTGCGAGGTGAGTGGACGCCCCCACGCAAGCCGAGCTTTAGCATGAGCGCCGATCAGGGGTTTGGGGTCAGGGTGCCTTGGGTTAGGCAGGAGAACCCCAGGTGCCGTTATGTGGCCTCTTCCTAGCGAAGGGTGACCCACGTTTGTAGAGCCGGGTAGCTCCGTGACGAAGCCATGTCAGGTCGGTAACCAACCCACGAATATCAGCATGATTCACCGTCGCAAAGCGTCCCCAGGCATCCTGACCTCAAACCCTTGATCACACCGAAAAGGAAAAAAAGCTGTTTATAGATAAAACAACAAACCCCTATTCTCCGCTTGACAGGTCAATCCATATCAGCGGCAGCCCTTGTGGCTGTCAAAATCCCCAGCAACCAGAACAGCCTCTACAAAGCCTATTTTTCGACAACAAAACCCGTTGCCTTGATGATGGGTTCCCATTGCTGACGAAACGCTTCAATCAATTGCACTGTTTTGGCTGCATTGGCTACAACAGGGGTCAACCCATTTTCTTGCAAGGCCTTCTGGACACTGGGCGTGGACACAACCTCCATAAGGGCGTTTCCAAGCATTTCGACTTTGGCGTCGGACATGCTGGCCGGAGCAAAGAAGGCATTCCATCCAGAAGCTTCGACCTTTATGCCGGCCTGTGTAAGCGTAGGCAAAGAGGAAAGCTGCCGCTCACGCTCCGAGCCCGAAGTTGCAAGGATCCGAATCTTTTTAGCCAATTGCTGCGCTACCTCTACCTCTAGCGTATCCACTGCAACCGGGACGGTATGGTTGATCAGACCAGCCATAGGCAAAGCTGAGCTTTGATAACCGACAATTTTCGTCTTGACTCCGATCTTGTCGGCCAGCATGAGGCCTACAAAATGCGCCAGGTTGTCGGTGGCCGACACGCCTATCTTGAAGTCATCGGGGTGCGCCCGAGCCCATTCGACAAGTCCTTCCATATTCTTAATTGGGCTGTCGTCTGCAACGGCCACGCCGAACTGGTATTTGGCCACCATGGATACCGCCTTGAAATCGGCCCGAGGATCGTACGCCAGCTTTTTATACACCATAGGCGCCACCATCATGACCGCCGAGTTGCTAAGCAGCACTACGTTTTTTGTGGCCGAGATTCCTTTCAGATACGCGGCAGCCACTTGGCCACCCGCACCCGTCCGGTTTTCGATCGTGACAATTACACCCAAATTGTTTTGCAGTTCTTGCCCAATGATGCGGGCCGCCCGATCAGACGGCCCCCCAGGTGCATAGCCGACAATCATGGTCAACGGCCCGTCCAGCCTGACTGGTGCGGCCTGAGTCGCCGCCGCAACCAGGCCAAAACAAGCGGCGAAGGCCAATACAGCCGTCTTCAATACAATACCGCGCATAACAGCCTCCGAACCAACTGTCACGACAGTCTACTACCACGAGCCCATCAGGTGTTGCACCAGCAAGCTGCTAAGCAATACCGACATCCATACGCCAAAGCCCAGCAAAATAGGACGAATGCCCGCGGTGGCCATACGTCGCAAGTCGGACGACAGCCCAATAGCCGTCAACGCCACGATAATCAGGAACTCGGCCACGAAGTGGATGCCACCGTTCCAGGCGTCGGGAATCACGCCGCTCGAACGCAACCCGGACGCCACCAGAAACCACAAGATGAACCAGGGAAAAATCCGTGCCAGGCTAAAGTCGCTCGCACCCTGCTTCTTGCTGCGCCAAGCGACGTAAAAGGCAAGCGCCAGACAAATTGGAATGATCAGCGTCGCCCGGGTAAGCTTGACGATCGTGGCGTAATCACCGGCCGCCGTGCTATAGCTATACCCGGCCGCAACGACAGACGAGGTGTCGTTGATCGCCGTGCCGGCCCACATGCCAAAGCCGGCATCCGACATATTCAACCAGTGCCCTAACAAAGGAAATGTCAGCACCGCGATGATGTTGAAAATGAATATGGTAGAAATGGCAAACGCGGTTTCGTGGTCGTCGGACTTGATGATAGGCGTCACCGCCGCAATGGCCGACCCCCCACAAATGGCCGTACCTACTCCGATCAGGATTTGAAGTTTAGACGGAATTTTCAGCCACTTGCCCAAGAAGTAGGCCGAACCGAACGCCACGCAAATCGTCACGAACGTTACCGACAACGACTCTACGCCGGTTTTGGCCACCTGCTGAATGCTCAGCCCAAAGCCCAGGGCGATAATCGACCATTGCAGTACTTTTTTAGAAGCAAACCCCAAGCCAGGCTTAAATAGTGGCGCGACGCCCATCGAGTTGCGAATTAAAATGCCCAAGATAATTCCAAACACAGGGCCGCCAATAATGGGCTCCCAACGTCCCAAAAGCAAAGCCACAATACCCACCGCCGCGGCCAACAACAAGCCATAAAAAAGCGAAGGCCGCATGGGCACAGGGCCACGACTTTTGGCACTGGAACGAACGGCGTGCGGCCGTGCGACGGTTTCGGATACGGCCTGAGACGATACAACTGTCATTACTCTCTCTTAATATGTGGATGAATCGAGGCAATTTTAGAATCGCCTCATATATAAGAAAAGTCATTAATATTGATTAATGGTATAAAATACATTGATGATAGGGATCAGCTTCCGCCAAATTGAAATGTTCGTGGCCATTGCCGCTACCGGCAGCGTACGCGCAGCGTCCGAGCGCCTGTTCGTTACGCAACCCGCGGCCAGCATGGCTTTGGCCGAATTAGAACGTCAATTGAATGCGCCGCTCTTTGACCGCATGCGGGGTCGGCTGCACCTCAGTTCGCGCGGTAAAGAACTGCTTCCCACCGCTCAGGAAATCATCGAACGCATGCACGAAATGCTGCGTCCTGCGGGCGACGCCCAGGCAACCTTAAGCGGCGAATTACGCGTGGGCGCCAGCAACACCATTGGCAATTATCTAGTGGGGGAATTGCTTGGCCCCTTTGTTGGCGCGCATCCCATCGTTTCGTTGAAAGTCAGGGTCAACAATACTCGCGATATCATCGAAGAGCTTCTAGAACACAACATTGATGTCGGCTGCGTGGAAGGTCCCGTCAACCATCCGCTGCTCGACGTGCAAACCTGGCGCGACGACGCACTGGTCGTTTGCGCCACAGCCCATCATCCGCTAACCCTTATCCCGCGGCTACAACCCAGGCATTTCAAGAACGCTAAATGGATACTGCGCGAACCGGGTTCGGCCATGCGCGTATTAAGCCAACAAGCGCTGAACTCGTTGCCGCCCGGCCAGATCGTGCTGGAACTGGGACAGGTCGAAGCCATTAAGCAGGCGGTCATAGCCGGGCTGGGCATTGCCTGCCTGCCTATCGCCGCCACGGTAGATTCTGTGGCCTGCGGACGTCTGGTGATTCTGGACACCCCTTTTCTGGATCTGCACCGGCGCTTGTCTCTGGTGCTGCACAAGGCCCGTTATCGCGGGACCCTGATCGAAGCCTTCGCCGCAAGCCTGGGTATCGAATCACCCTGACACGCCGCACGCATGGCTGCAAAATACGCATAAAGCAACATTTCAGACACACTCTTTTAAAGGTTTTATATTGCCATGGCCACACTGCCCCACTTGCCCGCATACGAAACAACCGCCTTGGTGTTGCAAGGCGGCGGTGCACTGGGTGCATACCAGGCCGGCGTATTCCAGGGCCTTGCCGAAGCCCACATTCATCTCAATCGATTCTCCGGCATCTCGATCGGGGCGCTGAACATCGCCCTTATCGCCGGCAACGCTCCGCACAAGCGTCTGGCGCGTCTGACCGAGTTCTGGGAAACCGTTTGCCAGCCTGGCCTGGGCTTTGCCGTTAATCCCTTTATTGAACAGAGCCTCTTCAATCTTAACGACTCAGTTCGCCAAAGCATGAGTTTCTTTAGCGCCATGAACACCGTTATTGGCGGCCAGAAGGGGTTCTTCCAGCCGCGATTTCCTGCACCGTCTCTAGACATTGCTGGCGAGCCCGACCACACCAGCTACTACGATACCCAACCACTCAAAGAAACACTGGAACGCCTTTGCGACTTTGATCGCATCAACGCGGGTGGGCTGCACATTTCGGTCGGCGCCGTAAATATTCGCACGGGTAACTTTACTTATTTCGACAACACCCGAATCGTTTTGAAGCCCGAACATTTCATGGCATCGGCCGCACTGCCGCCAGCCTTTCCTGCCGTCGAAATCGAGGGCGAATATTATTGGGACGGCGGCCTGGTCTCTAACACGCCCCTGGCCGACGTACTGGAGTCACGCCCACGCACGGATACTCTGGCCTTTCAGGTCGACCTGTGGAGCGCTCGCGGACGCCCCCCCTCCACCATGAAAGAAGTATCCGACCGTATAAAAGAAATACAATATTCCAGCCGCACACGCCTAGTGACCGATCAGATGCGCTGGACCCAGCATCTGCGCGTTTTACTCTCGCATATTCTCAAAGATATTCCGGCCGATGTTCAATCTCAGGATGCCTATTGCCAACTGGCCCAAGAGCTATCGAGCAGCAAGCGCTACAACGTGGTGCACCTGATCTATCGCAATAAACTTTACGAACAGCACTACAAAGATTATCAGTTCAGCCTGGTGACCATGCGCGAACACTGGGCTGCCGGCTTGCAGGATATCCGTGAAACATTGAAAGATCCGGCGCGTCTGGCCATGCCCGACAATGATTCCGGGTTCGTTACGCACGATGTGCATGGCGAAGAGATTGAAAAATCAATGCATAGCGGCAAACACTAGCGGCGACCCAGAACCACCGCGCCAGTTAGCGCGAACAGCGTTCCAAGCAATTGCAAAAAGGTAATTGGCTCGTCCAATGTCCAGTTGGCCAGAAACAGCACGGAAACCGGGCCCAGCAGGCCAAGCTGGGCCGTCATGGGAGCACCGATGCGCGCGACGGCCCACATAATCATGAACACTGGGCATACCGTACACGCCACCGCGTGCAGCATCGATAGCTGATAGACCGGCGCCACCTGATACAAACCACCCCATGAATGTACCCAGAAAAACTGAATCATGGCCGCGATCGCCGACACCGACATGGCGTAGGCCACCAGACGGGTCGCGCCCACGTGCTTGATCAGTTCGCCCGAGCCGATCAAATAAATCGAATAGGTCAGCGCCGCCGCCAGTACAAAGCCCGAACCCACTAGCACGCCCGAACCGCTAAACGACAGGTCTTCAATAAACACCAACACCACGCCCACATAGGCCAGTACCAGTGCAGCCCACTGTTTCCGGGCAATGGGCCGTTTGAAATAAAACGCGGTAATCAGCAAGACAAAGGTGGGCGACAAAAAGAGAATTAAACGCTCAAGGCCCGCCGAAATAGTCTGCAGGCCCAGAAAGTCCAGAAAGCTTGACAGGTAGTAGCCAATAAACCCCAGAACAATTATTTGTACGCACTCTTTACGTGTGAGAGAAGGAATATCGCCCCGATGGGCACGATACGCCTGGAACGCGCCTATTACCGCGAAAAACGGCAGCGACAGCATCATGCGAAAACCAATAATGGTGACCGCGTCTACGCCATAGCGATAAGTGAGCTTGACCACGATAGCCTTGGCCGAAAACATCACTGCGCCCACGGCGGCCAGACCAAAGCCGATCCAGAATTCTCTGGACGGCTGGGTGTCGGCAACGGCAGGGACGGGAACGGAGCTCATCGGCGGATTTTACAGGCTCGGGAGATTGTGTCCTGTGTTCCTGATAAGATCTTCGCCGCAATGGGTTTTGTAGAGGCAGCCCTTGTGGCTGCCATTAACGCTTTATAGATACTGCCCCTCGTTGCCAACGATTCTGGCAACCACAAGGGCTGCTTCTACATTAATCACAGCCATCTCCTGATAACTTACTGCGCCACCAAACAGTGCTGTGTCAGATAACACATTAACAACTAGTGTTATAACAATAGTTGTCTAGACAGTAATTTTGATCTAGAATACTTTCCATGAAGAACGCATCGCACACCTTTTCCGATAAAGCCAACCTGTCGTCTCACCGCAAGACGGCGGCTTCGGCTGGTTCGCCCGCCCCTAGCCCGAAGGCGGGCGCCAAATCGGCGTTTTATCGGCCCGACGAGAAATCACTTATACAAGACAACAATCTCGGTCACCTTATCAAAACCGTATACGCATCGATCAATCGCATGATCGATCAGGGTGTAGCGCCTATTGGCCTGACGGCCAAACAATGGAAGCCACTCTTCATGATTTGCCACCACGAAATCAATACGCCGGCGGAACTGTCCCGCGCAACGAATGTAGATACCGGCGCCATGACGCGAGTTCTCGATCGTCTTGAGGCCAAAGGTTTTATAGGCCGGCATCGTTGTCTGGAAGACCGCCGCGTAGTCAAGCTAGACTTGACCGACAGCGGAAAACAGGTCGTAGGGGGTATATTGGGCCCCGTGGCAGATACGTTAAATTGCCATCTGGCCGGTTTTTCAAAACAGGAAACCGAGCAACTGTTAAGTTTTTTGCAACGCATGATCGACAATGGCGCTCGTTCAGGCGCTTGCACCCAACCACCACCCGGGGATAGCCCGCAAACCACATCGCCCGGCGGTCGAAGTTTGCCCAAAGCCTAATTAATTCAGCCTGTGCCCGTCCGAGCATCCCGTCTGCACCAGGCATACTCCCTATTCTGGCCGGTCCCAATCTTTAGAAACCCCTTTGACGCTTCACCCTGTACCAAACTCTTTTTACAGATTATTGTCTAGTCAGATACAGCCCCATCAATCATATTCAGTTTATTGTCAGTATGAAACTCCTTGTCCCTTTAATACTTGTGGCCGCGCTTACCGGCTGTGCAGCGATCAACCCCGGCGCACCTGCGGTGAAAGAAATTCAGGGCGCTCAACTTGGTCTGGGCAATGCCCCCACGGTATGGCCTACGGATCAGTGGTGGCAGCGCTACCAAGATCTGCAACTCGACCGTTTGATCACGCAAGCCCTGAATAACAACCCGTCGATGGCGGCTGCACAAGCGCGCCTTGGCATAGCCAATGCTGCGGTCAGCGGTGCGCGCGCCGTGCAATTGCCCCAGCTCAACGCCGCGTATCAAATGACGCGCGAGCGTTTTTCAGAAAACTACATCTACCCGCCACCGTATGCCGGCTCGATGCAAACCGACAACACACTACAGCTGAAACTGGGTTTTGATCTGGACTTGTGGGGTAAAAATCGCGCCCGCTACGCGGCCGCCGTCTCGCGCGCCGCCGCCAGTCAGGCCGATATTCAATTGGCTCGCAACACGTTGGTGGGAGCCGTCACGCAAAGTTATTTCAATCTGCAAAATTCGCTGGCGCAGCATCAGGTCATTGAGCGCATTGTTAAACAGCTTGAAGATGTCTCCAATATTACCCATCAGCGCGTTACGGCGGGCCTGGATACCCAGGTCGAAGTCAACCAGGCAGAGTCCGCCCTGTCGGCAGCCAGGGTTCAGTTAAGCCAGGTCGGCGTCAATGCCGATTTGCTGCGCCATCAGTTATCGGCGCTGATGGGTGAAGGCCCCGATCAAGGCCAGGCCATCACGCGTGCCACGCTGGCCTCTGTACCCAAAGGCGTACCCGCCCAATTACCCATGAATCTATTGGGCCGCAGGCCCGATATCGTCGCTGCCAAACGTCAGGTGCAAGCCAGCTCCAGCGAAATCTCTGCCGCCAAGGCGCAATTTTTCCCCGATATCAATTTGTCGGCGTTCGCTGGATTCATGTCGTTGGGGCTGGGTAATTTGCTTAATAACGGCAGCAAAGTGTACGGCGCTGGCCCAGCCATTACGCTACCGATATTCCATGGCGGCGCCCTTAATGCGCAACTTAACGTCAAACGATCCGAACGCGATCTGGCCATTGCCCAATACAACCAGACGGTGTTGACCGCCGTGCGCGAGGTGGCCGATGCCAGCACGGCAATACGTGCCCTGCAAGGCCAGATCGTCGACCAGCGAGCCAGCTACAAAGCCATCTCATCGGCCTACGACATCGCGGTTCAACGTTATCGCTCGGGCCTGGGCAATTATGTGCAGGTACTTCTGGCGCAAAACGAAGTCCAGAAGCAAGCGATTCTGGATACGGACCTGCGCGCGCGTGCCTACAACCTCGACGCGCAGCTAGCGACCGCACTGGGCGGGGGCTACGACTCTGTCGCAACCCCTGCAACTGGCGTGTCGGACACTTCCAACGCGGCGCCCGGCGCCCGCAAACCTGACTGATCTACGACTGACTGAAACACGAGAAAGTAATGACTACCGAAAACAAATCGGCCTCTAAACGCAAACCACTGCTACTTGCTGCAGCACTTATCTTCATACTTCTGGGCATCGCCTACGCCATCTGGTGGGTGCTGGTGCTGTCGCACTACGAGTCTACCGACGACGCCTACGTGCATGGCAATCTGGTGCAGGTGACCTCACAAATTTCTGGCACTGTTATAGCGATTGAAGCGGACGATACCCAGAATGTAAAAATTGGTACCCCGCTGGTCAAGCTCGACGCGACCGACGCCGACGTCGCCCTTAAACAGGCTGAAGCGTCGCTGGCCCAAGCCGTGCGCCATACTCATACACTGTTCGTACAAAACATTGCGCTTAAAGCCGACGTCGCCCTTGGGCAGGCCAACGTGGAGCGCGCCGACGTGGACCTGAACAAGGCCCAAAGCGATCTGAAACGTCGCCAGACTCTCGCCAAAACAGGCGGCATCAGTGGTGAAGAAATCCTGCATGCCCAAACAGCGGTCAAAGCTGCACAGGCCGGCATCGCCCAGGCACAGGCCGCATTGGCCGCATCGCGGGCCAAGCTTCTCACCAATCAGGCGCTAACAGCGGGTACGACAGTGGCCGCCCACCCCGACGTGAAACTGGCCGCCGACCATGTACGCAACGCCTGGCTGGCTCTGGCACGCACTTCCCTGCCCGCCCCCATCAACGGCATGGTCGCACAGCGCTCTGTGCAGGTCGGCCAGCACGTTGCGCCGGGTACGCCGTTGATGACGCTGATCCCGCTGCAGCAAGTTTGGGTGGAAGGCAACTTCAAGGAAAACCAGGTGGCCCATATGTTGCCAGGCCAAAAGGTTGAACTTACGTCTGACCTCTATGGCGGCGATGTGGTCTATCACGGCAAAATAGAAGGCATTGCGGCGGGTACCGGCAGCGCCTTTGCCCTGTTGCCCGCGCAAAACGCCAGTGGCAACTGGATCAAGGTCGTGCAACGTATTCCCGTACGCATTTCGCTCGACCCCAAGCAATTGGCCGAGCATCCTTTGCGCGTCGGCCTGTCAATGGTCGCCAGTGTGCATCTGATCAAACCCGACGCGAAGGACGCGGCGCAAGGCCCAAATTCCAAGCTCGAAACCAATGTGTTCGAGGGCAGCAAAGATGGCGTGGACGCAGTGATTGCCAAAATCATCAAAGAAAATCTTGAGTCATGAGTTCCGACGTGATCGCCAAACCGTCGGCTCCAGCCAAGCTTAAGCAACTGGTCTACGCGCCCCTGGAAGGCCGTGCCCGCATGTTTGGAACCATCGCGGTGTCAGCCGCGGTCTTCATGAATGTGCTGGACTCTTCCATTGCCAATGTATCCATCCCCACCATCGCCGGCGACCTGGGAGTGAGTGCCACGCAAGGCACCTGGGTCATCACGTCGTTTGCAGTGGCCAATGCCATTACGGTTCCCCTGACCGGATGGCTGACACAGCGCTTCGGTCAGGTGCGTCTCTTTGTCATATCGATCTTGCTCTTCGTACTGTCATCCTGGCTGTGCGGGTTCTCGTGGTCACTTGAATCGCTGGTATTTTTTCGCGTCATTCAAGGCGCCGTTGCCGGCCCGATGATTCCCTTGTCGCAATCTCTGATGCTAGCCAGCTACCCCAAGGAAAAGGCCGGCATGGCGCTGGCGCTATGGTCCATCACCGTATTGGTGGGACCAGTGGCTGGCCCCTTGCTGGGCGGCATCATTTCCGACAATTACAACTGGTCGTGGATTTTTTATATCAACGTGCCGGTAGGTCTGCTGGCCGGTTGGGGCACTTGGGAAATTTACAAAAAGCGTGACTCCGTAAAGGTCAAGCTGCCTATCGACGGTACGGGCCTGGCCTTACTGGTTCTATGGGTGGGCGCGCTGCAACTGATGCTGGACAAAGGCAAGGAGCTGGACTGGTTCTCCAGCCCGGCCATTACCACCATGGCCATTGTGGTGGTCATCTCTTTCGTGTTTTTTGTCATTTGGGAGCTAACCGCCAAACATCCGGTGGTGGATCTGACGCTTTTTAAAGGCCGCAACTTTACTTCGGGCACCGTGACCATTTCAGTCGCCTACGGCGTGTTCTTCGGCACCGTCGTGCTGCTGCCTCTATGGATGCAAAGCACCCTGGGGTATACCGCCAC
>JBDTLC010000083.1:0-7452 GCA_039935015.1 Paralcaligenes sp. | reverse complement strand
GATGGCCGGGCTGGTCGAAACTCTGGCGCTGGCTCCCTACAACGGCAAGGCCGATCTGCCCGAAATAGCCCGCACCCTGCACCTTGAAGTCGATGACTTGTTTCCGGTCTCTGAAATGCTGCAGAATCTGGGGTTCGCCGACATGCGTGAAGGCGATATTTTGCTGACCCAGGCGGGAAAGCTATTTGCCGATGGCGATACCCAGGAGCGCAAGCTGATGTTTGCCGACCACCTGGTGCGCTCGGTACCCATGGCCGCACGGATCCGCCAGGTGCTTAACGAGAGGCCAGGGCACCGCGCGCCGCGGGTACGATTTGAACAAGAGCTTGAAGACTTTTTATCTGATAGCGCGGCCGAAGAAACACTCGATGCCGTCATCAACTGGGGACGATATGCAGAAATTTTCTCTTACGACGACCAGGCGGAGACCTTCAGCCTGGAAGATATCGAATCCTGACTCCAATCAGAACGCGTCAACCTTCCATTCATAATCCACCGCCACCTCGCCCAGCACACGCAAACGCGCGTCGGCCCCCAAAGCCAATGCGCCAAGCAAGCGCTGGTTAAAGCCTTCAAGTGTGGCCTTGGCACGATCGGCGAAGGCTGGGTCGACGGCCTGATCCTCATATTTAATGACATAGGTTTGCGCGGCCACGCCCACCACAAAATACAAGCCGGCGTTCTCTGGATCGATTTTCATCAGATCAAAAGTGTCCTTGAAAAAGGCCTTGAACGAATCGCTCCCCGACTCGGAACGCTCGAAACGCTGCACAATATCTTTAAATATCATTTTGATGATTACTCCTAAAATCTTCCCAAAGCCCGGTGACGCTATTTTCGTACATTTTCAAAGCACATGCCGCCCCCACCGTAGCAATACCGCCGCTTAGTCAGGACATGTGCGCGGCATCACTCCAGCTCGACACCTTTAAGTTCTGGAATCAGGAAAATCGTGGCAAGCATGTCCAGCACGTAGATGGCAGCCAGCAACGCAATGGCGACCTGGAACGAATATGCCATGGCCAGCGCACCCACCACAATCGGACCGAACCCCCCAATAGCACGCCCGATATTGAAAAGTACGTTCTGTGCGGTAGCGCGCGCCTCGGTAGGATAGGCTTCAGACATCAGCGCGCCGTAGCCGCCCAGCATGCCATTGACGAACATACCCATCACGGCGCCCGCCCAGAGCATGGTGTCCGGATCGTTAAGTTGCGAATAAACCAGCACCATCACGACAGCACCGAACTGGAACAGCAGGAAACTGGGCTTGCGGCCAATGCGGTCGGCCAATTGCCCAAACAGGTAAATGCCTGCCATCATTCCCAGAATAGTCACCGACGTCCACATCGCCGATTTGGTCAGGCCAAAGCCCAAGTGGTTGGCCAGAAAGCTGGGCATCCAGATCATGATCCCGTAATAGCCAAAATTCTGCACACCGCACAATACGACAATGCCAAGGCTGGTCCGAGTAGTGCGCCCATCTTTGACAAGCAACTTGAAAGCCATGGTTCTTGAGCTCTTTTTTGCGGCTTGGCGCAGGAACAGCTCGGGTTCATGCAGCTTGCGGCGTATAACCCAGGCAACAATGGCAGGTATTACACCCACCATAAACATGCCACGCCAGCCTATGTGGGGCAGCAACAGAGGCGTAAGCATTGCGGCGCACAGTACGCCGATCTGCCAGCCCAACGCCACGTATGACGACACGCGCGCACGATGTTTGGCCGGCCATGCTTCAGCCGCCAGTGCCATCCCTATCCCGAACTCACCCCCCAGCCCTATGCCTGCGATCGTGCGGTAGGCAAGCAAGTCCCAGTAGCCTTGCGCAAACGCGCATAGTCCTGTAAAGACGCCAAAAAGCACGATAGTCCATGTTAATACACGAACACGACCGTAATAATCGCTTAACCAACCAAAAACAATGCCCCCGAACACGGCACCGATCAGGGTCCATGTCACCAGGGCGCCCGCCTGCCCTCGAGTCAGATGAAGTTCGGCCGAGATGGCCGACAACATGAAGCCCAGGATGAGTAGATCAAAACCGTCCATGGCGTAGCCAATAGCCGAACCCGCCAATGCTTTCCATCCATAGCTGCTTACTTTATTTTTGCCTTCAGCGATATCCGTCGCTGAAGCTACCTGCGCTTGCACTTTCCCGCACTCCTTTAATAGTTATCCAAAGGAGGCTAGGAACTTAGTCCGACGACGGCCTCTTAATAACATTTTAGACATTAAACTCATTTCCTTTGAGATTTTAGTGGCCGGTTTGACGGATGAATAACAGTGCGAATGTGTGGCGACAGCCCTTGTGGTTGCCATCACCGCTACAATGGCAGCTATATTTGCGCTACTGAGAGTTTCAATGAAAAAAACCGATCTGGAAAAGAACAAAGCATTAAAGATTGTGGGTAAGATGAAGCAAAGCGCAATCCCGAGCCGATTCGCAGCAGATTCCAGTGTCGTCGCTATCGATCACCGTGAACAGCGCAAGCTGGATCAGGCGAAGGGCCTGGTTTCATTTCCAATCAAGCTCCAGCAAACATTGATCGAAAAAATCCGGGCACGCTCCGCCGCACAAAACCTGACTGCCAGTGAGATTGTTGGTGAGCTGCTGGAAAAAGCCCTGAAGAGTTGAAAAATGTAGAGGCAGCCCTTGTGGCTGCCATTTTTGATGAGTGAGGTGCAGGCTATTGCGTCGATGGCACCCACGAGGGGTGCCGCTACAAAACGGCTACGAATACCGACGCATCACGTAATAATTCCGCTACATCCCCAAATAAGCCTTGCGAACTTCGTCAGACGCGGCCAGTTCGGCGGCGGTCCCCTCGATAGCGATACGTCCGCTTTGCATGACATACGCGCGTGCCGCCACTTCCAGGGCTTGCGCCATGTTCTGCTCGACTAGAAGAACCGACAGGCCGTGCTGCCGATTCAATTCCGCCAAAGCATCGAACACCTGCTCAACTAATAAAGGAGACAGGCCCAGGCTGGGTTCGTCGATTAGCAAGAGGCGTGGCCCGCTCATCAGCGCCCGGCCTATCGCCAGCATCTGACGCTCGCCGCCCGACATCGTACCGGCCAACTGCTCCCGCCGTTCCTGCAGGCGCGGGAAAAGCGTATAAACCTGCTGCAGGCGTTGTCGGTAGACGGTCTGATCGCGCACGATGTATGCACCCAGATGCAAGTTCTGCTCTACCGACTGGCGCGCAAATACACGTGCACCCTCTGGAATCATGGCAATACCCTTCTTGATCAGAACGTCAGGAGGCCTTGCCGTAATATCCTGTCCCTCGAACGTCACCCGCCCACTTCCAGGCTTGACCGACCCCACTATGGCCAACAGAGTGCTGGATTTGCCCGCGCCGTTGGCGCCCAGCAAGGCCGTTATTTCGCCAGCACGCACTTCCAGCGATATATCCCGCACGGCCTGCACTCCGCCATAAGCCACGCTCAGGTTCTCTACCGTCAGCATCGCATCAGACACGGTACTTCCTTCCCAAATAAGCTTCGATCACGGCCGGATTGCGCACGATCTCTTGCGGCGGACCTTCGGCAATCATCTGCCCGAAATTGAGTACCAGCACGCGATGCGCCAGTCGCATCACGACCTCGAGCACATGTTCGACAATGATCAGCGTGACCCCCGCGGCATGGATGCCCCGCAGAATTTCGGTCAGTGCAATCACCTCGTTGGGATTAAGACCACCAGCCACCTCGTCGAGCAGCAGCATCCGCGGCTCTGTTGCCAGCGCCCGGGCCAGTTCCACTCGTTTCTGGCCCGCCACATTCAATTCTGCCGCTCGTACGTCCATTCGGTCAGGCAGGCCGACCAACTCCAACACGCGTTCGGACGCATCGCGGGCATCGTTCAGTTTAGGGTGGCGCAACAAGGCACCCACCATGGTGTTCTCCAGCACAGTCATCTGCCCGAAGCTGCGTGGTATCTGGTAGGTATGCACCAGGCCCATCGCCGCGATCTGCTCGGGCTCCATTCCAACGGTGGATTTTTCGTTGAACATGATCGATCCCGAACTGGGCACATGATGCCCAACCAGGCCATTGAAAAGTGTGCTTTTCCCAGCGCCATTGGGGCCGATGATGGCCAGAATCTCGCCTGCCTCCACCGTCAGACTGATGTCCTTGTTGGCCACCAGTCCGCCAAAACGCTTGGTCAGATCTTTAACGTCCAGTAGCGCCACGCCGCCTCCCTAGCGTTACCAGGCCACCCGGCAAAAACATGGTTACGAGCAAAATGGTCAAACCGAAAATTAGCAAACCCAGACCCAGACCCGAACTGCCCCACAACACACGTGTGCCTTCAGACAACGGAATCAGCAGCGCAGCGCCCAGCCATGGGCCGAACAGCGACCCGATGCCGCCCAGAGTCGCCACCAGTACGATTTGCACCGAGAGTGTCAGGTTGAACATGGAATCGGGATCGATGAAGCCCACATACATGGCAAAAAATCCGCCCCATACGCCCGTAATGACCCCAGACCAGACGAAAGCCAGCATTTTATAGCGCTCGGCGGGTACCCCGAGGCTGCGCGCCGCCCCTTCGTCGCCATTGATAGCGCGCCAGTAGAAGCCAATTTTCGAATGCACCAAGAAATAGGTGCTGAGAAATGTCACCAGGCCCAGCACAATGGCAATCCAGTAATACGGCACCTTGGTGCGAAACAGCAGCATCCAGGGCGCATCGGCAATCGGCGCTTCCATGCCGACCGCGCCACCGGCCCACGACCAATTGGTGACAAGAATCAGGCCGATCTGCAGCAATCCTATGGTGGCCATAGCAAAATAATGGCCAGATAGCCGCAAGGTGGGGCGCCCCACTACATAAGCAATGACGCCTGCTATCAGGCCCCCAACGGGAATCCCGATCAGAGGCGTCAGCTTGAGGTGATGCAGCAACAGCAACGTGGTATAGCCGCCGATGCCAATGAATACACAATGCCCGAAAGACACGCGGCCCAGAAAGCCGCCCACCAGGTTCCACGCGGCACCCAGCGCGCCAAACATGATCACTAGCAGCAGCACTTGAATCGTGAACGTATCGGTGACCGCAAACGGAACCAGTGCCATAAGCACTGAAACAATAACTGCAGCCACCAGCGGCACGCGCGACACTCGCAATTGGCTCATGTCACCACCGCCCGAACAAACCGTGCGGCCGATACCAGAGCACAAGCACAAACACAATATAGACGCTGACAGTCTTTAGCGCCGGCTCGACGAAATAGCCGGTCATCGCTTCGATCAGCCCAATCAGTATCCCCGCGATAAAAGCCCCCGGCAGCGAACCGAAACCTCCCATACAGACCGCGACGAACGCCATCAGACCAAACACGGTGCCCACCGACGGGAACACATAGAAAAAGGTGGTGAGTAACGCACCAGCCAAGCCGACCACGGCACTACCCAGCACCCAGACCTGTGCGTTGACACGATCAGGCGAGATGCCCACCAGTGCCGCGACCTGACGATCTTCGGCCACCGCCTGTAACGCATGACCCCAGCGCGTGCGATAGACCAGAAAAAACAAGGCCACAATCACCACCAGCGCAACGATTCCCGTAACGACCTGCGGGCGTCCGATGGAAACGTCACCCAAGGTGATGCTGCCCGAGATGAACGTATCAGGCAGGCTGCGATAGTCAGGGGTGAAGAATATGAAGGCCAATTGCTGCAGCACCACAGCAAGCCCGAAGGTGGCCAGAATAATGGCCATCGGTGGCCCTTTCTGCAAACGGCGAATCACCAGCGAATAGGTCATAAAACCGACGAACCCCAGCAAGCAAGCGACAAGAGGCGCAGACAAGGTTGGATCGACGTGGCCCAGTGTAAACATCCAGTAGGCCGCATACATGCCCAACATCAGGAATTCGCCATGGGCGAAGTTCAGGACATCGGTGATCCCCCATATCAACGCCAAGCCAACCGCCACGGCGGCATAGATCAAGCCATTGAAAAGGCCTGCCGAAAGGGCTTCAAACATGCAGTGCTCCAGCGGGTGGGCGTAACGACCCACCCTGCGCCAACTTGTTTATTTCCAGCTAAAGGGCAATGTAGGCATAGTGCTGTCCAGCTTGTATTTTTCTGGCCAGACAGTGTGGTATGCGCTGCCCTTGAGCTCAAGGATAAGCCCGGAACCTTTATCGTTCTGGCCCTTCGCATCAAACTTGACACCGGCCCAAGGCATGATCAGTTGCGCGTCGTCCATATTGGTGGCGATCAGAGCCTTGCGAATCGCCTCGGGATTAGTGGAGCCCGCACGATTGATGGCATCGGCCAGCACTAGCACGCCTTGCATCGAGCGTGCATTGTTGCCGTTCATGTCCTTGCCGGTCTTGGCCTTGTACATATCGTTAATGGTCTTGATGATGGGCTTGGCCTCGGTCAGATCATTGCCCCAGACGTCGCGAGTCAGCACTCCTTGAACCTGCGGGCCCACTTCCTTGACAAAACGCGAGTCGATAAACCCCGCATCATTAGCCAGGAAAACCGGCGGCGCGTATTTCATTTCGCGCATCGTACGCACAAACAACATGGCGTCGGATGTGTAGCTGGCAAAAATGGCGACATCGGGTTTGGCCGCTGCCAGCTTTTGCACTTCGGCCGAGACCGATGCCGAACCCGCCGCATAAGCGATATTGGCGACGATAGTGCGGTGGTATTTTTTGGCGAATTTCTCCACCGCCTTGTATGTATTCACGCCAAAGTCGGTATTTTCATACACCACGGCAATTGTTTTGGTAGGCACCTTTTTCACGCCATCCAGGAACTGCATCATGTTGTCGACAAAAGTGTCGTCGTTTGGAGTGGTGCGAAAAAACCACTTGTAGCCGCGTTCGGTCAGGTCGGGACTGCTGGATTCACCGTTCAGAAACGGTATGCCCATTTGTTCGGTAACTCGGCTGGCCGTTTTGGTCACTGCCGACTGATATGCGCCGGTGAGGGCCACCACTTTTTCCTGACCCAGCAGGCGCTGCGCATCGGCCAGGCCCACTTCCGGCTTGCCCTGAGAATCGGCAAACACCACCTCGATCTTGGCACCGCCCAGATTAGGCAGGCCAGAGCCTTTAGCCAACGGGATACCCGCCAGCTCTGGGTGAGGGTTATTCACAATATCTACCGCCAGTTCTATGGCGGCCTTGATCTCCGCTCCGGTCGACGCCAGGGCACCACTTAAGGGATATATGGCTCCGATGCGGATGGTCTTTGTTTGCGCCACAACGGGCTGTCCAAACGCCAGGGCCATGCAGGTAGCGATACCAGCAATTAGCTTCAACTTCATTTTGTTCTCCTCAAAAATCCAAATGCGAAAACCACACGTGATAGCTCGAACTGACAAGCGCCCACGGGGAAATCGACGCGTTATATATATTTAAAACGAAGCCAACTGGCTATTTAACAGATCGGTCACCAGCATATGTCCCGGCGCATGCG
>JBDTLC010000082.1:0-7816 GCA_039935015.1 Paralcaligenes sp. | reverse complement strand
CCGAATTCGTGGCGTTTTACACGCGACACTTCCCGGGCCTGATTGTCGGCCGTCATATTTTTATGAATGATGCCTATGCCGCCCTCTTGCGCCATGGCAATGGCCAGGCGCGACTCTGTCACGGTATCCATCGCGGCCGAAACCAAGGGAATATTCAGCGTAATGGCGCGGGTCAGTTGAGTGGCAAGGTGCGTGTCGCGAGGCAAAACCTCGGAATAGGCGGGAACCAACAACACATCGTCGAAGGTGAGCGCTTTTTTAATGAGACGCATGAAAATAGCTCCGAGCAAAGCAAGATTATACGCTGATGTTAAAGCTTAGCCCAGCCAGACCCTGGCGTTGCGGAACATCTGCATCCATGGGCTATAGCCGCCGTGGCTGGTGTTTTCGCCGCCCGTATCGTGCTCGCCCCAGCGTCCGGGTGACCACGACAGCATGACATTGCGCGTGACGCGCTCGGGATGAGGCATCAGCACCGTAAATCGGCCGTCGGCCGTCGTCGCTCCGGTCAAGCCCTGCGGACTGCCGTTAGGATTATAGGGGTATCGTTCAGTGCGCTGCCCGCTATTATCAACAAAATTAAGCACACTATGCACTTTGTCGAGATCGCCTTGCCGCTCGAAGTTGGCGTAGCCTTCGCCGTGCGCCACCGCAACCGGGACGCGCGTGCCGGCCATGCCACGCATGAACAGCGACGGCGAGTCGGCGATCTCCACCATAGACAGTCGCGCCTCGTATTGTTCGGACACGTTGCGCGTGAAACGCGGCCAGTGACGAGCGCCCGGTATCATGTCAGACAATGCGGCCATCATCTGGCAGCCATTACACACACCTAGCGCAAACGTGTCATTGCGCGCAAAATACGCTGCAAACTGGTCCGCCAGTAGTTGATTGAAACGTATGGTACGCGCCCACCCTTCACCAGCGCCCAACACGTCGCCATAGCTGAATCCACCCACAGCCACCAAACCGTGCACGTCGGCCAGGCGAACCCGTCCGGACAATAAATCCGTCATGTGCACGTCCCATGATTCAAATCCGGCCTTGTCAAACGCCCAGGCTATCTCCACCTGACTATTGCAACCCTGTTCGCGCAAAATCGCCACGCGCGGGCGCAAACCTTTGGCTATAAACGGCGCAGCAATATCATCCTGCGGGTCGAACGCAACGTGTGGGGTCAAGCCCAGATCGTCCATGTTCTGCCAGGTTTCGAACTCTTCCTTCGCGCACTCGGGATTGTCGCGACGCGAGGCAATCTGACGGCTGACTTCGCTCCATTGCTGCCCAAGATCAAAACGTTCGTGTTGATAAATGCACTTCCCATCGCGAAAGATCTGAATTTCGTCCTTGTCGTTCAAACCACCCAGCACATGGCTGTGCGCCGACAGACCCGCTTCGCGCAAGACCTGCATCACCGCATCTCGCTCGGTGCGCAGAACCTGAATCACGGCGCCGGCTTCCTCGGAAAACAAAGCCTTCAAAGTCAGCTCGTCACGTTGCACGGCCACTTGCTCGGTGCGAATCTTGTAATCACCCCAATCGGACGCATGAGGATCGATGGTCAGCATATCCAGATTGATCGATACCCCGACATGCCCGGCAAATGCCATTTCGCACACAGTGGCCAGCAGGCCACCATCGGAACGGTCGTGATAGGCCAGTATTTGGCCTGTGCCCGCCAACTGCCTGATGACATTAAAAAAAGCCAACAGGGATTCGGGCTCATCCATGTCAGGCACGGTCCGCCCGACCTGATTAAATACCTGAGCCAGTATCGAACCACCCAGGCGATGCCTGCCGCGCCCCAGATCAATAAGGATCAGGACCGTCTCACCTGCATCGGTGCGCAGTTGCGCAGTCAGCGTCGCACGTACATCGGCCACTGGCGCAAATGCAGTGACTATCAGCGACACCGGCGCGATCACTTCGCGCGCCGCTTCTGCGTCGCCCCAGGACGTACGCATGGACAAGGAATCTTTCCCCACCGGAATCGACAGGCCCAGTTGGCGACACCAGGCGCTCACGGCAAAAACTGTGTCGTACAGCGCCGCATCCTGCCCATCTACGCCACAAGCCGCCATCCAGTTGGCCGAGAGCTTGATATCCTTGATATCACGCACATCGCTTGCAACAAGATTAGTCAAGGCTTCGGCTACGGCCATACGTCCCGACGCGGGGGCATCAATCACCGCCAGCGGCGTGCGTTCACCCATAGACATGGCCTCGCCGCGCACCCCTTCAAAATCGGCCAGCGTTACTGCACAATCGGCGACCGGTACCTGCCAGGGTCCGACCATTTGATCGCGGCTGGTCAAGCCCCCTACGGTACGATCACCAATCGTGATCAAGAACGACTTGGAGGCTACCGTCGGATGACGCAAGACGCGCTGCACGGCGTCGTCAAGCGTCATGACAGTTAAATCAACAGGCGCATTGACGCCTGGCAAGCGCCGTACGTCGCGCGTCATGCGCGGTGGTTTGCCTAAAATGACATCAATAGGCAGGTCAACGGGACGAATGGCCGATTTAGGCACAGCGCCACGTGCAGCGTCTTCTGGTGAGCCGCCGTTTGTGGCAGCCACAGGGGCTGCCGCCACATTGGCATCGGCCACTGCAGCTACCTCAGGCAAACCTTCGCCTTGCGTCACGCGCAGAGTCCGCTCTTCTGTGGCAACCCCCACCACGGCATACGGGCAGCGCTCACGCTGCGCAATGGCGTCAAACCGGGCTAAGTCCTGGGGCAATACGGCCAGGACATAACGCTCCTGAGCTTCATTACTCCAGATTTCGGCTGCCGACAGGCCCGACTCTTCCACGTGCACCCGTTGCAGCTCGAATATCGCTCCCCGACCTGCGTCGTTGACCAATTCAGGAAAGGCATTAGATAGGCCACCGGCACCTACATCGTGTATCGCCAACACCGGATTGGTGCTACCTTGCTGCCAGCAACGGTCAATGACTTCCTGGGCGCGCCGTTCGATCTCGGGGTTGCCGCGCTGCACAGAATCAAAGTCCAGTTCTGCAGAGTTAGCACCGGCACTCATGCTCGAAGCCGCACCACCGCCCATGCCAATACGCATCCCTGGCCCACCTAGTTGAATCAGCAATGCGCCGGCAGGTATCGGATCTTTGTGCGTCAGACGAGCGTCGATCACTCCCAAACCGCCCGCGATCATGATCGGCTTGTGATAACCCCAGCGAATCGCGCCCACCGTTTGCTCGTAGGTACGGAAATAGCCTAATAAATTCGGACGCCCGAACTCATTGTTGAACGCCGCCGCCCCAATGGGGCCTTCAATCATAATGTCGAGCGCGTTGGCGATCCGATCTGGCGAACCATACGGATTGTCCTCCCAGGGTTCGAGCGCATCTTCAAAACGCAAATTTGATACAGTAAATCCTGTCAGGCCAGCCTTGGGTTTGGAGCCTCGACCGGTGGCGCCCTCATCGCGTATTTCGCCGCCTGCGCCCGTGGCCGCGCCCGGAAACGGCGCTATCGCCGTAGGGTGGTTATGGGTCTCGACCTTCATGAGCGTGTGCATGACAGCTCGGCTATGAGCGTACGCCAAAGGCGCGTCAGCCCCCTCGGCTGGGGCTGCGGGATAAAACTGTTGGGCCGGACCTCCCTCCATAACGGCCGCATTATCGGAATAGGCCACTACCGTGCCTTTAGGCTGCGCTTCATGGGTCGCGCGGATCATGCCAAACAAAGTGTGGCTTTGCGGCGTAGCGTCGATGACCCACTGCGCATTAAAAATCTTATGGCGGCAATGCTCGCTATTGGCTTGAGCAAACATCATCAATTCCACATCGGTGGGATTGCGCCCCAACTGAGCAAACGCCTGGTTCAAATAATCAATCTCATCTTCGGACAGGGCCAAGCCCAGGCTCAGATTGGCGTCTTGTAAAGCCGCTTGGCCGTTCGCCAGCATATCTACCGTTTGCACCGGCTTCCCCGGCAGCGACGCGAACAGACCAGCGCCATCGAACGCCACATCGACAACCGTTTCGGTCATACGATCATGCAAACATGCTGCAATCTGCTCCAGATGTTCGGCAGAGATGTGTTTGGTTCCGAGAAGCCCATGATTAGGGCTCACCACATAGCGCACACCCCGCTCGATGCGCCGCACGGTCGGCAAGCCGCAATTATGGGCAATATCGCTCGCCTTGCTGGCCCAGGGCGATACCGTGCCAAGACGCGGAAACACGCGCAATACCAGAGAATGTACGTCGCCTTGGCGCAGCAACTGGGGTTCGCCATAATCCAGCAAGGTCGCCACTCGCGCACGTTCGAGCTCCGACAGAGCGGCCTCGCTCCACACGTAGTGCTCATATTGGCCATGAATATCCGACACCGGCAGGCCCAAACGCACAAAACGCTTCAATAGCCGCTCGCGGCGAAACGATGACAAAACCGAAGAGCCAGAGAAATGCTGAATAAAATTCACGATGAGAACGCAGACCAAAAAGGATAAAAGCGCATTTTAACGGCTTAACGGAGCCTAAGAGGGGTAGCTGACTGACAAGATATCCAGTTCATCCGCACCGGCGGGTGTGCGCAGGGTGACTGTATCCCCCTCGCGTGCTTTGGTCAGGGCTCTGGCCACGGGCGAAATCCAGCTGATTTTCCCTAATAGCGGTTCGGCTTCATCCACCCCAACTATCGTCACCTCGCGTTCTTCACCTGCGCTATCCATGTAACGGACAGTCGCCCCAAAAAAAATCTGTTCTTTATTCGGCTGAGACGCCGGGTCGACCACTTCGGCAATTTCCAGGCGCTTGGTAAGAAACCGCATGCGGCGGTCAATTTCCCGCAAACGCTTTTTACCGTACAGGTAATCACCGTTTTCAGAGCGATCGCCATTAGATGCCGCCCACGACACAACCTGGACCACGGCAGGCCGCTCTTGGGTCATTAACTGCGCAAGTTCCGCGCGCAAGCGCTGATACCCTTGCACCGTGATGTAATTCTTGGTGCCTGCCGGCAAACGCTGAGCTTCCGGAACAGGATCTTCGTCGTCCTGATCAGATTCTTTTACAAAAGCCTTGTTCATAAGAATCGCGCCATCATTGAACCCAGTCGTGCCACACGGGCTTCAAATCGGCCGGTAATGGGGGCAAGGAGCCCAAGTCTTTGTGGCTTTCGGCGGGGCTGTGAAAGTCGGAACCGCAAGAAGCCATAAAACCATATTGGCGCGCCACATCGGCATATTGGCGATACTGATCAACACTATGGCTGCCTGTAATAACCTCGATCCCCGCACCACCCTTATCTTTAAATTCGTCGAACAAAGCGCCAAACTGAACTGACGTGTAATGGTAGCGCCCAGGATGGGCGATGATCGCCCTGCCGCCCGCGGCACTTATCCATGCCAGCGCCTGGGTCAACGTCGCCCAACTTCCTGACACACAAGCCGGCTTGCCGTCGCCCAGATATTTATCAAAAACCGCCTGCATGTTTTTGCAATATCCCTGGTCTACGAGAAAGCGCGCAAAATGGGTGCGACTGATCAGCAGCGGATTATTCACAAAGCGCAGTGCGCCGGCATAACTGTCGGCTATGCCCAGGCTTTCCAGGCGATCGGCCATTTGCCGTGCGCGCCCAACACGGCCGGCTTGTATGGCAGTGATCCCGGCCTTGAGCACTGGATTGGACGCGTCTATGCCTAGCCCCACTACATGTACCGTCTGCTGCGCCCATGTCACAGAAATTTCGATTCCCGGCACGAACGGCAAACCCAGATCGCGCGCAGCTTGCGCGGCGGGCTCCAGGCCGGACACTTCATCATGATCGGTCAGGGCCCAAAGTCCAACGCCATTGGCATGGGCCCTCACAGCCAGTTCGCGCGGCATCAATACGCCATCTGAAACCGTGGAGTGGCAGTGCAAATCGACCTTCAGGTTTGGGCTCGGGGTCATGCTTTCTCGACCTGTACAGTGACCACTGAATATGCTTCGCAGGCCGCACGGTCGCGATGATCAAGGGGCCAATAAAAAAGCTTCGACCGGATCGATCTGGTCATCGCTGAAAAAGGTGGGTGCATGGCCTACTCCGGGAATTTCGACCAGCCGCGCGTTCGAATTACGGGCCAGCATCTCTTTAGCCACGTCGGCGTCAAACAGATCCGACAATGCGCCTCGGATCAACAGCACCGGTGTATGTATGCTTTCATATGCCCCCCACAATAGGGCTTCCGATGCACGAACCGTTTCGGGGGTTTGTAGCGCAAAAGGCTGCGCCATAGCAAGATCATAGCGCTTTATCCAGTGATCGCCACGCCGGATAAAGACCCCCCGGGTCAATTCGCCCCACTGAGCGCGGGTGTGGGGGCCAAACCCCTGCGAAACCGAATGCACGTAATCGACCGCCTGGTCAAACGTGTCAAACTGCCGGGCTTCACCGACATAGTCACCAATGCGCGCCAAACCCTCGTAATTCAGGCGCGGCCCAATATCATTCAAGATCACTTTCCCTAAACGCAGGGACATTGTGGCGTTCAGCCCGTCTCCACCCCGATCGGGTCGGGTCGCCACCGACATGGCCAGCGTGCCCGCCAGAGCCAGCCCAATTAGCCCCCCCATGGAAGTTCCTAGCCAATCAAGCTGACTGACCTGCAAACGCGCAATCAGCGTCAGCATGTCGGCCACATACTGCGGCACCACATAGCCAGCAGGATTGGCCAGCCAATCGGATTGGCCGCGGCCCACCACGTCTGGGCAAACCACACGGTAATGCGTACTTAAACGCGACGCCAAGGTGTCAAAATCACGCCCGGTACGCGTGAGGCCATGCGCACACAGCAACACGCGGTCATTGTGTGGATCGCCCCATTCCCAGTACGCCATGCGATGCACGCCCGACGGGCTGGCGCAGCTTACATAGTCGAGGCGGGGTTCATTCATGGCACGCAACTTACTCAAAGGAAAGTTAAAGACTATACACAGTAGCGCGAAAAAGCAAAAAAGTTGGCAGCCACAAGGGCTGCCACCACGTGTTCGATACGTACGTTTCCGTAGCAGCGCCCCCTGTTGTAACGGCACCCCTAGTGGGTGCTACATCCACCGCAACTACACCCCTACTCTATAAACAAGGTCGCCGGGCATTCAAGATAACCACGTATTACCTGTATGAATTCAGCGGCATGCAGACCGTCAACGACGCGATGGTCGAACGACGAAGACAGGTTCATCATCTTGCGCACCACTATTGCGCCGCCCAAGACAACAGGACGCTCGACAATGCGGTTGATGCCAACAATGGCCACCTCGGGACGATTGATAACGGGCGTAGAGACGACCCCACCCAAAGCGCCCAAGCTGGTAATAGTGATCGTGGAACCCGACAGCTCTTCTCGGGCCGCTTTACCCGTGCGCGCAGCCTGCGCCAAGCGCGCAATTTCGGCTGCATTAGCCCACAAATTACGTGCCTCGGCGTGACGCAACACAGGCACCATCAAACCCTGTTCGGTTTGAGCCGCAACACCCATATGCACTGCGCCGTACTGGGTGACCACGCCAGCTTCATCGTCGTAGCGAGCGTTGATCTGAGGAAATTCGCGTACGGCCAGCACAATGGCGCGAATCAGCAAAGGCAACAAAGTCAGCTTGCCGCGCTGAACGCCCCATTTGGCATTAAGTTTGACACGCAATGCCTCGAGCTCGGTCACATCGATCTCTTCGACGTAAGTGAAGTGTGGAATGTGACGCTTGGCCTCCTGCATTCTTTGCGCTATTTTGCGGCGCAAGCCAATAACCGGAACCTGATTTTCGTCGTGGCGCTCGGCGTAGCCCGCGGCAGCAATGGGCGCGTTAC
>JBDTLC010000081.1:0-19812 GCA_039935015.1 Paralcaligenes sp. | reverse complement strand
CCGCGCCAGCGGCGTAGCGAGTTTGGCCCGACGCCCGCCTGGACGAGGTAGATCCGGATCGAGCACGCCGTGCCGGACCTGCCCCAGCCCCCGCCAGACGGCGCTTTTAAATACCAAGGCATCAAGTACTGTAAACACTCAATCCAGAAACGCTCTAAGCGGCCCGAATTCATTGTCTAGTTGTGCTTCAGGTTTGATGGTAGATTTCGGCTCCCTGTTTGACGAACTCCACCGCCTTCTCTTGCATGCCTTGCTCCAGGGCTTTTTGTTGGTCAATTCCCAACTGGTGTGCATAGTCACGCACATCCTGAGTAATTTTCATGCTGCAGAAGTGTGGCCCGCACATCGAGCAGAAGTGTGCGACCTTCATAGAATCCTTAGGCAGAGTCTCATCATGAAAGTCTTTGGCTGTATCAGGATCCAGACCCAGATTGAACTGATCGTCCCAGCGGAATTCGAAGCGCGCTTTAGATAGGGCGTTATCGCGAATGGCCGCTCCCGGATGGCCTTTGGCCAGATCGGCGGCATGAGCGGCGATCTTGTAGGTAATGATGCCATCCTTGACATCCTTTTTATTGGGCAGACCCAGGTGCTCTTTGGGTGTTACATAACAGAGCATTGCTGTGCCGTACCAGCCTATAAGCGCCGCCCCGATACCCGAGGTGATGTGATCGTAGCCGGGAGCGATATCCGTGGTCAGAGGCCCCAGGGTGTAGAAAGGCGCTTCGTGACATTGATCGAGCTGCAGATCCATGTTTTCTTTGATCAGGTGCATGGGTACGTGGCCCGGGCCTTCGATCATGACTTGCACGTCGTGCTTCCACGCAACTTGTGTGAGTTCGCCCAGGGTTTTCAGTTCAGCTAGTTGTGCTTCGTCGTTGGCGTCGTAGCCTGATCCGGGCCGCAGGCCGTCGCCCAGTGAAAAGCTGACATCGTAGGCTTTCATGATGGCGCAGATGTCTTCGAAGCGTTCATACAGAAAGCTTTCTTTGTGATGCGCCAGGCACCATTTGGCCATGATCGAGCCGCCGCGCGATACGATGCCGGTCATGCGATCGGCCGTCATGGGGATGAACGGCAGGCGCACCCCGGCGTGGATGGTGAAGTAGTCGACGCCTTGCTCAGCCTGCTCGATGAGCGTGTCGCGAAATATTTCCCATGTCAGGTTCTCGGCTTTGCCGTCGACTTTTTCCAGCGCCTGGTAAATCGGCACCGTGCCGATGGGCACGGGGGAGTTGCGTATGATCCATTCCCGGGTTTCGTGTATGTTTTTACCAGTAGACAGATCCATCACCGTGTCGCCACCCCAGCGTATAGCCCACGTCATTTTCTCGACTTCGTCGCTAATGCTCGAGCCTAGCGCAGAGTTGCCGATATTGGCGTTGATTTTCACCAGGAAATTGCGGCCGATGGCCATGGGCTCGATTTCGGGATGGTTGATATTGGCCGGAATGATGGCGCGTCCGCGTGCGATTTCGTCACGCACAAATTCGGGGGTAATGGATGCCGGGATGGAGGCGCCAAACGATTGTCCTGGATGCTGGCGCGCTATGCGTTGGGCGAGTTTGTCGCCGCCCGGGCCGGTGGCGCGCAGACTATCCAGGTATTGTTCGCGGCGCATGTTCTCGCGAATGGCGACGAATTCCATTTCGGGGGTAATTAAGCCGCGTCGTGCGTAATGCATTTGTGACACATTGGCGCCAGCACGGGCGCGTAGCGGCGCCCTGCGCAGTTCGAAACGCAGCGCGCTTAGTGCTGGGTCTTGCAGGCGTTGCTGGCCGAATGCGCTGCTGGGGCCATTGAGATGTTCCGTGTCGCCGCGCTCTTCGATCCAGCCTTGGCGCAAGGCCGGCAGGCCTTGGCGTATATCGATCTTGATTTCAGGGTCGGAATAAGGGCCACTGGTGTCGTAGACCGTAAGCGGTGGGTTCTGCTCGCCGCCATACATTGTTGGAGTGTCACTTTGCGTAATTTCACGAAACGGCACATTGATGTCTGGGCGTGTACCCTGCTGGTAAATTTTACGTGATTGAGGAAGTGGGTGTATGGCGGCGGCGTCGACTTCGGCGGTGGCGGCCAGGAACTTGGGGGTGGCGTTCAAGCTGTGCTCCAAAAGTAAATAAATGGAGCCGAATTGGGATAGATCTCGTGAAGAGTACGCTCCCAGCATCGGCATTATCCGTACTGGTACGAAGGGCTTTTCTCAACCGGTCAGACATGACTAGTACCCCTGCGTGCTGCTTAGTATACGGCGTATTGGAGAGCGCTGCCTATGGCCGAAGGCTAATTTATTTGTTAGATAAAGACGTCATCAGCGCCGCTACCGTACGTTCGATCAGTGCTTTGTCCTTGGCTGAGAGCAATTGGTAGGCTTCCTGGGAGATGGTTTGAAACGGCCACGGTGTTGCTTGTTGCGCTAGCGCCGAATCGGCAAGTCGATTATCTGACACGGATACGATGGGCATGGCCGTAAGTTGCATCTTGCCTACGCCTTGACTGAGCCACAGTACGTTTACCTGCAGTGCATCGGCCAACCTGAAAATCCCTTTGGATTCAAGGCGTATGCCGCTTTCGTAATTGGCTATCGCCCCTTGCGACAGACGGCTTGCCTGAGCCAGTTGGGCTTGGGTGAGTTTGCGCAGACGACGCGCATATTGGAGGCGTTCGGAAAATTTCTTCACATTCGTGATTGAATGGGTTTATTCAATCACGTTGGTAATAATACGAATCACGAATGTGATTATTTGATGTAAATTGGCACAACTCTATTTTCGGACCAACCATCTGTCGACGTGACAGCTCCAAGTGTGGCCTTGCCTCGTCGCTTTTTAAAACAGGATTGTGCATGCGTATCCGACCTTCGATCCTGTTGTTCATGCCCAGCGCAGATGCAGATGTGACCCCATTGTTGCAGGTCGATCGTGTGGCGCTCTTGAAGGCACACGGTTTTACGCTCGATATTTGCAGCAATTTGAACGACACGGTCGAACAGGCTCGCCGAAAAGCGCCCGATCTGGTTGTGTTGGCTGGCTCTCTAATCGACGATTGTTTGGCGGCAAGCTATTTGCGGGCGCTGCATCCATGCCTGAAAATCCTGACTCTGCTCGATTTACACGATGAACCTGCCCTACTTCAGGTTCTGCGCAGTGGTGCCGACTTGTATGGGCCGTTATGCGCGTCGCCGCAGCTCTTGCTGGCGTTGGCGCTTGGCCTGTTGAAGCAACCGCGCATGCCGCTGGCTGCACGGGCCGATGCCTTGCCTGCCCTCTGGGCCTTGGTCGATCAAGACTGGGTACTGACCAGTCCTGATGGCGAACGGGTAGATCTGACCACAGGTGAGCGAGCATTTTTGCAGACGCTATTTCTGGCGCCAGATCTGCGGGCACGACGGGCAGATTTGATGGGTGCAATCGATAAAAGCTATGCGGCTGCGGCTGGAGTAGGCAAAGAGACTAGACTGGGCGTTCTGGTCAGTCGCATGCGCCGCAAATTTCAGGCGCGTGGCATAGCTCTGCCGCTTAAGGTCATCCACGGCTTTGGGTATATGTTTGCGGGCAAGGTGCGGCTAGCCATCGCCTGACGGCTCTTAAATGAGCTATGGGTTTATTGGTAGCGGTGTACCGATAAGTCGTCGCAGCGTATGGCGCTTGGACGTCCTGACACGATATCCGAAAGAAGCTGGCCGCTGCCGCAGGCCATGGTCCATCCCAATGTGCCGTGACCTGTGTTGAGAAACAGGTTACTAATGTCGGTGGCGCCGATAATGGGCGTGCTATCGGGCGTTTTGGGACGCAGACCGGTCCAGAATGACACGTTGGCAGTGTTGTAGCTGCCTGGAAAAAGATCATTAAGCACCATTTCCAACGTGCCCCGCCGTTTTTCATTCAGTGATTTGTTGAATCCGACGATCTCGGCCATGCCCCCGACGCGAATGCGTTTGTCAAAGCGAGTGATGGCGATTTTGTAGGTTTCGTCCAGCAGTGTAGAGACGGGCGCGGCTGCTTCGTTGGCCACTGGTACTGTAATCGAGTACCCCTTAAGCGGGTAAACCGGAATTTTCACCAGTTTTTTCAAGAGCTTGGTTGAGTAGGCACCCAAAGCGACGACATATGCATCGGCGCGGAGTACTTCGTGGGTGCATTGCACTCCGCTAATGGCGTTACCGTTGCGTTCGATACGCTGGATATCAACGCCATAGCGAAACTGCACACCCATATCCTTGGCCAGGGCCGCGAGCCGTGTCGTAAAAATCTGGCAATCGCCGGTTTCGTCATCGGGTAACCGCAGCCCCCCTACCAGTTTGTGCTGGCTGGTGGCCAGTGCCGGTTCGATACGCACTAGATCTTGTCGCGATAGTTCTTCGTAAGCAACGCCTGCTGCTCGCAATACCTCGACATCTTTTGCGACAGCATCTGCCTGGTGCTGATCGCGAAATACTTGCAACGTGCCTTGTTGCCGACCTTCGTACTGTATGCCTGTCTGTTCGCGAAGCGCGTGCAGGCATTCCCGACTGTATTCCGATATTCGCACCAACCGTTCTTTGTTGGTGGCGTATCTTGCCGCCGTGCAGTTGCGCCACATTTCAAATATCCAGCGCAGTTGAAAAAAAGTGCCATCGGGTCGGATCGACAAGGGTGGATGCTCTGCAAACATCCATTTCAGCGCTTTGAGTGGAACGCCAGGTGCGGCCCAGGGTGAGGAGTAGCCATAGGAAACCTGACCGGCGTTGGCAAAGCTGGTTTCCATGGCCGGGCCGGCTTCACGTTCGAGAACGGTTACCTCGTGGCCTTGCTTGGCCAGATAATAAGCGCTGGTAACTCCGATGACTCCGGCGCCTAAAACAAGTATTTTCATGGTCCAAGATAACCGATATGCTAATTTTTATTATTCTAATGGATGTCAAGTAGTTGTATTTTCTGAATAAATCGAATATATAGATGTTATTGTCACGCGCATCAGCATTAACGGCCGGACGCCATCCGGTCTAATGGAGCGAGGCCTTGAGAGTACAACGTTATCCTGTTCACGCGCTCGACAAACTCGATCGGCACATTCTGGATCTGCTGCAGCGTGACGGCCGCATGTCCATGACGGAACTGGCCGAGGCCGTGGGTCTGACGGTTACGCCGTGCATAGAGCGAGTCAAAAGACTGGAACGCGACCGGGTGATTACCGGCTATCACGCCCATGTTTCGCCGGTCGCGCTTGATGCGGGGTTGCTGGTGTTTGTCGAGATCTCCATGTCCAGCAAGTCCGACCGCAGCTTCGACGATTTTCGGCGTGAGGTGCTTTGCATCCCTCATGTGTTGGAGTGCCATTTGGTGTCAGGAGATTTTGATTACCTGTTGAAGGCGCGGATCAAAGAAATCGGTCAGTATCGGGCACTGCTGGGAGATATTTTGTTGCGCCTGCCGGGCGTAACCCAGACCAAAAGTTGCGTGGTCATGGAGGAAATCAAAGAAACGCTATTTATAGCGGCACAGAAATAGGCGCCCACTGAGTGGGCGCCTATGCTTTATGCGGCGCAGCACTTGTTTAGAATGTCGCGGTAGGCAGTTGGTCTGATCCAGCCAGCTTGGTGTATTCAGCCTCTACTGCGGCGCGGGTCGTAGTGCTGGTCTTGGTGTTGGCCGAAACAGGCGGATAATTGGTTTCACCGCGACTCATCTGGCCGGCCGCCTCGGCAGCGTGCAATTCAGCGACCACTTGAGCACGTGTTTCGCTGCTGGTGCTGGCTATGACAGGCGGGTAATCCAGTTCACCGTTGCTGAGCAGGCCTTGGGCGCGCGCTTGCTGCAACTCCGTCACGACTTGCGCACGGGTTTTGGTTGTCGAGACATCGGTCGAAGTGGCTGCTTGAGCTATGCCTGCGATGAGGGATAAAGAAATCATTAATGTCGTTGCTAAGGTTTTCATATCAAACTCCGTTTACATTTAAGTAGATCGAATGGGCTTCCTATTGCCAGGCTTGCTGGTTGCAAGCGTTTGTCGATGTAATGAGTGTGTGCTTTTTCGATCCTAGTAGAAACCCTTATTATTGTAAATATATTTCCATATATGGAATAATCAGGGTAATACACATGGAAATAGTAAGAAACTATTATCATTTTTGGAATAAACAATGGCTACGTCGCTGAACGATATTGCGCTATTTGTCGAAGTGGCCAAACGCAAGAATTTCAGTCGCGCGGCTGAGGCGCTGGATATGCCGGTTTCAACGCTATCGCGTCGCATTAGTGAGCTCGAACGCCAGATTGGCGTGCGGCTGCTCAAGCGAAGTACCCGGAAAATGGAGCTGACTGAAGCAGGCAGTGTTTATTTCGAGCGCTGCCAACACATTGTTGCCGAGGCGCGTATCGCCCACGAACAATTGCTGGAGGTCGCGCAACTGCCTAAAGGCCGCCTGCACATATCGATGCCTGCCAGCTTTTCGCTCATTTTCATGCCAATCATATTGCGCGATTTTTGTGAGCAATATCCGGACATCGAGTGCCAGCTTGACTTGGGTATCAATCCCATTGACTTGTTGGCCGATTCTTTCGATATTGTGATTCGTTTCGGCTCGCAGCCTGACTCGGGTGTCATTTCGCGGCTGATTACGAATGTGCCGATTTGCCTGTATGCCTCGTCCGGATATCTGGCCCGTTACGGGGCTCCATTATTACCGAATGACCTGCCTGGCCATCAATGCCTGCGGGCTGGTGTGGGCAAAGAGGATTCCACATGGGTGCTTACATCTGGGTCAAAAATCGAAAAAGTCCCAGTGGCCGGGCGTCTGGCGATCAATAACATCGTGATGTTACAGCGCATGGCCTTGCAAGGCTTGGGCATTGCCCCCTTGCCTACTCACTGGTCTGTCAACATGGGCATGGCAGAACGCTTGCAGCGGGTTTTGCCCGAATGGGAGTTCAAGCCGATTCCGCTTTTGGCTTTGTTCCCGTCGCGGATGGTGCCAGCTAAAGTTCGTGTATTTATCGAGTTTCTGCAGACCAGGCTGGCGGCCGTGCTGGTGCAGGAGAAGCGTCCTTTAAAGACGAGTTGACATGTGCGATGCCTGAGCTTGCTGCGGTGCCACTCCTTGCAGGCGCCATTTTTCTGAAATACATGCTGTCTCCCCAAAAAAAACCCTATTGAGGCGCCAGCGCCTCTTGTGTCTGCGCCCTTACAAACACCATATTGTCGCGGTGCATGAGTTCTTGGTCTGACATGCTCCCCAGGATTTCAGGGATGCGGCTGCTGGGTTGGCGCATGATGCGGCGTGTGTCGGTGGATGAATAATTGATCAGTCCGCGACCGCACTCGACGCCGTGCTGATCGACGCAGGCGACGACGTCGCCGCGTTCGAATTCGCCTTCTACGGCGGTGACCCCAATTGAGAGCAGGCTTTTATGGTTCTGCATGATGGCGCGCACTGCCCCTATGTCGAGCGTAATGCGTCCGCGCAATCGCAGGTGGTTGGCAAGCCACCGTTTGCGAGCGGAGCGCACCGGCAATATGGCTCTTAGTTCGCTGCCTATACGTTCGCCTTTTGCCAGGCGTATGAGCACATCGGGCTCGCGTCCTGACGCTATTATGGTATGTCCGCCGCTATTGGCGGCTCGCTTGGCGGCCAGTACTTTAGTGAGCATGCCGCCGGTTCCGATGCCACTGCCGGCTCCGCCCGCCATGGCCTCCAGCGCAGGATCGCCCGCCTGGGCAATCGAGATGAACTGCGCGTCGGGGTTTTTTCGCGGGTCTGCGTTATACAGGCCGCGCTGGTCAGTCAGGATAATGAGTGCTTCGGCTTCAATTAGGTTGGTAACCAGCGCGCCTAGCGTGTCGTTATCGCCCAGCCGGATTTCGTCGGTCACCACAGTATCGTTTTCGTTCACGATGGGCACCACGCCAAGCGACAGGAGCGTGTATAGCGTGGTTCGAGCATTCAGGTAGCGACGCCGGTCGGCCAGATCTTCGTGGGTCAACAGAATTTGAGCAGTGCGTATATTGTGTTTGGCAAAGGCGACCTCATAGGCCTGTATAAGCCCCATCTGGCCTACCGCTGCCGCCGCTTGTAGTTCATTCATGGTGTGAGGGCGATGGGTCCAGCCCAGGCGCGCCATGCCTTCGGCGATGGCGCCGCTCGAGACCAGTACAAGTTGCCGACCCTGTGCATGCAATACGGCAATCTGCGCCGCCCATTGAGAAACGGCTACCAGATCGATACCCTTGCCCTCATTGGTAACAAGTGAAGAACCTACTTTAGCGACAAGACGCCGCGCTTTGGCGACGGCAGACGTGGCGGGGTTGGCTGCAGACATGGGTGAGGCCAGCGTATGAAAGTTGAGAAATGTCAGTCCTGATTTCTGAAACGAGGGTCGTCCAGATCTGGGTTGGGGGGCTGGCTGGATTGGGCATCGTTACGGGTGTCGTCAAATCGCGGATCTTCTGCAATATAAGTGCCATCGGCCTGGTCCTGCGCAAGGTGAGCCCGATTGCGTTCCGCATCGAGCCAATCTTGCAACTGCCAGATAAGTTCCTGTGTACCATCGCCAGTCAGGGCGGAGATGCAGAAGACTGGCCCGGTCCATTTCAAGGCGTCGCAAAAGCGTTGCTTGAGCTGATCGGGGTCGGCCACCATATCAAGTTTGTTCAGTACCAGCCAGCGAGGCTTGGCGTACAGTTCAGCGTCATAAAGCCGCAATTCTTCGACGATGGCCAGGGCGTTGCTGACCGCCGGCAGGACGGGATCGGCGTCGGGGTCGGGCGACGATACGTCGACCAGATGCAGCAGCACGCGTGTACGGGCCAGATGGCGCAAAAACAGGTGGCCCAGACCGGCACCTTCGGAGGCGCCTTCGATTAAGCCGGGTATGTCGGCCACGACAAAGCTGCGCGAGGGGGAAGTGCGCACAACGCCCAGATTGGGATGCAGCGTAGTGAAAGGATAGTCGGCAATTTTGGGCCGCGCGTTTGATATTTTGGTGATTAGCGTGGATTTACCGGCGTTGGGCATGCCCAGCAGGCCCACGTCGGCCAGTACTTTTAGTTCGAGGCGCAGCTTGCGTTGCTCGCCTTCCTTGCCGGGCGTCCATTGACGTGGGGCGCGGTTGGTGCTGGATTTGAAGTGTAGGTTACCTGCTCCGCCTTCGCCGCCTGCGGCGAGCGTAACCTGCTCGAGATGGTGGTCCAGATCGAATAGTTGTTCTCCGGTTTCGGCGTCCTGGACGATGGTGCCTACCGGGACGCGCAAGGTGATGTCGGGCGCCGCAGCTCCATACTGATCCGAGCCACGGCCGTTTTCGCCATTTTTGGCGCGATGCAGGCGTGCATAGCGAAAGTCGATCAGCGTATTGATATTGCGGTCGGCGATAGCGTAAATGCTGCCACCACGGCCGCCATCGCCGCCGTCGGGGCCGCCTTTGGGGATAAATTTTTCGCGGCGAAAGCTCGCCACGCCATTGCCGCCCTTGCCGGCGATGACTTCGATGGTTGCTTCGTCTACGAATTTCATGATGTTGTGATCTATGTGGGGTGTGCGGCTAGTAACAAGGCTCGCGAGCTTGCTTAGCGCGTGACCTGACTATTCTAAAACAAAAGGCCCTGCCTCTACGGCAGAGCCTTTACTGGCAAGCAGGCCAAGTATTATTTGGCCGTAACCACCGATACGGTGGGCTTGTTCAGTGCGCCTTTGACGGCAAATAACACTTTGCCCTCGACCAGCGAGTACAGTGTGTGGTCTTTGCCCATGCCGACGTTGACGCCGGGATGAAAACGCGTGCCACGCTGGCGCACGATGATTGCGCCTGGCAAGATGTTTTCGCCGCCGTAGGTTTTAACGCCTAGCCGTTTGGATTCTGAGTCGCGGCCGTTATGGGTTGATCCGCCGCCTTTTTTGTGTGCCATGTTTAGCTCCTGCTATACAAAACCGTTGAATCGAGATTTAAGCCGTAACGGCTTCGATGCGAAGTTCGGTGTAGTTCTGCCGATGGCCTTGACGCTTTTGATAATGCTTGCGACGGCGCATCTTGAAGATCTTGACCTTGTCGTGCCGGCCTTGCGCAAGAACGGTTGCCCTGACCACGGCGCCGACAACCAAGGGCGTGCCAATTTTTAATTGGTCGCCTTCGCCTACCGATAAAACCTGGTCTAGCGTAATTTCTTGCCCAATGTCTGCCGGTATCTGTTCTACCTTAAGTTTTTGACCAGCGGCAACGCGATACTGCTTGCCACCGGTTTTTATGACCGCGTACATGTGGGAATACCTCTAAAATATACCTTGGCAAAATGCCAAGCCGTACATATTAGCGTGATTTTGTGTTTTAAGTCAAGGCGTTGCGGCATTCCACAAGACCCGTCTACGATCGGTAATCTGCGTTGATGCTGACATAATCATGCGAAAAGTCGCAGGTATAGACCGTGTCGGACGCATCACCACGCCCCAGGCCGATGCGCACTAGAATTTCGGGTTCTTGCATGATTCGCTGACCGTCTGCCTCTTGGTAGTCGGGGTGGCGGCCCCCCTGGCTTGCAACCAGTACGTCGCCCAGCCATAGGTTGATTTTGCTGACGTCCATATCGGCAATGCCGGCGTAACCGATGGCGCACAGGATGCGCCCAAGGTTGGGATCGGACGCAAAAAAGGCTGTCTTGACCAAGGGCGACTGCGCTACGGAGTAAGCGACCTTCAGGGCTTCTTCGGTATTTTTGGCCTGTTCGACCTGGATGGTCATGAATTTGGTTGCCCCTTCGGCGTCGCGGATAATTTTCTGGGCCAATTCGGTTGCGGCGCTGACCAGAGCTTCGTAGAGCGCGGGATAAAGTGAATGGGTGTCCGCGTCGATGTATAAGCCCGCTTGCCCGGTTGCCATGATGATGAAGGAGTCATTGGTCGACGTGTCGCCATCGACGGTAATGCGATTGAACGAGCGGTTGGCGATAGAGGCGGTCACCGTTTTGAGAAGCGCCGGCGCCACGCCCGCATCGGTTGCCAGAAACCCCAGCATCGTGGCCATATTCGGGCGGATCATGCCTGCGCCTTTGCTGATTCCGGTAATGGTGACGGTCTTTCCGCCGATATCGAGTCGCCGCGATACGATTTTGGGCTGTGTATCGGTAGTCATGATGCTGTGGGCAGCGTCAAACCAGCGGTTGGTGCCAAAGCTGTCCACGGCTTGGGGTAGGGCGGCAGTCAGGCGGTCCACGGGCAGCGGCTCGAGAATCACGCCGGTGGAGAAGGGCAAAACCTGTTCTGCCTCGATACCCAGCAGCCCTGCGAGCGATGTGCAGGTCTGACGAGCCGCCTGCAGGCCGGACTCTCCGGTACCGGCGTTGGCATTGCCCGTGTTGATGACCAGTGCGCGGATATCTTGGCCGTTGGCCAGATGTTTTTCACAAACTTGCACCGGAGCGGCCCGAAACCGGTTTTGGGTGAATACCCCCGCAACCGAAGAGCCAGGACAGAGGCGAAACACGGTTAAGTCGCGTCGATTTGCCTTGCGTATGCCCGCTTGGGCAATGCCGATTTCAATCCCGGCCACAGAGAAGATGTCGGATTCGGATGGAATATGCAGATTAACAGTCATGGCGGTTGGCTCGGCGGGCAGTGGGGGGATGGCAGCCACAAGGGCTGCCACTACGATAGGTACATTTTGTTTGCAGCAGGTACGTTATTGTAGCGGCAGCCCTTGTGGCTGCCATCTCCGCCCCACCCAACCGCCCTCTTAATTGCGTCTGGGTCGGCGCGGCTGGGTTAGCAGTTTGAGCTCTCCTAAAGCCTCAAACAAGGCTTTGCTGCTTTTTTCTGACAGACCCCCTAGCAGGCCTTGAATCCATTGCTCGTGGGCCACAGCCATTTTCTTGAAGATGCGCTTGCCTTTGGTGGTTAGCCGGATGAGCGAGCTACGGCGGTCGGAGGCGACTTTGATACGCTCGACCAAGCCTTCTTTCTCGAGCTGATCGGTAATGCCGGTAATATTGCCGTTGGTGACCATCATGTGTCGCGAAAGTTCGCTCATTTTCATGCCCGCGGGCTCGCGCAACAACTGCGCCATCAAGTCAAAGCGCGGCAGGGTGGTTTCATACCCGGTGCGCAGTCGGCTGCGGATTTCGCCCTCGATCAGGTTGCAGCATGTCAGCAGACGCAGCCAGAGCCGCAAATCGTGGTGATCTTCCGGAACAGTGCGGCTCTCCAGGTCAGGGATCAGCTCTGGATTGGTCGCTTCAGTGGCGGTATCGCTCATGGTTTTGTCGAAAATCTCTTGGTGACGGCCCTAATGCAATGGAATATTGTTCACATCGCGAGACACCTATTATAAAAAAACGCGCCTGGACGCTGGAACATGCCCGGAATCGCATTGTTTCAATTAAAACAGCTTAAATCTTAAAAGTGAATATATTCCAACCTTAAACTAAATCTTGAAAAAAGGCTTGCCGCCTCTTTTTTTTAGCTATATAGTTTAAGCTTAAACTATGTAGAAAATGGAATCAAGGCTGTATAGCAGGCTTGGAGACGCAAGGCTTGTTTGAGAGGCCTCTATTTGCATGGTCTGGTAAGACGCCCGGAGAATTTTATGAAGATCGTATGCATAGGCGGGGGCCCCGCGGGTCTGTATTTTGGTTTGCTTATGAAGCTGGGCGACCCTCGCCATGAGGTCACGGTCGTCGAGCGCAACCGTCCTTACGATACGTTTGGTTGGGGCGTGGTGTTCTCGGATGCAACGCTGGCGAACCTGAAAGAGGCTGATCCGGTGTCGGCTGCTCAGGTAAGTGCGGCGTTCAATCACTGGGACGACATTGAAATCCACTACAGGAATCGTAGCCTGCGCAGCAGCGGCCATGGGTTCATCGGCATCGGGCGCAAGAAGCTGCTTAATATCCTGCAGGCGCGTTGTGAAGAATTAAATGTCAGCCTGGTATTCGAAACCAATGTAGCCGACGACCAGGCATTGGCCGAAAAGTATCAGGCCGATCTGGTCATTGCTTCGGACGGTTTGAATAGCCGCGTGCGCACGCGCTATGCCGCTGTGTTCAAACCCGATATCGATACACGTTTATGCCGTTTTGTATGGTTGGGGACCAAGCAGACTTTCGATGCGTTTACGTTTGCCTTTGTGCAAACCGAACACGGATGGTTCCAGGCCCACGCCTACCAGTTCGAGGCCGGCATGTCGACGTTTATTGTTGAAACGCTTGACCAGACCTGGCAGTCCGCAGGTCTCGATACCATGAGCCAGGAAGACGGAATTGCCTATTGCGAAAAGCTGTTTGCGCCGTGGCTGGACGGAAACCCGCTCATATCCAATGCCACCCATCTGCGCGGAGCTGCAATCTGGATCCGTTTCCCCCGGGTTATTTGCCAGACCTGGGTGCACGAGCAGGCCTTGCCTGACGGTCGGCGTGTGCCAATAGTGTTAATGGGCGACGCGGCTCATACCGCCCATTTTTCAATCGGCTCGGGCACCAAACTGGCTTTGGAAGATGCAATTGAACTGCATCGCTCGATCAGCGCCCACAACAATGATCTGCAGGCCGCCTTGCGCCACTATCAGGAAGTACGTAGCGTCGAGGTGCTGAAGATCCAGAATGCGGCCCGTAACTCTACCGAATGGTTCGAAAACGTACAGCGTTATGCTAGGTTCGAGCCTGAACAGTTTGCATACTCGCTATTGACGCGCTCGCAGCGTATTTCGCACGAAAACTTGCGCTTGCGCGATACGGGCTGGATTGAGGGCTACGAGCGTTGGATGGCAAAGAAGGCAGGGGTTGTCTCGCTAGAGGGGCCGGTCATGCCACCCATGCACACGCCCTATACGGCGCGTAGCGTTACGCTGAAAAATCGAGTGGTTGTGTCGCCGATGGCCATGTATTCCAGCGTTGACGGTGTGCCGGGCGATTTCCATCTGGTACATCTGGGTGCCCGCGCCATGGGTGGCGCAGGCCTGGTGATGGTTGAAATGACCTGCGTGTCGCCCCAGGCTCGGATAACCCCCGGATGCCCGGGCTTGTGGAACGACGAGCAGGCCAAAGCATTTGCGCGTATTACGGGCTTTGTGCACCAGAATACCAGCGCCAAGATTGGTATACAGCTGGGCCATGCGGGGCGCAAAGGTTCTACCCGTGTTAGTTGGGAGGGCACCGACTTGCCTCTGCCTTCGGGCAACTGGCCTCTGGTGTCGGCCTCTTCTATTGCCTACATCGAGGGCGTGTCGCAAGTTCCGCAAGCCATGACGCGCCAGCAAATGGAGCAGGTGCGTGACGAATTTGCAGCGGCCGCCCGGCGAGCACAACAGGCTAATTTCGATTGGCTGGAGCTGCATTGCGCGCACGGCTATTTGCTGTCGGGCTTTATTTCGCCCCTGACCAATCATCGCACCGATGAGTACGGTGGATCCTTGCAAAACCGCTTGCGATACCCCCTGGAGGTTTTCAAGGTCGTTCGGGCAGTCTGGCCGGACAACCTTCCCATGTCGGTACGTATTTCTGCTCATGATTGGGTCGAGGGCGGGATTACTGCCGACGATGCCATCGAAATAGCACGGTATTTCAAGGCGGCTGGCGCCGACATGATCGATTGTTCATCGGGGCAGGTCAGCAAGGAGGAAAAACCGGTGTATGGCCGCATGTACCAAACTCCGTTTTCGGATCGGGTTCGCAATGAAACGGGGGTTGCAACCATGGCAGTGGGTGCCATCTTCGAGGCCGATCATGTAAATAGCATTATTGCCTCGGGTCGCGCCGACTTGTGTGCGCTTGCTCGCCCGCATCTGGCCGATGCGGCCTGGACTTTACGGGAGTCGGCGCGCATCGGTTTCGTCGATGTGGCATGGCCAAAACAGTATTTTCCGGCCAAGCGACAGCTTGAAACCAATTTTGAACGGGCGGCAGCGTATGCGCAGCCGGTGGGGAAATGATGGCGGATCCATCTCAAACCCTTCCCCTGGACAAACGCCATGCCTTGGTGACCGGTGCATCACGCGGTATTGGTTATGCGGTGGCGCATCACCTGCTTGCACAAGGCGCGCGCGTGACGCTAATGGGGCGTGGCGAAGCGGCGCTTGTGCAGGCGCAAGCTAGTCTGGCCGCTTTAGGTGAACTCGACTTCGTGGCTGGCGATATCGCGCAGCAACACGATGTACAGCGTGCTTTTGAGACCGCCCGTGCGCGCTTTGGTCCGATAGATATATTGGTTAATAACGCCGGGCAGGCCGTAAGTCAGCGTTTCGATCGGATGGATGAAGCCGCCTGGCAACGAATGTTGGCCGTTAATCTGACAGGCACATTTCATTGTATGCAGGCCGCCTTGCCCGATATGCTTGCAAAGCGCTGGGGACGCATTGTCAATGTAGCCAGCACTGCGGGCCTAATCGGTTACGCCTATGTCAGTGCTTATTGCGCGGCCAAGCATGGGGTGGTGGGCCTGACCCGCGCACTGGCTCTTGAAGTTGCTCAAACGGGCGTGACCGTTAATGCGGTATGCCCGGGCTATACCGAAACCGATCTTGTGCATGAGGCCGTGGCCAATATTGTCAAGAAGACAGGCATGACGCCGCAGCAAGCACGTGATCAGCTTTCTCAACGCAATCCCCAAGGCAGGCTGGTGCAGCCAGCAGAAGTTGCCAACGCGGTCATGTGGCTGTGCCAGCCCGGCGCGGGGGCGGTCAATGGACAATCAATTCCCGTCGACGGCGGGGAAGTGATGGCGGGCTAGACCCGCCGCCAACACCAGGAGAGTTTACGTGGAACAGACCGTACATACCATGGCGCATCACAAGCGCGCTTACGCTGGTTATCAGGCAAAGACTTTTCTATGGAAGGTGTCTGGCGATAGCAAGGTGGCTACCATTATTTTGAACCGGCCCGAACGCAAGAACCCACTGACCTTTGATTCTTACGCCGAATTGCGCGATTTATTTCGTGGCCTGGTGTATGCCACCGATATCAAGGTCATTGTGATAGCGGGCGCAGGCGAAAATTTTTGCTCGGGCGGTGATGTCCATGAAATTATCGGCCCACTCACGAAGATGACGAGCCCTGAGCTCCTCGACTTTACGCATATGACCGGCGACCTGATTAAGGCGATGCGGGCCTGTCCGCAGCCCATCGTGGCCGCTGTGGACGGGATTTGTGCCGGCGCCGGCGCGATGGTGGCTCTGGCCTCGGATATGCGTATTGGTACGCCTGCTGCTCGCACCGCGTTTTTATTTACTCGGGTGGGCCTGGCTGGCGCGGATATGGGTGCGTGCACCTTGTTGCCACGCATGATCGGCCAGGGGCGGGCCTCGGAATTGTTGTATACAGGCCGCGCCATGACCGCCGAGGAAGGTTTAAGTTGGGGCTTCTTCAATAGTCTGCAGGCATCCGATGCAGTAGTGGAAGCTGCCCAGACATTGGCGCGCCAGTTGGCCGATGGCCCGACGTTTGCACATGGGATCACGAAGAAATTGCTCCATCAAGAATGGGCCATGGGGGTAGATGAAGCCATTGAAGCCGAAGCGCAGGCACAAGCCATTTGCATGCAAACCCAAGACTTCCGGCGCGCCTACGAGGCGTTTGTCGCTCGCCGGAAACCTGTATTCGAGGGTAATTGAATGAATGATGCAAGCTGGCTGGAATGGCCATTTTTTGATACGCGCCACGCGGAGCTGGCGCAACAGCTCGACGCGTGGTGCGCGAGCACCCTTGCGCGCGTGGATGATCGCGATACCGATTCGGCGTGTCGCCAACTGGTGCGTGATCTGGGTGCAGGTGGGTGGTTGCGCATAGGCGTGCCGGCTGGCCCCGATGGGCGCTGGGGCGGGCGCTGGCCAGCTATCGATTCACGCTCTTTGTGTATCGTGCGCGAAACCCTGGCGCGTCACGATGGTCTGGCTGATTTTGCTTTTGCCATGCAAGGGCTGGGTAGCGGTGCGATTTCGATCGCCGGCAGCGACGCCTTGCGAATGAGCTATCTGCCCCGAGTTGCCAGTGGGCGGGCGATTGCCGCTTTTGCTCTGTCTGAACCCGAGGCTGGTTCGGACGTGGCGGCCATGGTTTGCGAGGCTCGCGCAGATGGCGATACCTACGTGCTCAATGGCCGGAAAACTTGGATATCCAACGGCGGCATTGCGGATTTTTACTGTGTTTTTGCACGTACGGGCGAGGCGCCAGGCGCTCGCGGCATTAGCGCTTTTGTGGTTGATGCTAATACGGCGGGTCTGACGATCGCCGAGCGTATTGAGGTAATAGCTCCACATCCGCTGGCGACGCTGCAGTTTGAGGAGTGCAGGGTTCCGCTCTCTCATCGCTTGGGCGACCCTGGGCAGGGTTTTAAGATTGCCATGATGACGCTCGATATTTTCCGTGCTTCGGTGGCCGCTGCGGCTCTGGGATTTGCGCGCCGTGCCATGCATGAAGCATTGGCGCGTGCCCGGTCGCGTCGCCTTTTCGGCGGCACGCTGGGCGATCTGCAGCTGACGCAAGCCGCCTTGGGTGATATGGCAACGGAAATCGATGCGGCGGCCTTGCTAACCTATCGCGCCGCCTGGTTACGCGACGTTAAAGGCGTGCGCACCACTCGCGAAGCAGCCATGGCGAAAATGGCGGCAACTGAATCGGCTCAGCGTGTCATAGATCGGGCGTTGCAGATGTTTGGAGGCGAGGGGGTAGTGAGCGGCATGCCTGTTGAAAAGTTGTATCGGGAAATCAGAGCCCTGCGGATCTATGAAGGGGCGACCGAGGTACAAAAACTGATTATTGCGCGCGAGCTGTTGAAAGACGCGTAAGCGCCGCCAGAGAGCCCGAGAGTTCATTGTGGTGGTGGACAACAAGGAGATGAAGATGGAAATATCGGCACATGTAGATACCTTTGCGCGGGATCGGTTGCCGCCGTTGGAGCAATGGCCGGAGCTGTTGCTTGATGGCAATCCTGATGTGGCCTATGCCGCTCGGGTGAATTGTGCGGTCGAACTGGTCGATGCCCAGGTAAATAAAGGGATGGGTGCACGCATTGCTTTGCGTTGGCGTGAGGGCGATGTGCGCCAAAGCATGACCTATGCCGACCTGATGGTATTGACGAACCGAATCGCCCATGTGTTAACAGAAGACATGGGTTTGCAGCCGGGTAACCGAATTTTATTGCGCGGACCCAACAACGTGATGATGGCAGCGTCTTGGTTGGCCGCTGTCAAGGCCGGCTTGGTGACTATACCCACAATGCCGTTGCTGCGATCTTCAGAATTAAAGCCGATTATTGCGAAGGCGCAGATTCAGGCAGTGTTATGCGATCAGCGTCTGGCAGAAGAGTTGAGGCATTGTCTGGAGCCTGAACACCCCGATTTTTGCGCTCAGATCAAGCAGGTTCGCTATTTCCACGACACGGGCCCAGATTCGCTTGACAGCTTGGCCACCGCCAAGCCTGCGCATTACGGCGCCTGTGATACCGCGGTCGATGATGTCTGCCTGATAGCCTTCACTAGCGGTACCACCGGCAAACCCAAGGGCTGCATGCATTTTCATCGCGACGTACTGGCTATGTGCGATACCTTTTCCAGGCATACTTTACAAATGGCGGCCTCTGATGTGGTGTGTGGCACGCCGCCGCTGGCTTTTACGTTTGGCCTCGGAGGTCTGTTGTGCTTCCCGTTGCGGGCGGGAGCTTCGGCGGTCTTAACCGAGCGTCTCACGCCCGAAGAAATGCTGGCGACAATTCAGGATTTCGGCGTAACCATGACCTTTACGGCTCCTACCTTTTATCGTCAAATGGCGGCGCTGGTGCCCAAGTACGATCTGGCCTCGCTGGCCAAGACGGTATCGGCGGGCGAGGCCTTGCCCGACGCCACTCGCCAGCTCTGGAAGCAGGCCAGTGGGATCGAAATGATCGATGGTATAGGCGGCACAGAGATGATTCATGTTTATGTGTCCAGTGCCGGCGATCAGGTGCGCCGCGGGTCCATAGGCCGGGTGGTGCCCGGCTATGTGGCGCAGGTGGTGGACCAGGATTTCAAGCCGGTCGCGAGTGGTGTCGTGGGCCGCCTGGCGGTAAAAGGGCCTACCGGTTGCCGCTATTTGGATGATGAACGCCAGCGTGTTTTTGTGCAAGAGGGCTGGAACCTGCCAGGCGATACCTTCGCCATGGATGAAGATGGCTATTTGTACTATCAGGCGCGCAATGACGACATGATTATTTCGGCGGGCTACAACATCGCAGGCCCCGAGGTAGAAGACGCCTTGCTGCGGCACGAGGCCGTGGCCGAGTGCGGCGTGGTCGGGCGCCCTGACCCGGATCGCGGCAATATCGTAACCGCCTATATCGTACTAAAGCCTGGTTTTGCGCGCGATGCAGCGATGGCCAAGATTCTGCAGGAGCATGTCAAAGCATCCATTGCTCCTTATAAATATCCGCGCGCCATCGAATTCGTCGACAAGTTGCCGCGTACCGAAACCGGCAAATTGCAGCGCTTCGTGCTGCGCAAGAAATCGTGATTGCCACTATCTGATAAGGAAAATTCAATGAATAATTTGCAACCTCCAGACTGGCTGGCACCGCGTGGCTATGCCAACGGCATCATGACTGAGGTGACAGTGGGCAGCCGTTTGTTGTTTGTGGGCGGACAGATTGGCTGGAACGGCCAGCAACAATTCGAAACCGACGATTTTGCCGAGCAGGTCGGCCAGGCCCTGAAAAACATTGTGGCAATCCTTAAAGAGGGTGGGGCCGGGCCCGAGCACATTACCCGCATGACGTGGTATGTATGTGATAAGAACGAATATGTGAATGCCCTGCGCGATGTGGGCCGCCATTATCGGGACGTAATAGGCCGTCATTTTCCTGCGATGACTGCGGTCGAGGTCGGCAAC
>JBDTLC010000080.1:0-3126 GCA_039935015.1 Paralcaligenes sp. | reverse complement strand
GCGCCTGTCGAGTCTCTACACGTTCCTGCATGATGCAGGCTTCGCTCGGTATTGCCTCGTTTGCACAGGGGGTTCACCGATGTTAAGCGCATTCACGCTGGCCCTTTCGGTGCCAGGTGCCCAAATGCTCAGGAGGGGAAAGTTATATCCATTTAACTATGGAGACCTAGAGGCTACAGTTTCTAAACCATGGAGAGCACGAAGGCCGACATGGACAGTTGTTGAAGCCTTTTATTTACGAGCTTTGCGCGAATTTTAACATTGCCTTTTATACGGCTACATTGCAAGCAAGAAAACTGAAGGCTCGGGCCACTGCTACAAAATTGCTACCGAAGCGGGCCTCGAAGACGTGCCCGCTTCCGCTTAGAGTAAGGATGAAATGGCACCCACAAGGGGCGCCGCTACATGTCATTTTTACTTCAGGCTGATATGCCCTTTGGCGACAACATCTTTGGCCCAATCGTATTGCTCTTTAATTTCCTTGCCAAACTCGGCGGGTGTATTGCCCGAGGGTTTTGCGCCTTGCTTCTCAAGCGCATCCAGTACTTTGGGATCTTTCAGGGCCTGCACGGCGGCATCGTGCAGTTTGTTGATGATTTCGACAGGAGTGCCTTTAGGAGCAAGCAAGCCGTACCAGGCTGGCTGGTTCAACTGAGGGTAGCCCACTTCGGCCAAGGTCGGCACATCTTTCAGGGCGCTTAAGCGCTCGGGCCACGCGATGGCCAGGGCACGGAGTTTGCCTGCTTGAATTTGCGGCATCGACGAGGGCATGTTATCGAACAAAATTTCAATCTGACCACCCACGGCATCGGTCACCGCAGGGCCTGAGCCTTTATAAGGCACGTGCACGATATCGGTGCCTGTGGCCATCTTGAAGGCCTCGCCGAACAGGTGCAAAACGCCACAGGTGCCAGAGCTGCCAAACGAATATTTGCCTGGGTTTTTCTTCAGAACGGCAACAAATTCCTTGAAATCTTTCGCCGGAAATTTTGGATTAACTTCGATCACGTTAGGCACGTTGGCGAAATTGGTAATGGGCAAGAAATCGGTAAGGGGATTGTAGGTCAGGTCGTGCGGACGGCACGCGGCGTTGACGGCCATGGTGGAAACTGTAGCGATGGAGAGAGTGTATCCATCGGGCTTTGCCCTTGCCGCTTCAGCCGCGCCAATGGCGCCGCCCGCACCACCTCGGTTTTCCACCACTAGCGTCTGGCCCAGCACCTGGCTCATGCGCTGCGTGACGATACGCGCGACGATATCGGTGGAACCGCCCGGCGCAAAAGGTACGATGACCCGTATAGCGTGATCGGGGTAGGCAGCCGCGTGCGTCGCCGGTGCCGCAAAAATCGAGACGACGGCAACAGACAGCGCCAAAAATTTATTGGAAAATAAAAGCATGAGATCCCCTCCTGAAGGCCAATATAATAAGGGCGCGTGACAACGCCATACACCCTGAAATACCAAGTCCGGCAGAATACCATGATTGATTCCTGCCGAAACGCCGCATTTACCCCTAGGCCTCCTCTCCCGGCATGATGTCCGTTATTCCACTTGTACTGCCCGATTTCCTGCTCATCGCCCTAGGCTGGGTTTTACTGCACAAGCTGAATTTCTCTCGCGATTTCTTCGATGGGGCAGAGCGGCTCGTTTACTTCGTGCTGTTTCCGGCACTGCTATTCCATTCACTTACCCAATCACCTCTTAGCTTAGGCAACGCTTCTATATTGTTCCAGGCGACCATGGCAGTTATGGGTTTTGGCATTGCCATGGGCTGGCTGGCGGTGCCTGTGCTCAGGCCAGACCCGGCAGACCATGCGTCGGCCACACAATGCGCCTTCCGCTTCAACACCTTTATCGGCCTGTCGCTCGCAGGCGGTTTGGGAGGCGCAGCCGGCCAAACCATTATGGCCGTCATGGTAGGCTTTGCCGTACCCATCAGCAATATGGCCGCCGTGCACGCCCTGGCTCGACAAAATGGTGGCAAGATACTCAAAGAGATTCTGCGCAACCCCTTTATTATTGCCACGGTGCTGGGTTTGCTGGCCAACTTTCTGAATGTGCCCATCCCCAAACCTATCGACGCAACCCTAGGCAGGCTGGGCGCGTGCGCCATAGCCTTCGGCTTGATGTGTGTAGGAGCGACGCTCTCACTTTCAGGCAGCCGTGGTGCCGGAAAATTGATGGGCTGGATGATTACGGTACGGCTGATTTTGACCCCTATGGCCGCGATTTTTATTGGATGGGCACTCCATATGTCGCCTTTGGAGCGGCAGATAGTGTTGCTATTTGGTGCTTTGCCCACAGCGTCTTCCGCGTATGTTCTGGCCGTCAGAATGGGTGGCAATGGTCGCCTGGTGGCGGTCATTATGTCGCTTGGGACGCTGCTATCGGCCGCGACAATTCCTTTCTGGCTGATGATTGGCTCTCATTAAATTTATGTTGACACTATGCCGAAAAATGAATTTTTAAAAACAATTAAATGTTATCTAGCGGACGAAGAGGCCACAATAGCGTTAGCCAAAGAGCTGGCTCCTATGCTTTGTGGTACTCATCCCATCCTCGGAGCCCAGTATCGGGGAGGCAGAATTCATCTTAAAGGAGACCTCGGCGCAGGCAAAACCAGCTTCGCCCGAGCGCTATTGCGAGCCGCCGGTATTACCGGTCGAATAAAAAGTCCTAGCTTTGCGCTACTTGAAAGCTATAATCTTTCTAGCTTATACTTCTATCACCTTGATTTTTATAGATTTAGAGATTCACGCGAATGGGTAGACGCCGGGTTTCGAGAGATTTTGCAAAAAGAAGCGGTTGTTTTAATTGAGTGGCCAGAGCAGGCCGGCGCATTGTTACCGCCTCCAGATCTCGAAATAAGCCTAAGTTACTTGGAAAACGGACGATTAGCCTGCCTGACCGCATATAGCACCAGAGGACAATTATGGCTGACAACACTCCCCTCGCCTCCACCGGAATGTCCCAAAAAGGACAATCCCGCCGCCGCCTCATAGCGACCGCCACCACCCTGCTTGTACTACCTGTTATTCCGCGCCTGGCGATGGCGGGCACCATATTGGCCGTACGCACCTGGCCGGCCGAGGAGTACACGCGGGTCACGCTCGAAATGGACACCGA
>JBDTLC010000079.1:0-14540 GCA_039935015.1 Paralcaligenes sp. | reverse complement strand
AAAACGCTGCGCAGGTGCATGATGAGTTGGCCATACTCGGAGCCGAGTTGATCGTTAAGGTTCTGGAAGAAATCGCCGGCAGTGGCCTCGTCGCGACCCCTCAGCCTGCGGACGGTGTGACCTATGCCGCGAAGCTGGACAAATCCGAGGCCCCCCTGGATTTCTCGCAACCGGCCGCCGTACTTGAGCGGCGCATTCGGGCCTTTAACCCTGTCCCGGGGGCAAGCTTGCACCTGCCAGGCTTAAACGATCCGGTTAAGGTCTGGTCAGCGACAGTTCTAGATACGCCCGCTCGCAAGGCCCCAGGTGAATTAGAGAGTGTGGGCTCTGGTGGGCTGGATGTGGCGACGGTTGACGGCGTGTTGCGCGTGCTGGAGCTACAGAAAGCGGGTGGCAAGCGTCAGCCGGTTGCGGGGTTTGTACAGGGTTGGCATATCCCAGCCTGACACCATGTAAATTCCGCACTGCGGTGGCTGGTCATGTCAGGCTGTTTTCCCAGTGCCAGGCGTCTCTGCACATTTCGTCTATGCCTTTATCCGCACGCCATCCAAGTTTTTCGGCGGCCAGGTGCGTATCGGCCCAGCAAGCTCCGATATCACCTGGGCGACGCCCAACGATGTCGTAGGCAATGGGCTTGTGGCTTGCTTGTTCAAAGGCCTGGATCATATCCATTACTGAATAGCCTCTGCCCGTTCCGAGATTGACTGTTAGCAATTCTTGCCCGGCTTGTTCGCAATATTTCAGTGCGGCGAGGTGGCCTTGGGCCAGGTCCATGACATGGATATAGTCGCGCACGCCCGTGCCGTCGGGCGTGTCATAGTCGTTGCCAAATACCTTCAGGAGCGGACGCCGACCCGCGGCGACCTGGGCGATGTAGGGCATCAGGTTATTCGGCACGCCCTGGGGAGATTCGCCGATCAGGCCGCTCGGGTGGGCGCCCACTGGGTTGAAGTAGCGCAGCCGTGCAATGCACCAGCCAGACTTAGCGTGGTACAGGTCTTCCAAAATGTCTTCGACCATTAGTTTGCTGTGGCCGTAGGGATTGGTGGCCGAGCGTGGATGATCTTCGGTGAGCGGCAGTTTTTGCGGATCGCCATATACGGTGGCGGACGATGAAAACACAAAGGTTTTAATGCCGGCCCGATCCATGGCCTGAAGCAGATGCACGCTGCCGCTCACGTTATTGTCATAGTAACGCAGCGGCTGCGCGGTCGACTCGCCCACTGCTTTGAACCCGGCAAAATGCATTACCGCAGAAACGATATGCATTTCAAATAGTTTGTCCAGTGTCTGGGCGTCGCGCACATCGCCTTCGACAAACTCAGGCTTGATGCCGGTGATCTGTGCGATACGATTCAAGACATCGCGCTGACTATTGCAGAGGTTGTCGAGGATGACGACGCGGTACCCCGCTTCTTGTAAAGCCACCGTGATGTGACTGCCGATGAAGCCGGTACCACCGGTGACCAGGATGGCGGAGGGCATGCGTTTTGAGCCGAAATGTACGAGCCTGAATTGTACGGCAATGTCCCTGTACTGCGGTCTGCCCTTGAAGACTGAATATGGGTCTTGTCCGTTGGCGGTAAAGTGTCTATGTTTTGCCTACCAATACTCAAGGATAATTATGAAAATATATTTTTCGCCCGCCTCACCGTATGTGCGCAAATGCATGATTGTTGCTCACGAGCTGGGCTTGGTTTCTCAAATAGAGAAGTTGCCAAGCGCCGCCAATCCGGTTACGCGCGATCAGACCGTTGTGTCCGCTAATCCACTGGGCAAGGTGCCCACGCTTTTGACCGACAAGGGTCAGGTCTTGTTCGACAGCCGAGTTGTTTGCGAATATCTGAATGATTTGGGTAATGGAAATCTTTTTCCCAAAGAAGTGGATCTCAAATGGCAGGCCTTAACCGAGCAGTCGTTGGCTGATGGCATTCTGGATGCCGCGTTGCTGGCCCGGTACGAAAATGCGGCGCGCCCTGAAGCGTTGCGTTGGGCCGCCTGGACGACAGGTCAGATGGATAAGATTGAAAGTGGTCTAGGCTATTTCGAGGCAGTGATTGGCGTTCGCGGCAAGGCCTTTGATATCGGTACGCTTACCTTGGTGTGCGCCTTGGGGTATCTGGACTTTCGTTTCCCCGATTACGCTTGGCGCGGCGCATACCCCGCAGTCGCTTCCTGGTTTGAGCAAGTCAGCAAGCGACCTTCGGTGGCCGGTACCAAACCGCATGCCTGACGGTGTGGCCGGCCTTGAACATGAAGGTTGAATATTAATTGCGTAGCCGTGCGTGACTTATCTTTATAATCGCGCCATGACGACAAAAATCCTCATTGTTCGCACGTCCTCGCTGGGCGATCTGGTGCATATGCTGCCGGCAATATCCGATATTGCCCAGCATGTCCCTCAGGCTAAGATCGACTGGATTGTCGAAGAGAGTTTCGCCGAAATTCCTGCCTGGCATCCAGCCATCCACGAAGTCATAACGGTAGCGCACCGGCGTTGGCGCAAGCACTGGTGGTCGGCACAAACCCGGGTCGAACGTGCCGCGTTGCGGCAGAATTTGCACTCGCGCCACTATGATGTGGTGCTTGATATGCAGGCGCTGATGAAGTCGGTCTGGCTGGTACGCCAGACTCATGGCCTGCGCCATGGCCTTGATCGACGGTCCGCGCGAGAGCCGCTAGCCTCTTTTTTTTACGACGTCAAACATAGGGTTAATTTTTGGCAGCCGGCTGTAACGCGACAGCGTGAGTTGGCCGCTGCCGCCTTTGCCTACACCTATAGCGGTCAGCCCGATTTCGGCTTGCAGGCTGTTATTAGCGGTGCCGTGATTCAACCTTATGCCGTCATCATGCCGTCGGCCAGTCGCGCCGACAAGCTTTGGCCAGTTGAAGACTGGCAGAAAGTTTTCTTGCGTCTGCAAGAGCACGGCCTGGCTTTACGGCTTCTCGCAGGTACCGATGCCGAGACGGCTCGGGCCAATGCGCTCGTGGCAGGTCGAGTCGATGCACAGGTTCTGCCTCGAATGGGCCTGAACGATATTGCCAAGATTCTGTCCTGCGCACGGGTGATGGTAGGGCTCGATAGCGGACTGACTCACCTATCTGCGGGCCTGGGGCGGCCCACCGTAGGCATTTACAAGGCTTCGACGCCAGTACGTACCCCGCTCGAAGGGCCGGCCTATACGGCCAGCCTCGGCGAACGCGGTAATGCGCCGTCGGCAGAAACCGTGCTGAGCGCTCTCGAGCAGGCCTTGGCTTATCGCGATCGAGGTAGCGCTGGCGCCGTATCGGAAGTGCCTTATGGGTTGTCTGGCGGCGATTTCATTTAGAATTAGAATGTACACGCCTTAGTTACAACTTTTTTCGTTCGGCAGTGACCCTTCATTGAATCGCTTTTTCTATACTGCTTTCATCCGTTTGTTATCGCCCGGCTTGCTGGGTTGGATGGCGTTGCGTGCCCGACGGGCGGGCGGCGATTGGGGCGTAGGGTCGGGTAGCCGCTTCGGTCGTTATCCGGTTGCAAGCGTGCTGAAAAATCCCATCTGGGTGCATGCAGTCAGCCTGGGCGAAACCCGTGCGGCGCAGCCGCTTGTGCAGGCTTTGCTCGATCAGGGCGAGAATGTCCTGCTTACACATATGACCGTGACCGGGCGCTCCGAAGGCGCCAGGGCCTTTGCGACGGCCATTGGCCAAGGCCGGTTAGAACAGGAATGGCTGCCCTACGATTTCCCCGGTTGCACAAAGCGGTTCATGGCGCATTACCTGCCACAGGTAGGCATATTGATCGAGCGCGAGGTTTGGCCCAACGCGATTGCGTCGGCTCGTCGTGCACATGTACCCATGATGCTGGTTAGTGCGCGTTTTTCCGATCACTCTTTACGTAAAAGCCTGCGCGCCGGACGTGTCATGCGGGAGGCTTATGGCAGCCTGACTGCGGTCTATGCCCAGGCGTTGAGCGATGCGCAGCGCCTTGAGCAAGCCGGTGCCTCGGCCGTACGTGTATCGGGCAATTTCAAGTTCGATATTTCGCTGCCGGCCGACAAAGTCGCGCGCGGCAAGGTCTTCAATGCGACGCTCAAACGCAAGGTTATCGCTGTTGCCAGCACGCGTGAAGGCGAGGACCAGCTGTTCATCAATGCGATAGCCAGGAAGGTCAAGCGTGCCCACGTGCAGGGCAAGGATCTGGCCGACCGCGTAATGTTTTATTTGATCCCGCGTCATCCGCAGCGTTTTGAAGAGGCAGCTGCCTTACTGCAAAAGGCGCAACTGCCGTTTATGCGGCGCTCCCAGTTGGTGGACATTGGCCAAGCCGGGGCCGAGGCCCTGCGTGCCAGTGGCCAGCCGTTGGTACTACTGGGCGATAGTCTGGGCGAAATGCCTAGTTATTACGCAAGTAGCGATATCGCGATTGTGGCGGGCAGCTTTGAACCTTTCGGTGGACAGAATTTGATCGAGGCCTGCGCAGTAGGCGTGCCGGTGCTGGTGGGGCCGCATACCCGGAATTTCGAGCAGGCGGTGGTCGATGCGATCGATGAAGGCGCCGCAATACGGGTCCAGACTGTCGATGCGGCATTGTGCAAGGCGCTGGGTTTGCTGGATCAACCCGCGGATCTGCACAAAATGGGCCAAGCCGGCGCACATTGGGTACAAAAGCATTCAGGCGCCATCGCCAGAGTTATCGCCGGCTTAAACGAACTTAAGGCTGAGACAATGGCACCCACAAGATAGATCAGACTTTGCGCCATCAAAGCCCGTGATACTTGCGACCGAGTTCGAGCGTGGCCTGGAAGAAACCCGCCTTGCTGCCGCAGTCGTAGCGCAGGCCGTCATATTCAAAGCCGTATACCTCCCGCTTGCCCAGTAAACTGGCGATACCGTCAGTTAACTGAATTTCGCCGCCCACTCCAGCCTGTACTTGACGCAGGTGTTCGAAGATTTCGGGCTCCAGTACGTAGCGCCCAACCACGGCGAGCGTGGTGGGTGCGACGCTGGGGTCAGGCTTTTCCACGATCCCCGTCAGGCGTGTTGTTTTGCCGTTGATTCTGTCGCCGGAAATAATCCCGTATTTATTTGTTTGATCGCGCGGCACATTTTGTATCGCGAGTATGCTGCCATTTTGCTGGTGTGCGGCCTCGATAAGTTGATGGGTGACCGATGTGGGCGCGTCGATCAGATCGTCGGCCAGCAGCACGACAAAAGGCTCGTTGCCCACGATAGGCGCCGCGCACAACACGGCGTGACCCAGTCCCAATGGGGCGGATTGCCTGGTGTAGATGCAGTTGACGTGAGCAGGAATGATGTTGCGTATGGCGTCGAGCAGTTTCGTCTTGTGTTTGGACACAAGGTCGGCCTCAAGCTCGGGAACGCTATCGAAGTGATCTTCAATCGCACGTTTGTTTCGGCCAGTTATGAAGATCAAGTCTGTGATGCCTGCCGCGATGGCTTCTTCGACCGCGTATTGAATTAGCGGCTTGTCGACGACGGGTAACATTTCCTTGGGCATGGCTTTGGTGGCGGGTAGGAAACGGGTGCCCAGGCCGCCAACGGGAAATACGGCTTTGCGAATTGGTTTCATGACGAGTAATGGCTTTCAGTGCTTTTGTAGGTTTGTCATTTTAGGGGATAAAGTGCGTCGGCGTTTTGGCGATGGCCGCAGTAAGCCAGCCGCCATGCTGCAATGTCTTGACGATGGCGCCTCTATGGTTGACTGTGTGGTGCAGTCGAGGTCGCGGCGGCTGGCAGGGCGCCGACGGAAGCGGGCCCGAATTTAACAGATTCTGGGCTTTTCTGTGTCAGTAGCATGTGGGCATCGCGCCCTTCCTCGCTTGGTGGGCTGCCTAGAAAGCCCTGGCCGTAGGCCAGGACAACGATGTTGGCGATCAGGATAAGTAAAAATAGAAAGCGCATGGCCGACAAAAGCAGGAGAAGGGTTTGAGCGGTACCGGTATTTTTGGCTGTGCTCGAGTTTCTCGTATTGTAATTCGAAGTCTGGCTATGGTTCGCAAGCCAGGCGGGCGAGGCCGTCAAGTACGGGAGCAGTCATCCATTCTATAGGTGTGATCGGCAGGCCCAGACGAGTCTGGGCGGCCGCGAGCAACGCTAGAGTTTCTTGCTGGACCATGGGCCAGCCACCTCCAGCGCAGTAAATGCGCGGGGCGTGGCCGTAGTGCTCTAGCCCGATCAGCCATTGTCGCAAGACGGCGCCAGCCTGGGCGGCGGCGATGCCGGTAACGATGGCTTTGTGCGTATCGACAGGGTAGGGTGTCGTTGTCCCCTGGGCTTGGGGCAGGTTGGCGGTAGCTTGGGCAAGTGAGGTGCGCATAAGCTCCGGCCCCGGGAGGATCAGGCCGCCCTCGAAGCTCAGGTGAGGGCTAAGTGTATCGATGGTCGTTGCCGTGCCGAAGCTGGCAAGCATCAGTGCGTAGTCTGATGGCCGATTGGCATGTACACCACGTGCGTGCCGCGCCAAGGCCAACATGGATACCCAGCGGTCGGCGCCAAGCTGATCAGGATAGTGGTAAAGATTACGTACTCCCAGCGCTTCCCTGCGGCTGCTTACCCAAGTGATGTGGCAGGAGCTCAGTGCCGGGCAGGATTCGATTGCCGCTCGGATCGCTGCGCCGGCCACGTTGACGCCCAGAGCGGTTGTGGGTGGCGCAGATAGTTGCGCCAGCCATAGAGGCAGCTGATCGAGGCGGGCATGGTCGAGTGTCAAAGCGGCTGTTTCGCGTCTGCCGCTTTGACACTCGACCCAGCCGAATTTGATCCGGGTATTGCCCGCGTCGATCAAAAGAATCATGGCTGTGGTCGTACTGAAACTTCGCCGATGGAAACGGCCGTTTCCCCTTCTGCGTTGCGCACGCGAAGCTGCCCAAGCGTATTGATGCCGCAGGCGATGCCAGCGTGCACGATGCGCCCGCCTTCGAGCACATTGATGTGTTGGCCGGCCAAGGCGTCAGTACAGGCATAACGCTCGGGCAGGGAATCAAAACCATCGCGCACGGCCTGGTTGAAGCTGGTCGACCACGAGCGTGCAACGGCGGCGACCATGCTGGCGGTAGAGGCCGTTGCGGCCAGTATGTCTTGCGCGGCGATTTCAGACCAGTCGGCGATTTGTCTATTTAGCGATTGGCTTAACGCCCGCGCGTCTTCCAGGTTGATGCCTATCCCTACGATGACCACATGATGGTCTGCCGCTTGACGCGCTGTGCCGCCGCGAGTAATTTCGACCAAAATGCCAGCCAGCTTGGAAAATTGCCAATACACGTCATTGGGCCATTTCATGATGAGGCGGTCGCGGTGCGCGGGGCCGATCAGTTCACGCAAGGCTTCGCAGGCCGCCACGCCAGCCAGAGGCGAAAGCGTTGGCAGTTGCTTGGGCGACAAAAAAATATCGAAGGCACAAGAGAACATCAGGTTGGCGCCTGAGCGGTTTTGCCAGGTTCGACCGGCGCGCCCGCGCCCGCTTTCCTGCATATGCGCGCCGAGCAACCAGGGCCGTGCCATAGACTGCCCGTCGCTTCGCGCTCGCGCGAGCAGGTCGCCGTTGGTAGAGGCCGTGCGTTCGACCCACTCGATGTGCCTGAAGTTGGGCAAGGCCTGCTGCAGGCTAGAGACCATTTGGTCGGGCTGCAGCAAAATGGGGGTGGATGACACTGGCATCGTGGCTAATAGGGTGTTGTAATAGTAACTGGGCCAGCGGCAGCGCCTCTGGATAGACAGAGTCTACCCGATGTTGTTATAACGTGAATATTTTTTCCACCTTTACGCTTTATGCCTGTATTTGCTAAAAATGCCGTATTTCAAGGCCTGGCTGGGGCGATTGATTGCACCATAGACTGGCCTGACGGTCCATTGCGCGGCTGGGCTCTCGTCTTGCATCCCCATCCCTTGTACGGCGGGGCGCGCGATAATAAAATTGTGACAACGATTGCGCGTGCATGTGTGCAGCAAGGTCTGGTGGCGGTACGGCCCAATTTTCGTGGCGTCGGCGCGTCGGCAGGAGAGTTCGATCGGGCGGTGGGCGAGACGGCCGACATGCACGAACTAGTGACGCAGTTTTCGGCAGCCAACCCCGAACTGGCCAGTGGTCAATGGGTGCTGGCGGGGTTTTCGTTCGGGACATCGGTAGCGGCGCAACTCTACGCGGGCCTGGTCGAAGGGCGGCAGAAAACGCCTAATGCGCTCATACTGGCAGGTACAGCGGTAGATCGCTTCAAATTTCGCGATATTGTCGTTCCCGATGATACGTTGCTGATCCACGGCGAGCAGGACGAGGTGGTGCCATTGTCCGAGGCTATGAACTTTGCTCGTGCACATGGCTTGCCGATTGTCGTGGTGCCCGACGCGTCGCATTTTTTTCACGGGCACCTGATCACGCTAAAGCTATTGCTACAGCAACGCCTTGCGGTGTTGTAATTTGTTGGAAAATTCGGTATCAACTATTTTCAGGTTAGGGCGCTGAATTTCCAGATGAATTGTTTTGTGCAGGGTGGCCTCTGCCTATAATAGAGCCTTTGCTTTTCAGGCCTTCAGGCTTGGACCGTCCTTTTGGAAAGTCGATGACCTATTCCGTTCGTTTTTGTTCAGCTCGCTTTCTCCGCGGACAACGTTCGCGATGCATCGTGGCCGGGTTAGTGCTGAGCCTTGCATCTCTGACAGCCCTGGCGCAGAAATCCCCTGCTGCCGTAACGCCTCCTGCTGCCGTAACTCCTCCTGCTGGCGCAGTGGCGGCGCCCGCAGCCGCGGCGAACGCGCCTGCGTCAGCCGCGACCGCTTTGGCGCCGGTGGCGGCCCCGACTGGGACCCTGGCCATGGCGGGTGATTTGTCCTCAGTCCCGGCCCCTACGCTGGCGGCCAAAGCGTGGCTGGTTCTGGATGCCACCAGTGGCCAAATCATTGCCGCATCGAATCCCGACGAAAAAATTGAGCCGGCGTCGTTGACCAAACTCATGTCGGCCGACATTGTGTTCGATGCGCTCGACAATAAACGCCTTACGCTGGATCAAACCGTCAATATCTCTACAAAAGCCTGGAAAACGGAAGGCTCGCGCATGTTCGTCAAACTCAATACGCAAGTATCGGTTGACGACTTGCTGCAGGGGCTGGTTGTGCAGTCGGGCAATGATGCGACGGTTGCGCTGGCCGAGGCCGTGGCGGGAAGCGAGTCGGCGTTTGTAGCGTTGATGAACCAGGAAGCGGCCAGAATCGGCATGAAAGACACGCACTTCGCCAATTCAACCGGCCTGCCCGATCCCACCCATCTCACGACGGTGCGCGACTTGGGTATTTTGGCCAACAGCTTGCTGCACAAGCATCCGCAGTACATGCGTTACTACAAAGAGAAAGAATTCACCTATAACAAAATCAAGCAGCTCAATCGCAATCGCTTGTTATGGATCGACCCGACTGTCGATGGTCTGAAAACCGGCCACACGCAGTCGGCGGGTTATTGCCTGGTGGCCAGCGCAATACGCAACGATCGCCGGGTGGTGGCGGTGGTTGTCGGGACCGCGAGCAATTCGGCACGCACCGAAAGTACTCTCAAGTTGCTGAATTGGGGTTTCCAGAATTTCGACACTATCAAGCTATTCGATACCCAGCATCCGGCAGTCCAGGCCAAGGTGTGGGAGGGCCAGGCCGACACCGTAGGGCTGGGGGAAATGCAACCTATCTGGATTACCGTGCCGCGTGGCAAAGGCGCCGAGGTCAAGCCGGTGGCTCAGTATACGCAGCCTCTGATTGCTCCGCTTAAAAGAGGCGCCAAGGTGGGTACTGTCTCTTTGTCGCTCGACGGCAAAGTGTTGCGCCACGATTCTCTGCTGGTCTTGAACGATGTTCCCCAAGCAGGGTTCTTCGGGCGTGTTTACGATAAAATTCGTCTGATGTTTCACTAATTTCCAAGCGGATGACAAGGCATAAGAGATGATTCCTGATGTTGATTGCGACAGTATTGTTTATTTGAACGGTGACTACGTCCGTTTGGGCGATGCCAAGGTTTCGGTGTTGGACCGTGGGTTTATTTTTGGCGATGGCATTTATGAAGTGGTGCCTGCCTACAATCACAAGCCTTTTCGCATGGCCTCGCATTTGGCGCGCCTGGAACGTAGCCTGGCGGCCATTGGCATCAAGGCCGGTCGCTCCCGCGACGACTGGGAAAAGCTGGTGCTCGATATGCTCAAACGCTCTCCCGCGGCCGATTGCATGGTGTATTTGCAGGTGACGCGCGGTGTGGCCAAACGCGACCACGCGTTTCCCAAGAATACGCTTGTGCCTACCGTGTTCTGCATGGTGTCGCCGTTTACCAGGCCAGATGCTCCCCATCGGGAACAGGGACTTTCGGTGGTGAGCATGCCCGATCTGCGCTGGCTGCATTGCGAGATCAAGTCCGTGTCGCTGTTAGGCAATGTGCTGGCCAAACAGCACGCGGTAGAGGCTGGCGTGGACGATGTCGTACAGTTTCGCGACGGGTTCCTGTCCGAGGGATCGTCTTGCAATATATGGGTGGTCAAAAATGGTGTGCTTCTCGCGCCGCCGCTCAATAATCTGATTCTTGAAGGGGTACGCTACCGACTTCTTGAAGAGCTGGCTGGCGAGGCCGGTGTGCCGTTCGAATCGCGCCCAATATCGGATGCCGAGGTTGCACAGGCCGATGAGCTCATGCTGTCGTCAGCCACCAAAGAGGTTTTGCCTATTGTCAACTACAACGGCAAACCTGTCGGTAGTGGTAAGCCAGGTGCGGTCTACGCCAAATTGCGCGCGGGCTACGACAAGGCCATCGCCGCTCTTTAATGGCACCGGCCATGTCTACCATTCCTCCAGAGCAGTCCCTGATCGAGTATCCAAGCGATTTCCCGATCAAGGTCATGGGCAGGTCGCATCCCGATTTCGCGCAAACCATGGCTGACCTGGTTTTGCAGTTCGATCCTGGATTCGACCCCTCTTCTGTAGAAATGCGCCCCAGCAGCAGCGCCAACTACATAGGGCTAACGTTTATCGTACGCGCCACTTCGCGTGAGCAGCTTGACAATTTGTACCGCGCCTTGCATGCACACGAGATGGTGGCGATAGTCTTGTAATGATCCATGTCAAGTGGTGGGCGCGTCCGGCCGGGTATCTTGATGTCTGGCAGGCCATGCAGGCATTCACAGAGTCGCGCAACGCAGACACCCTCGACGAAATCTGGCTGGTGGAGCACCAGCCGGTGTATACCCTTGGGCAAGCAGGCCGCATGGAACACATTCTGCACAGCGGCGCGATTCCAGTGGTGCAGTCGAATCGCGGCGGGCAAGTAACGTATCACGGCCCCGGTCAGGTCCTGGCATATTGCCTGATAGATTTGCGACGCTTGGGCATTTACGCCAAAGAGTATGTAGCGTTGCTCGAGGCTGGGGTAATTGGAGTATTGGCGGAACTGGGGCTTACCGAGGCCTGTTGCAAGGCGGGTGCACCGGGCGTGTACGTGCCTATGGCTGACGGCGATCTGGCCAAGATTGCCGCGCTGGGCATCAAGATCCGCAACGGTTGCGCCTACCATGGCATTGCCTTGAATGTGGCAATGGATTTGTCGCCCTTTCTGGGCATTAACCCATGCGGTTACAAAGGTCTGCGCACCCTCGATTTGCGGGCTTGCGGTATATCGGTACCGTTTGAGCAAGCCGGAAATCTGCTCGCGCTGCGACTGAGCCAGGCCTTCGAGGCGTATTACGACGGCAAGCGCCACGACGCTGGCGGTGACACTTTTTCTAGCTCTAAAACGTCAAGCCATTTGGTTTAAAAGGCTGCCAGCGCTGCCCAATACTGACCTTTGTTAAAGGGAGATTAGGCGCGTGGGCAGAGCGCGGGTTAAAATAGGATCTCTATAAACGCAAGGCTCGTGCCTTGCCGCAGGAAGCCGTATGACCACACCCGTCGAGCAGTCTCTTGGCCACGAAGCTGCGGTGCAGCCGCCCGCTTACGATGCTACCCAAAAGCAGAAATCCCTGGCTAAAACATCGCGCATCCCTATCAAGGTTGTGCCAGCCGAGCGTCTGAAGAAGCCCGCCTGGATTCGCGCCAAGGCACCGGCTCCAGGATCGCGTTTTTACGATATCAAGCGTATTTTACGTGAGCATCATCTGCATACGGTTTGTGAAGAAGCCGCGTGTCCCAATATTGGTGAATGTTTCGGCAAAGGTACGGCCACCTTCATGATCATGGGGGATAAATGCACCCGCCGCTGTCCTTTCTGCGACGTGGGTCATGGTCGCCCGGACGCGCTCGACGAAAATGAGCCTGAAAACCTGGCTCGCACTGTTGCGGCCCTGCGGCTTTCATATGTGGTGATTACCTCCGTCGACCGCGACGATCTGCGCGATGGCGGGGCGGGTCATTTCGTGGCATGCATACGCAAAGTGCGCGAACTATCGCCCGGCACGCGCATTGAAGTGTTGGTCCCTGATTTTCGTGGCCGTCTCGAGCGTGCGCTCGAAGTGCTCAACGGTGGTCCTCCCGACGTGATGAACCACAACCTTGAAACCGTGCCGCGCCTGTACAAGCAGGCTCGGCCCGGGGCCGATTACCAGCATTCACTCACCTTGTTGTCAGAGTTCAAGAAAGTGCATCCCAACACCCCGACCAAATCAGGGTTGATGCTGGGTTTGGGCGAAACCGACGAAGAAATCCTGCAAGTCATGCATGATTTGCGCTCGCACAATGTCGATATGCTGACCATCGGCCAGTATTTGCAGCCGTCCGAACATCATTTGCCGGTGCTGCGCTACGCGCCCCCTGACACTTTCGACATGCTCAGGCGTGAAGCCCTTGCCATGGGTTTCAGCCATGCTGCGGTGGGCGCCATGGTGCGTTCTTCGTATCATGCAGACGATCAGGCACACGCGGCGGGTTTGGTCTTTTAAGCATTAGCGGCTTATGTAGCGACAGCCCTTGTGGCCGCCATTTCGAACCTTGATATTCAAGGCATTGCCCGCTGTGCGCTGATGCTTAGCGCACATCGTCGGAATGGATTTCCAGCGCCTCGAGGAAGCGTGCCACCATGTTGTAGGTGGCGATGGCGGCAGTAAGCTCGACCAGTCGTTTGGCGTCGAAATGCGACCTGACCGTGGTGAAGACCTCTTTGGGTACGTGTACGTGGCGCGTCATGGCGTCGGTGTAGGCCAGCACGGCACGTTCCTGTTCGGTGAAAACCGTAGATGTTTCCCATTGATCGAGCGCATCAAGCTGTTCTTGCGTCATGCCTTCTTTAAGAGCAATGGGGGCATGCTGGTCAGCTTCGTACGGTGCGTTGTTCAGGATGGCAATACGCATGATGACCATTTCACGCAGTTTGCCAGGCAACGTGCTGCGTTGCCGAATCCCTGTCAGGTGGCTGAGCCAGCCACGCGCCACTTCGGGGCTGTGCAGCAGCATTTGATACAAATGCAAGACGCTTCCGCGCTCAGCCACGATTTGCTCGACGAGCGGCCTGACGTCGGGGTGGTCCAGATCGGCGTAGGGGAGGCGGGCCATGGTTGTCCTTTCAGAGTGGGGGATTGATGATCAGGTGTTATGTTGGTAGCGCTTTACGATTAAAGACACCGAATAGCAGATAATAAAGTACACCGCGCCGACAAAGAACAGGGCTTCGACCACAGCGCCGTTGCGTTCGCCCACACCGTAGGCTTGTCCGAAAAAATCGGCCAGAGCAATCACGTAGACGAGTGAGGTGTCCTGGAACAGGATGATGCCCTGAGTCAGGAAAAGCGGCAACATATTGCGAAAGGCTTGCGGCAAAATGATCAGACGCATGGATTGAGAATAGGTCATGCCCAAGGCGAAAGCGGCGTGTTGCTGGCTGCCGGAAATGCTTTGGATTCCGGCACGGATAATTTCTGAATAATAGGCCGCTTCATATAGCGCAAAGGCAACCAGTGCAGACACCAGGCGCATATCGGTGGCGCTCGACAGCCCAAACAGCGACTGCAGAAAGTCCGGCACGATCAGAAAGAACCACAGCAGCACCATGACCAGTGGCACCAGGCGAAATACGGTGACATAAGCGCCGGCCAGCACTTTCAGCGTTTTGTAGGACGACAGACGCATCAGCGCAATCAGTGTGCCCCAGACGATGCCTGCCACCATCGCAGTAAAGGTAATCTGCAGCGACACGCCCATGCCGCGGCCCAATAGATTGAACGTGCTTTGGTTTAGCCAGCTGAAATCGAAACCGTAGATCATGGCTATTTCCTGAATGACAGGCCGGGGATGTAGCAAAGCCGCTCTATCCGCCACATGATCACCATGACGCACAGGCTAATCAGGGCATAGAGTAACGTGACGGCGATAAAAGATTCGTAAGAGTGCGCCGTGTAGTCGACTAGTTGGCGCCCCTGAGCGGCCAGTTCCATGAGTCCTATCGTCGAGGCGATTGCCGAGTTCTTGAATATGTTCAGAAATTCGGACGTAATGGGCGGCAGTACGATACGAAACGACACCGGCAACAGCACGTATCGATAGGTCTGGAGCAGCGTTAGCCCATTGGCGAGGCCTGCGTTTCTCTGGCC
>JBDTLC010000078.1:0-39080 GCA_039935015.1 Paralcaligenes sp. | reverse complement strand
GAAAACATGGAGCGGGACTGATCTTGCATCTGGTCCTGCATCTGCGCGAATAGATTTTTGCTTTGGTCAATATAGCTATTCATCATGTTCTGCAGAACCGGGGTCTGGACATTCATGAACTGAGCCCAGGCTTCAGGCCCCAACTGATTGCCGTACAGCCCCTTGGACTGTTCAGCCATGCGATTTTGAATATCCATGAAGGTCTGGATGTTTTTCTCAAGGAACGCGCCCATCACGCCCTGCATGGCGTGGCCGTAAAAGCGAATTATTTGCGACAGAGCTGTGGATGAAAACATGGGAACGCCCTCGCCACCTTCTTCTTCAAGAATAATCTGCAGCAAGATACTGCGCGTCAAGTCTTCGCCGGCCTTCGCGTCAACAACCTGAAAAGCCTGATTATCAAGCACCAGTTGTTTAACATCGGACAAGGTAATGTAAGCGCTGGTCTGTGTATCGTACAAACGGCGATTGGGGTATTTTTTAATTAGGCGGATTGCTGCAGAAGATGATGTTTGTGTCATGACATTAACCGGGTGCGTGAGGGGTTCAAAACGCTGTGTCTGGCACAGATACTGCCAAGCACAGCGTACCGCATAATCCAAGAATATGTCAGCCCATGTGCAAACCGCCATTTAGCGAAAAATCGGCGCCCGTCGCAAACCCGGCATCCTCAGAGGCCAGCCACGCCACCATAGAGCCCATTTCCTGGGGGGTGCCGAGGCGTCTGACGGGGATGGTGGCCACAATCTTTTCCAGTACGTCGGGTCGTATGGCTCTGACCATGTCAGTACCGATATAGCCTGGAGAGATGGTATTGACGGTAATGCCTTTGCTGGCCACCTCTTGGGCCAACGCCATCGTAAACCCGTGTATGCCCGCCTTGGCCGTCGAATAATTGGTCTGGCCGAACTGACCCTTCTGGCCATTGACCGAGCTGATGTTAATAATACGGCCCCACTGCTGCTCGACCATGCCCTCCATGACCTGTTTGGTCACGTTAAAAAGGCTATTCAAGTTGGTATCGATGACCGCGCGCCAATCTTCCTGGCTCATTTTGCGAAACAGCCCGTCGCGCGTGATCCCGGCATTGTTAACTAATACCTGAACATGGCCCAGGTCTTTTTTTACACGATCGAATGCATCAACGGTGGAAGCCCAATCGGCCACATTCCCAACCGAGGCATGAAACGTATACCCCAATGCGGCCTGCTCGTCGAGCCACTGTTTGAAATTGCGGCTAGGCCCGCAACCGGCCACCACGACATAGCCTTCTTTAGCCAAACGCTGGCATATCGAAGTTCCAATGCCGCCCATCCCACCCGTTACATAGGCCAATTTACCACTCATTTCAGTCTCCTCTAATACTGGAATCGTTCCAGATACTTACTGCATTCATTTGGCGCGCTGTGGCGAGCACTGCTTGCCGCCGACGGGGATCTAGACTGCGCGAACCTTCACATAGCGCCCGGGTGCCGCCTCGATAGGGGTATAACGGGCGTTGCCCAGCTTGGCCTTACGCCGCACTTGGTTCCCCGAGTGCAGGGCCAGCCATTTGGCCCAATCGGGCCACCAGCTTCCTGCGTGCTGACTCGCCGCGCCCAACCACGCCTGAGGGTCGCCGGGGATATCAGTATGCCGATAATCGGTGGGGTGAGTCCAGTAATGGCGGCGTTTCTTGGCCGGAGGGTTGATAACACCCGCAATATGGCCCGACGCGCCCAGGACAAAACGTAAGGGCCCGCGCAAGATTCGAGTGGAAGCGTACGCAGCCGGCCAAGGCACAATGTGGTCTTCACGGGAGCCATACACATAAGCGGGCATTTTCAGGCTTTGCAGGTCGAGCGCGTAGCCGTCGACCTTCACACGACCTGGTGTCTTCAGATTATTTTCCAGATAGGTATTGCGAAAATACCAGGTAAAGAAAGGTCCGGGCAGATTGGTGCCGTCGGAATTCCAGAACAGCAAATCGAAAGGCGGCGGCGCTATCCCTTTCAAGTAGTTGCTCACCACATAATTCCAAACCAGTTCGTTAGGGCGTAAAAACGCAAACGTAGTGGCCAGCTCACGCGCCGACATCAGGCCAGATCGCCCTATCTGGCGCTCGCGCGTTTGGGCATGAGCCTCATCGACGAAAACGTCAAGCACACCTGTATCTTCAAAGTCGAGCAGCGTAGTCAACAAAGTGAGTGAGCTAACAGGCTCTTGTCCTTTGGCATGCGCTAAGGCCAGCGCCGAGGCCAACATGGTGCCTCCTACGCAAAAACCCAGTGCATTGACCTGCTCTTGTTTAGAAATGGCCCGCGCCACGTCAAGCGCCGTTAGCACTCCCTCTTGCAGATAATCGCCCCAAGTGGCCGCGTCAATGCCATCGGTATCGGAGGCCAATGGATTGCGCCAGGACACCAGCATCACCGTGAACCCTTGTTCGATCGCATGTTGCACAAACGAATTTTCAGGCTGTAAATCGAGTATGTAAAATTTATTGATGCACGGAGGAACAACCACCACGGGCTTTTGATAAACAGACGATGTGACCGGCGAATACTGAATGAGCTGAAATAGCCGGTTCTCGAAGACGACAGCGCCTGGGGTGACACCTACATTCTTACCAAGTTCGAATTTGGACTCGTCGGTTTGTGATAGGCGGCCCTTGTGCAGATCGGAGAAAAGGTTCTCAAGCCCCAGGCGGAACGATTCGCCCTTGCTGTCGATCAGGGCGCGCTGCGCCTCGGGGTTGGTCGCCAGAAAATTAGATGGGGCTAGTGCATCGACCCACTGCATAACTGAAAACCGTAAACGGTTGCGCACAGACTCGGTTGTTTGCGCCGCTTCGACCATCTGCTGCATGGCCCGCACCGACAAAAGATAGGTATGAGCCAGCAATAAGGCTGCGGGATTGGACGACCACGCATCATGGCTGAAGCGGCGATCATGCGGACTGCCCAGCATGCCTTGCTGCGATTCAGCGTTTACCCGCAGCCACTCACGTGAAAATTCGGCTTGAATTTCAGCCAGTTTGTCCGATGCCACGCTCACCGGGACGGGCCATTCAGATGAAGTTGATGCTCTCATCTTAGACACCTTATGCTATTACGTTTCTTCTGATGAATCTTGGATTGCATTGAGGCGTCTGTCAATCAGGGTAAGTCGCTATAACGCGGCGAACCCACTACCGGTGCGGTCCCTTTCGGTCACCCGTCAACCAGGCCACGGTAACCATCCGACCTGAATCGGGCCGACGTCGATAAGAGAAAAACCGCTCCGCCTCGCCATAGGTGCAACAACCGCTCAATTCTACTTGAGCCACGCCCGCTGCATGCAAACGGTGCTGAGCCAAGCCTGGCAAATCGGCCAGCCATTTTTTATCTGCGGCCCTGGGTGTGAAAAAAATGTCTGTACGGGAATCACGGCCGACAAAGGCTTCATACACATCGGTGCCAACCTCGAAATACGGCTGGCTGATTCCCGGCCCGACCCATGCCCGCCACTGGGCATCGCCGCCCACCTTGGCCTGTAAAATGATCAAAGTTTGCTCAAGTACGCCATGGGCTAGACCACGCCATCCCGCATGCGCGACCCCAACCGCACGCCCTTGGACGTCGCCGATTACCACCGGTAAACAATCGGCTGTCATAATCGCCAGAACCCGGCCAGTCGTCGCCGTAACGGACGCGTCAGCCTCAAGCACCTCGCGCTGCTGATCGGCATCGGCGACTTTAACGCCATGAACCTGATTCAACCACAGGGGTTCGGCGGGTAACTCGGCGCGCAGGCGGCGCCGATTTTCAAGCACATTGGCACTATCGTCTTGCGTGCGACGGCCCAGATTCATGCTGGCATACGATCCAGCGCTGACCCCACCGGCACGTACCGTACAAAAATAGCGCACACCCTGCCAATCGGACCCCGTCACGCTAGGCAAGGCGGGGCTTTCTATTAAGTTTGCCATGTAATATTTTCCAGAACCCGAAGAAAATCATCGGCCAAGGGCGTCTCGAACGATACCCGCTCTTCGGTGGCGAAATCATTGAAACTCAGGGCCCGTGCATGCAGCAATTGCCGTGTGGCGCCAGCGATCAGACGGCCACCGTACAAAACATCGCCCACCAGAGCATGATGCAAGCTCATCATATGCACACGAATCTGATGGGTGCGCCCAGTTTCCAATCGGCAAACCACCTCGGTCACAACCTGACCGGCCTCGGTCTGACCAATCCGCCTGGGCTCAAAATGCGTAATAGCCTGTTTAGGCGCTATAGGGCGCTCAACCGCCATACGCACTGGCACCCGCGAATCGCGGCCTATGGCGAGCGTTACCGTTGCAGCCTTGACCACATTGCCATGCACCAGCGCCACGTATTCGCGCCTGACTGTACGCTCTTGCATCTGCCGGATCAAATGCGTCTGGGCCTTCTCGTGGCGAGCGACCACCAGCAGGCCAGAGGTGTCTTTATCCAGCCGATGCACGATACCGGCGCGCGCAACCTGCTTTAACTCGGGAAAACGATAAAGCAAACCATTAAGCAAGGTGCCGTGCCAGTTACCGGCGCCGGGATGCGTTACCAGGCCGGCTGGCTTGTTGACCACAATCCAGTCGGGGCTCTCAGCCACGACCTGGAAATCCACGGGTTCGGGCGAGAATGCCAGAGATTCGGGAGGCAACTGCTCCCAGACACACAGTTTATCGCCCGGGCCGACGCTCTGCTTGACACGCCCGGGACGGCCATTGACCAGCACATGTCCTTCTTCAATCCACACTTGCAAACGGCTGCGCGAATGCTCCGGGATCAGCATGGCCAGAACCTTGTCGAGCCGCTCGGGGCTGGCCTTCAAGGGCAGGTCGAACTCAATGGGATCACCAGTGATGGAACTTTCTTTAGCGATATCTGTGTCAGGCATGGCGACAAATCATATAATCAGCCTGCAATGCTAACACCAAGGACATATTTGTGATTCGTCTAGACCACGATTTATTCCGCTTTTTCAGCCCGAAACGCCTGGCACGCGGGACGCTTGTGCTTGTCGCGGTAGCACTGATCGCAGGCTGCAGCGCGTTCAAGCCAGACGTCGACAAAACGGCGGGCTGGAGTGCCGACCGTCTCTACAAAGATGCACACTCGGAAATGGACAACTCGAACTGGAAAGATGCCCGGTCGCGGCTCGAGGCTGTCGAGTCTCGGTATCCGTTCGGAATTTATGCCCAGCAGGCGCTGGTCGATCTGGCCTATGTCAACTGGAAAGACGAAGATCCCGAACAGGCGCTGGCAGCCATCAGCCGATTTCAACAGCAGTATCCGAACCATCCAGGCACGGATTACATGCTCTATCTGAAGGGCCTGATCACGTTCACCCCACCCAGCGCGGCATTTAGCAATATTACGCGCCAAGACCCTAGCGAACGGGACCCTAAAGGCCTGCGCGAATCGTATGAATCGTTTAATGACCTGATCAAGCGCTACCCGAACAGCCGCTACACTCCCGACGCCAAAAAACGTGTTACCTGGCTAGTTAACACTATCGCCGAAAATGAAACTCACGTTGCCCAGTATTACTACGAACGAGGCGCCTATGTCGCGGCGATCAACCGCGCGCAGAAAGTAATCACCGACTTTCAGGGTGTACCTATTGCCGAAAAAGCCCTCTATATCATGTATTTAAGCTATGGCAAGTTAGGCATGACGCAATTGCGCGACGATACCAAACGCGTGTTGGACAAAAATTTTCCTGATAGCAAATACTATAAACAGGGGTTGAACAAGCCGGTCAATAATTGGAACCCCATCAACTGGCTCTGATGCATGTAGACACCATTTTGATAATCGGGGTTATGTAGCGGCGCCCATAGCGGGCGCGAGACTCAAGGCCGTCTTCGTACACGCTTCCTTACCCTGTTTTTTTTCATAAAAGGCCAGCACCTCGGCTTGCTCGCGAGTCCGCGAAAACGGAGGCAAGCCCCGCCAGAGCAACTTGCCGTACGGCTTTTCGACCAGACGCGTATCGCCCACCATCAAGACCCCCCAGTCCTGCTCCGAGCGGATCAAGCGCCCTGCCCCCTGTTTTAACGCAATTGCTGCGTCAGGTAATTGATATTCCATGAACGGGTTGCCGCCCTGTTCGCGGCAGCGCGCCATGCGTGCTTCGAGAACGGGGTCGTCGGGCGGAGCAAAAGGCAGCTTATCGATGGCGACCAACGTCAAGGCATCACCTGGCACGTCGATGCCCTCCCAGAAACTGGCGCTGCCGACCAATACTGCATTTTTCCCTGTCCGAAAGCGCTCCAACAAAAGGCGCCGTGATGTCTCGCCCTGCCGTAATAGCAACCTGTCTACGCCCTCGTCATCGAACTGGTCCTGCAACATGTCGGCGATTCGATCAACCGAACGCAAGGTGGTGCATAAAACCAGCACCCCGCCGGTGGAGGCCCGGATCAAAGGCAACAATGCGTCGACAAACTTTTCTACAAACGCCGGATGGCTGGGTAGAGGCAAGGATTTTGGAACATACAGTACGCTTTGCCCGGCATAATCGAAAGGCGACTTCCAGCTTAAGGTGCGTGCGTCGTGCAACCCGAGCTGCTGCACGAAATGCGTAAAATCGCCATTCACCGACAAGGTCGCCGAGGTGAGTATCCAGGCCTGATCGGGTCTGCGGTAACGCGAGAAAATACGCGCCACCGACAGGGGTGCCTGATGCAAACGCATATGATGCAGGCTCTGCTCCACCCAGCGCACCGCGCCGCCATCTTCGCCTTGGCGGCCATCGGGATCGGGCTGCAGTGCGTTATGGCCCTGCCGATCTGGCTGGCTCCATTGGTACAGTCGCGAGCGGATAGCCACGCACGACTTGGCGGCTGCCTCTAGATCAGGATGCTTCTCGGTCACTACATTCAAAAGCTTCGAACACTGATCGAGCACCTGCAGCAATTCGCTCAGAGCCTGGTCGAACACCCCGGGTTCGGGAATGGCGTCGAAGGTGGCCTTGCGGCCGGGCAACTTGTCAATTGGAGCAGCCGCCAGCCGCAACTCACGCGCAGCATTCTCGAGCTTTTTACCGATTTCGCTCCAATTGGTAGATTCGCGGGCGTGAGCCAGACCCGCGGCCTCAACCGCGCGGGCCAAATCCAACAGCTGATGCGAGGAGACGCTGGAACCCAGGAAACGGGTGGCCACATCGGGCAATTGATGAGCCTCGTCAAATACCACTGTATCTACGGCAGGCAGCAAATCGGTAATCCCTTCTTCACGCAGGGCCAGGTCAGCCATGAACAAAGCGTGATTGACAACCACCAGATCGGCATCTTGCGCGTAGCGTCGGGCCTTCATCACAAAGCAATCGCGCACATTGGGGCAATCTTGCCCCAGACAGTTTTCACGCGTAGAAGTAACGCGATTCCAGATGTCGGCCTCTTCGGGCACCTGCGCCAGATCCGATTTGTCGCCGGTCTTGGATTGCTGGGCAAACACCTGAATGTGGCGCAACTGAGCCATTTCTGCGCGCGACTTCAAGGCGCGATCGTCACCCGACAGACGTTCAAGGTGATAGTGGCAGACGTAGTTGCCGCGACCCTTGAGCAGCGCAATGGTAATCGGCAATGACAGCGCCTCGCGCAGTTTGGGCAAATCGCGGCGAAACAGCTGATCTTGCAAGGTTCGGGTACCGGTGGACACCAATACCTTGGCGGCACTTAAAAAAGCGGGCACCAAATAGGCCCAGGTTTTGCCGGTGCCAGTGCCAGCCTCTGCGATCAACGTGCTGCGGTTCTGTATGGCACTTTCGATGGCCTGGGCCAGTTCCAGCTGGGCCGGACGAGGGCGATAGTCGGGCACGACCGCCGCGAAGGGGCCATCTTGGGCGAAAATATCGGAAAGCTCTTGCAAAAACATTGAAAAATTACAATTCTTAATGGGCTCAAGAGTGATGATACGCGGGTATTACACGTGGCTACGCCGGCGTGTGGCAAAATGTCCCGCTTGATCGACGATTTATAGATAGCCTGATGACTGATACTTCTATTTTTACCGCGGCGACAACGGCCAGTAACGACCCCCAACGAATCATTGCACTCCTGGCCCACGAACTCAACGTGCGTGCCTCACAAGTAGCCGCGACTGTGGAATTGCTTGATGGCGGCGCCACCGTGCCCTTTGTGGCTCGTTACCGTAAAGAGGCAACCGGTGGGTTGGACGACACCGTGCTGCGCACCCTTGAGGTGCGGCTGCTATACATACGTGAGCTCGAAGGCCGCCGTGGGGCCGTGCTGGAATCGATCGCACAACAAGGCAAGCTGACCGAACCATTACAGCAGGCCATTATGGCCGCCGATACCAAGCAACGGCTCGAGGACTTATACGCTCCGTACAAACCGAAGCGCCGCACACGTGCTCAAATCGCTCGCGAAGCCGGCCTGGCCCCGTTGGCCGAAGCGATTATCGAAGACGCCAGTTGCGATCCCGCCGTCCTGGCCCAGACTTATCTGAATCCCGCCGCAGCTATCAACGATGTCAAGGCAGCGCTGGACGGGGCGCGCGACATACTAGCCGAACAATATGCCGAAGACGCCGACCTGCTGGCCGATCTGCGCACCTATCTGTGGAACACCGGCTTTCTTTATTCCAAGGTTGCTACGGGCCGCGAAGGCGACGGCGCCAACTTCCGCGACTGGTTCGATTTTAGCGAACCGTTACGCAGCCTGCCCTCGCACCGCATACTGGCCATGCTACGCGGCCGCCAGCAAAGTGTATTGGACTTGCGCTTAGGCCTCACCCCCGATCTCGAATCGCAAACACCCCATCCGTGTGTACTGCGGGTTGCCCGGTTTTTAAATATCGACGCGCAATTCGAACCCGACGCTTCACCACGCTCGCGATGGCTGGGCGAGGTGTGCCGTTGGACCTGGCGTGTCAAGCTATTGACCACCTTCGAGTCCGAACTAATTGGTCGCCTGCGCGAAAGCGCCGAGCAAGAGGCCATACGCGTTTTTGCGGCCAACCTGAAAGACTTGCTGCTGGCCGCGCCAGCCGGCCCCAAGTCGGTCATGGGCCTGGATCCTGGCATACGCACCGGCTGCAAGGTGGCCCTAATCGATCCGACTGGCCGCGTGCTCGATACAGCCACTATTTATCCCTTCGAGCCACGCCGCGACCGCGAAGGCTCGATCCATACCCTGGCCGCGCTGATCGCCAAACACAAGATAGAGTTGATCGCCATCGGCAACGGCACCGCATCGCGTGAAACCGAAAAGCTGGTTGCCGACATGGTCGAAAGGTTTCCGGCTATTTCGCCCACGAGCGTAGTCGTGTCGGAGGCGGGTGCATCGGTCTACTCGGCTTCAGAGCTCGCGGCGCACGAGTTTCCCAATCTGGATGTGACTCTACGCGGCGCGGTCTCCATTGCACGCCGCCTGCAGGACCCATTGGCCGAACTGGTCAAAATCGAACCCAAGGCCATCGGTGTCGGGCAATACCAGCATGACGTCAACCAGCGCGAGCTCGCGCGCTCGCTCGACGCAGTCATCGAAGACTGTGTGAATGCCGTTGGGGTCGATGTCAACACCGCCTCGGCACCCCTGTTGGCGCGGGTTTCGGGTCTAAACACAACACTGGCGAAAAACATTGTAAGTTGGCGCGACGAGAATGGCGCCTTCGCCAATCGCAAAATGCTGCTTAAGGTAGCGCGGTTTGGCGACAAGTCCTTTGAACAGGCTGCCGGATTCCTTCGCATACGCGACGGCGATAACCCTCTGGACGCCTCTTCGGTGCATCCCGAAGCGTACCCGATCGTGGAGCGCATTCTGAAAAAGCTCAATGCTGACGCGCAGCAGATCATGGGCCGCCAGGGTGCGCTGAAAGGGGTATCACCCTCAGAATTTATCGACGAGCGTTTTGGCCTGCCCACCATCAAAGACATCTTTACAGAGCTGGAAAAGCCAGGCCGTGATCCTCGCCCAGAATTCAAGACGGCGCACTTCAAGGAAGGCGTCAACACCCTGAACGACCTGCATGTGGGGATGGTTCTGGAAGGAGTCGTCAGCAACGTCGCCAACTTCGGGGCCTTTGTCGATATCGGCGTACACCAGGACGGTCTGGTACATATTTCGGCGCTCGCCGAAAAATTCGTGAAAGACCCGCGCGATGTAGTTCGGGTGGGCCAAACCGTGCAGGTCAAGGTGCAGGAAGTGGATATCGCACGTAAACGCATCGCGCTCACCATGCGACTTAACGACGATGCGGGTCCAGCTCGGCGTGGGGCCGAGACTCGGCCTGGGTCTGGGCCAGCCGTTCCCCGACGTCCAGCGCCGGGCAACCGAACGCCCGAGCCGATTGGCCATGGCGCGATGGCCGCCGCCTTTGCGAAATTAAAGAAGTGATGAAGACCCGACGATCAGGAACTTCCCAAACTAAACCAGGTCGTCTTCAAATCGCTGTATTTGTCCAGCGCATGCAGGGATTTATCACGCCCAAAGCCCGATTGTTTCACCCCGCCAAATGGGACAGTGATATCGCCGTCAAAATAACAATTGACCCAAACCAGGCCGGCTCGAAGCTGCCGCGACATACGGTGCGCACGGCCCAGATTGGCCGTCCACACGCCAGAACCTAGCCCGTACGGAGAATCGTTGGCCAAGGCGATAGCCTGGGCTTCGGTACTGAATTTTTGCGCGGCAAGGACCGGCCCGAAAATCTCTTCACTGACAATGGAGAGGTCTTGACGATCACAATCGAAGATAGTCGGCTCGATAAAATACCCGCCCGTGTCGGAGTGCACTTGCTGGCCACCCAACCGCAATTGGGCCCCTTGACGAATACCGTCCTCAATATACGAAAGCACCTTGCACATCTGCCGTTCGTCGACCATGGCGCCCATGCTCGATTTGGGATCTAAAGGGTTTCCAGGGTGCATCGTGCGCGCGCAAGCCGTCACTTTGTTCATGAAAACGTCGTAGATACTCTCTTGCACATACAAACGCGACCCCGCAATGCATACCTCGCCCTGGTTGGAGAAAATTCCAATAGCGACGGCCTGCGCTGCCCTGTCCAGGTCAGGACAATCCTCGAACACAATATGCGGCGACTTTCCGCCACATTCGAGCCAGATCCGTTTCAGATTGGATTGACCCGAATACGCCATGAAAAGCTTGCCCGTGGCTGTTGACCCCGTGAACGAGATGCAATCCACATCGGCGTGCAGCCCGAGCGCCTTGCCAGCCACGGCGCCCATCCCCGGCACTACGTTGAACACACCGGGTGGAATGTCGGCCTGCGCGGCCAGCTCCGCCAGCCTGAGTGCGGTCACCGATGACTGTTCGGCGGGCTTGAGAATGACGCTATTGCCTACGGCCAGCGCGGCGGCAGCCTTCCAGGCCCCTATCATGAGCGGATAATTCCACGGCACCACCGCAGCAACCACACCTACTGGCTCACGTGTAATCGTAGCCAGTACATCGGCGCCGGTGGGCGCGATTTCATCGTATCTTTTATCGATGGCTTCGGCGTACCAGGCAAAACAGTTGGCGGTTTCGGGTAAGTCATAAAGCAGCGCGTCGCCAATGGGCTTGCCCATATCAAGCGTTTCCAGCAGTGCCAGCTCTTCACGATGTTGGTCAATCAGCCCAGCCAAACTCAACAGGCGCTTCTTGCGATCTCGGGGATGCATGCGCGACCAAACTCCGGATTCGAAAGACGCTCGTGCTGCCGCAACGGCCAGATCGATATCCACTTGCTGACATGCCGCCACGTCTGCCAGCTTAACGCCAGTGGCCGGGTTAATCGATTCGAAGGTTGCGCCGTTTTCAGCATCGACGAACCCGCCGCCGATAAAAGCCTGCTGTCGAATATCAAGCGCAGCAGCCTTGTTTTGCCAATATGCTAAATCATGCAGGTCCATAGTTCTTCTTTATAGCTTTCGTTGAGGCGGGCTAGCGAGAGCGCGCCAACATGACGGCCAGCAATACGTTGCAGCCGGCCTCCAGATGTTCGGGCTTGGCATCCTCTATTTCGTTATGACTGATGCCATCCTTGCACGGAACGAAGATCATCGCCGTCGGCGCGATGGACGCCATGTACACGGCGTCATGGCCGGCACCGGTCGGAATATCCCGATGCGGCAATTTCGCCTGCTCGGCTGCCGTACGGACCATGGCAACCAGCGAGGCGTCAAACGGCGTGGGCGGAAAATACTGAACGTCCTTCAGTTCCACCCCTACACCGTATTGATCCTGCACCTGCGCGCAGGCCTGACGCAAAGACGCATCCATATCGGACAACGACGCGGCGTCTTGATGCCGCAGATCGACCGTAAAACTGACGCGTCCGGGAATCACATTACGCGAACCCGGGTGCACCGCCACCACACCCACCGTGCCCCGGCCATCGGGCTGATGATCGTTGGCGATATTGATGACGGCCTGCATCAGATGGGTGGCCGCAAACAGCGCGTCCCGACGCAGGGGCATGGGAGTGGGCCCCGCGTGCATCTCCATGCCGTCGACGGTTACGTCATACCAGCGCAGACCCAGGGAGCCGGTCACCACGCCGATCACTTTATCTTCGTTTTCAAGAATAGGGCCCTGTTCAATATGCGCTTCGAAGTAGGCTCCAACTGGACGGCCGCCCACGGGCGCCTCGCCTGCATAGCCAATGGCCTGCAACTCGTCGCGCACCCGTTTGCCGTCGGCATCGCAGGCATTAAGCGCCGTCTCCAAGGAGAACTTGTCGGCAAACACGCCCGAGCCCATCATGACCGGCACAAACCGCGAACCCTCTTCGTTAGTCCAGATCGCCAGTTCCAGCGGCGCCTCGGTCGTCACGCTATGGTCCTGCAATGTGCGCATGACTTCCAGCCCAGCCAGCACACCAAAACAGCCGTCGAACTTCCCGCCTGTGGGCTGCGTGTCGAGATGGCTGCCCGTCATGACCGGTGCAAGCGCGTTGTCGCGCCCCGCGCGCCGGCCAAAGATATTACCGACTTGATCAATCGTAACCGTCAGACCTGCCTGCCTCATCCAACCCACAACCAGATCGCGCCCCTGGCCATCAAGCGGTGACAAGGCCAGGCGGCAATTACCGCCTTTTTTTGTCGCGCCAATTTGCGCCAACTCCATTAAGGAATCCCATAAACGCCGGCCATTGATAGCCAAAGATTTATTTTCCACTACCGCCTCCTGGCATTAAATTTGGTTGAGTTCTGAGGCCTGCCGCGCCAAGGCGTCCCGACGAATCTGAGTCAGTGTCGAGCCAGGCGCAATGCCATCGGAGTCATAACGGATTTCCAGCAATGCGGGCAGATTTTCTTTCTCTGTAAATTGACGTGCGCGTTCAAAGGCTGACGCGAATTCCGCATTGTCGCGCACCACTTCGCCATAGCCATGGTAGCCCTGCACAATCTGCGTAAAATCTGGATTGTCAAAACCCAAGGCGATGGTTCGCCCCGGAAACTCTCGCTCTTGGTGAGCGCGTATCGTTCCCCAGATCCCATTGTTAAAGACCAAGATAATGATCCCAAGCCGATGCTGCATAGCAACGCCCAACTCTTGAAAATTCATCTGAAAACACCCATCACCCGCATAGCAAACAACCGTGCGCTCACGATTATTGAGCTTGGCAGCAATGGCCGCCGGCAAACCGTATCCCATAGCCCCGACTGCAGGGGCAAGGCTGCTTCCAAGTCCCGCGAACTGTCGATAGCGATGCGGATAGAGCGCGTAATTACCAGCCCCAACCGTCACGCAGGCATCGGCGGGCAACTGGGTATTCACATGGGCCGCCGCCACATCCAGACTCATGGGGCCAGGCGATGGCAACGGTTCCAGGCTGTCAAGGTATTGACGATGGCCTTTCTGTGTCGCAGAGGCCCATCGAGGTAGTTGACGCGGCGTCAGGTCGGCCGCCGCTCGCGCAAAACCAGCCGGATCGGCAACAATCGCCTGGGTGGGCAAAAATACTCGCCCAAGCTCACTTGCGTCTGGGTAGACATGAATCAGTTTCTGCTTTGGCTGCGGGCTCTGAACAACAGAGTAGCCTTCAGTGCTCGCCTCGCCAAGCCGTGTGCAAACAGCCAGCAAGACATCGGCGTCGCGCACGCGGGCACGCAGTTCTTCAGTCATGCTCCATCCCACATGTCCAACAAAATTCGGATGATGTTGGTCGAAGCATTCGAGGCGGCGCCATGCCACGCCCACCGGCAAACTGAAGTGCTCAGCAAATTTTTGTAAGTCGGCTGCTGCCGCCGGCGTCCAGCCACTGCCCCCGACTATCATGAGCGGGCGCTCGGCAGCTTCGATCAGAGCACCCATCTGCTCCATATCCTGGACGCTTGGAGAGCTGTGCGCTCGGCAATATCTGGGCATATCGGGTACCACTGCTTTGCCCCACAGCACATCTTCCGGCAGGGCCAGTACCACCGGCCCGGGCCGTCCGCTGGTCGCGATCGAAAAGGCGCGTGCTATATATTCTGGGATCCGGTCGGTACGATCGATCTGCGCAACCCATTTTGTCATGGGTCCGAACATCTGACGATAATCAATTTCCTGAAACGCCTCACGCTCACAAAAATCGTTGCCCACTTGGCCGACAAACAAAATCATAGGCGTCGAATCCTGGAACGCAGTATGCACGCCTATACTGGCATTGCACGCCCCAGGCCCGCGCGTAACGAAGCAAATACCCGGTTCGCCGCTAAGCTTGCCGGTGGCCTCCGCCATATACGCGGCCCCGCCCTCTTGCCGGCAAACAACGGCCTGAATCGTTTCCTGATGATCGTACAAAGCATCAATGCACGGCAGATAGCTTTCGCCCGGCACAAGAAATACCCGTTTGACACCATGCGTGCATAGTTGTTGAATAAGAATTTGCCCGCCGTTGCGGCCAATAGGTGTAGTTGCAGTCATGTTGCCCTCGTACTGACTTGATTTGAATTACCGTAGCGCATCGTTAAACTTTAAAAATTCTGAATGCCGCGTCAACAAACGCCGCGCATTGTTGCGACATGGCGCGTCGATCCATGACTCGATATTGTCAACGCCTGCCATTGATTGCGCTTCATACGCTGCGATGAGTTGATGTGCCTCCCGCACATCAAGGTCGGAAGGCGTAAACGAATGATTGACGACTGCGATGTGCTCAGGAAACACGACACATTTGGCCTTGAATCCTAAGCGCCTCGCTCCTGCCAGCTCTACTTCCAGTGCGCCGCTGGCCCGAAACGTAAAAGGGCAATCAATGCCCACACAACCGGCCGCAACACACTCCAGCAAAAAGCGACTTCGGGCATACTGAAGTTCGATACCGTCCACGCCACGCTCCGCCCCCAAATTGGCCGCCAGGTCTTCCGCCGCAAGCAAACAGGCGTTAACCCGCGAACTGGCGCGCAAAATGGTCCCCAGCGACAGCAATCCTGTAGCGGACTCAATGGTAGGCACGATCTCTGTCGCACCAGGAGCCAGACCGTGAAGGATCTCCAGCCGTGAAATTTCCGTATCCAGCGCCAGAATTTGTGCCGGCGTTTCTACATGAGGTAAGAACACGACATCCGGCTTGCCCGGCATGATCTGTGCCAGATCAACGCGTCCATCCTCATCCAGTTTGTTGATCCGCACGGCACCCACCACGGCACTCTCCCGGCATTCTTGCAACAAACCTACAATCCGCCGTCGCGCCTCTGGGCGGTCACTCATCAGGGTGAACTCCTCCAGATCGGCAACAACAACATCGGCTCCGGCGGCAACAGCCGCCCGCTGTTTGGTTTCATCCATACCGGGGACAAACATCCAGCTTCGTCGCAATGAGACCGGGCGGCACAAGCTGCTTTCCATATTCATTTCAATCCCTTATTTCTCTGTCCAGAGAATATTCTGGCAACGGTATCACTCGCTACACCGTTTTAATGTGCAGGCTCGGCCTATAACCTCACCGACGCGCGCACTCAATTCATATGCCGAGGCAAATACAGCACTAGCTCAGGTATGAATGTCAACAGCATCAAAATGGAAATCATCGCCATCAGCATGAAAACCAGCGGCTTCAACGACTGCGCCATACTGATGCCACCGATGCGACAAGAGGCCATCAAATCAACGCCCAAGGGCGGCGTGTTCGCGCCGATCGCAAGATTGATCGTGAGAATGATTCCAAAATGAACCGGATCGATACCGTAATGATGAATGATCGGCATGACGACAGGAGCCACAATAATGATGATTGCGATAGACTCCATAAAGGTGCCCAACATCAACAGGCCGGCGGTTAGCAACAACAACACCGCCGTTCTGCTGCTGGTCCACTGCGTCAATGCATGCGCCAACTGCTGCGGCACCTGCTCGGCAATCAATATCCATGCGAACAGGCCAGCAGCGCCAATAATCAACAAGATCGACGCACTCACTTCCGAAGTGTCGCGCAGGCACTTCCAGATGGTGCGCCAGCTAAGTTGGCGATATACAAAAAACCCCACGAACAAGGCATAGACTATGGCGCTGGCCGCCGCTTCAGTCGCGGTAAATATACCAAACCGGATACCGCCAATAATAAGTACCGGAACCAACAAGGCCGGTAGCGCATCTTTCAATGCGACAAGGAAAACCTGGCGATTAAACGGCATGCCGCCAGCCCAGCCCTGCTTTCGAGATTGCCAGAGCACCACAGCAATCAGGCTACAACCCAGCAAAACGCCCGGAATCACACCGCCCAAAAACAGCTTTCCTACTGAGGTATTGGTGGTCGTGCCATACACGATCATGACAATGCTCGGAGGAATCACCACGCCCAGGGAACCCGCACAACCCAGCAAAGCACAACTGAAACCCTTGTCGTAGCCGCTGCGATACATCGCAGGCAACAACACACTGCCGATGGCCACCACATCAGCCACCCCAGAACCCGACAGGGCGCCAAACAGCATGCTGGCCAGAACTGCGACGACCGCGAGCCCTCCTTTTATATCGCCCACCGCAGCCGAGCATAAATGAATGATTTTCTTGGTCAGACCGGCGCTGTTCATCAATTGTGCAGCCAGCAAAAACAAGGGGATCGCCAGCAAAGTAAAACTGTCCATGCCAGACACAATCTGCTGGGCCGCCACCATTAGAGGAGCCACATCGAAGATCAGCAGATAAGCAACGGAGGACAGAATAAGGCCAAAGGCGATCGGGATATCAATCAGTACTGTCGCGGCGAACATTGCCAATAGGGAAATTACGCCGACACTCATTTCGATTCCTTGACTTCCAGTAATTGCCCCAGATGCACCATAATCAGTGCCACACATCCCACCGGAACGGACAAATAAAGAACTGCCGCAGGAATCTGCAACGCAGTAGTGGTTTGCTCCATCGTTACTTGCGCAAGCGCCCACCCCGCCTTGGCTAATAAGACGAAAATGACAAGCAACAACAAATTGGCGAATCGGTCAATGTAATCACGGTAACGTGCACTGTGTACCATCAGCGGCAATAGGCCCGCCGACAACTGAGTGCGCCGATAACTGCAAACAGCGCTACCCAAAAACGCGGACCACACCAGCACCAATTGGGGCAGCTCCTCGCCCCAGTACGGAGGGGCCCCCAACACAAAACGCATGAAGATGGTGACTGTAACCAAAATCGCCAATATGGCGCAGCCTATTGCTGCCATCGCCTCGAAGGCGATGACCAGCCTTCGATTGAAGGATTCAATCATGGCTTATCAATCCTGATATTTTTTAACAAGCCCCATCATGTCGGCACCAAACACCGGCTCATATTTTTTCCAGACAGATCCCACTGCCTTGGTAAACGCCACCTTATCGACGGTATTGACGAGCATGCCTTTCTCTTTCAGTTTGGCAATGTAATCACCATCGCTATCTTGGACCATCTTGCGTTGCGCATCGCGCCATTTGGCCGCTGCAGTGGTGATCACTGCCTTGTCAGCATCGGAAATCTTGTTCCATATCGGCTTGGAGACGATCAAACACGCTGCTCCCCAAATATGGCCCGTCAAGGACAGATACTTCTGCACCTCAAAGAACGATGAGGTATAAATCACCGATAGAGGATTTTCCTGAGCATCGAACACTCCCTGCTGCAACGCCGAATACAGCTCCCCAAAAGCCAAGGGTGCGGGGCTGGCGCCAAGAGCGGTAAACGTATCAAGACGGACCTTGTCGGGTGCAACACGAATCTTCAGCCCTTTAAGATCGGCGGGCTCTTTAATGGCCTGCCGGTTATTCGTAACATGTCGGTATCCGAGCTCCCACCATGACAGAATCACCATATTTTTGGTGGCTGCGATTTTAGCCAACGCAGCACCCAAGTCACCATCGAGCGCGCGATAAGCGGTTTGGGGAGTGGGCCAGGCATAAGGCAGATCGATAACGCCGAATTTAGGGCTGAACTGCTGCAGGGAGCTGGAACCGATTATGCCGGCATCCACAGCCCCAATTTGCATCCCTTCCAGCATGGTTTTCTCGCTGCCCAGCTGGCTACTGGGAAATAACACGAAATTGACGCGGCCTGCCGTCTTGTCCTTTACCTCGTCAGCAAACCCTTTGGCGGCGACGTTCCAGCTATGCGAGGGCGCCAACACGTCCCCCATCTTTATATCCAGCGCCCAAACGGAGCTAGCCGACAATAAGGAACCACACAAGGCAACTTTCGAAACGCGGCCAAGCACTTTGAAAAAATTCATGAAATATCTCCTCTGATTTAACTTCTTAGTTTGATGCAAAAAAATGGTCTTTTAAGCTCTTATCGTTTGCATTGCCGTTCCTCAAGCAGTTGTGCCTTCATCAACGGGCACTCGTCACAATAGGACGTAACGACTATCCACTCGTCATTTCCCGTCGCTTGTGCCGGATGCTTTACTGCAGGAGGTACGGCAAAGGCCGAACCAGCGCGTAAATCAAAGTGTTCGCCATTGGCAATCAATTGAGCATTGCCCTGCAGCGTCAGCGCCATCTCGCCCCCCGGATGTGTATGCGCCATGCTCTTGGCGCCGGGTTTGCCACGGACTTTGGCAAATTTCATATAACGGCTGCCTACCGTGGATGGCGAAAACAACACGCGTCGTTCGAACCCATACAAACACTCGGGCTCGACCTTATCCACTTGACGCACCAAGGGCTCTTCTACATTTGGCTGCCCGCCATCAAAAGAGCCTTTCGCTACATGAGCTCGCATCAGCGGACATTCGTCGCAACTGGCCGTAATGGCCACCCATTGGTCATCGCCGCTTACTTTCACTTTTTGTGCTGTCTCTGCCGGGATCATGATTGCAGCGTCAATCGGTAACGCGTACTGATGGTCGGCGACGGAGATCACTGCCCTTCCTTCCAAAGTCAAAGTCATCTGATCGCCAGGCAAAGCCTGCAGTTCACTTTCGGACCCTGGCTGCCCGTACACCAGTACAAACTTCATATAACGACTGCCCACTGTTGTGGGGGAGAACAACACCCGACGATCAACGCCGTGGCCACTCTCTAAGGGCACCTCATCAACCTTACGCGACAACGGAAAATCTACTCGCTGCACCGATTGCATTGTCTCTAACTCCGTTTTTAGTAATGGCACAAAGGCCGCGCTGGTTGCAACGTGCTCGCCTCGAAAGAAGAGCACTGCCCGTCAACCCTTTCTTTTTCAAATAGCGGCATCACTTGCGAAGTCTTCCCGCAAACGACGTATGATCCCCGTTAAATGTGTGCGCAATGCCCGCCGCGCTCCCATTGAGTCGCGGTTTTTAATGGCTTGGAAAACTTCCTCGTGCTCGCGATCTGCGACCTGCCACACCTTGTGCGTCACGAAGTGCTGCTCCAAGCGGCTAAACATCGCACTGTTCTCACGGAGATCCCATAAGGTTGTTTGCGCGGCCACCAATGCCACATTGCCGCTGCCCTCGGCAATGGCCATATGAAATGCACGATCCTGCTGACCAGGAGATTGAGCTTGCCCGGTCGTTCTGGCGACCACTTCAATAGCTGCAATTTGCGATCCGGATGCATTTTTCGCCGCCAGCGCCGCGCACTCGGGTTCGACTAACAGCCGTGCCTGCAAGAGCTCAAACGGCCCCACATCGTTATGAGCATGAAGGCGCGGTGGTTTAGCCTTGCCTTGATCTTGCACACCATCTCTGGAGGGTGCAACAAAAACCCCCGTCCCGACGCGAACCTCAACATAACCTTCGATCTCTAGCGCGATCAAGGCCTCTCGCACGGATGGGCGGCTGACTTGTAGTATTTTTGCAAGCTCACGCTCAGCCGGCAGGCGCGCCCCGGGAAGAAATTCGCCTGCATGGATTTTCTCTGTAATCTGATCGGCAATCATGCGGTACAGACGCGTGACGCTTACGGGCTGGAATCCGGTCATAATTTTTTACGCTGGTCGAGTGGTAAGGCCACAATACAGAACTCATTTTTCTTTGTCAAGGTCTTAATAAGTAAATTAGCGTAAAGCCAAGCCTATTGCCTCTCGATACGTTTACCGGCGTTGAATTGCTACACCGTTATTTCATAATATATTGACAAGAAAAGGCGATATCTGTATTGTGGCCTTACCACTCGACCATCAGGCTATCATAACTGCCGCATCCTACGGGCTACAACACTATCAGGAGCAGACATGTTTCAACGAGCGATAAAAACCGTATTTCCAAAATTAATGCTTGCCGCAGTCATCGCAGCAAGTTGCAATAGTGCTTTCGCCAGCAAAGCCGACGACACACTCAATGTCGCGTTCGATGCGGCTCCGGCGACGCTTGACGGCTACAAAGAATCGGACCGGCCAGGCCTATCTCTGGTTCGCCTTCTATATACAGGCTTGATTCAAAAAGATCAAAAAACGGGGAAATTCGAACCCGCGCTGGCGTCAAGCTTCAAGTTTCTTGACGACAAGACCATGGAATTCACGCTACGCCCCAATGTCAAGTTCCATGACGGATCGACCTTGACCGTCGATGACGTGATTTATACGCTGAACCTGGTGTCGTCCAAAGCCTACAATGCGCGCTACCAGAATACGGTGAGCTGGATCGCGGGTGCCGACAAACTGTCGGACAATACCTTCCGCATCCGCATGAATACGCCGTTTCCACTAGCCCTTGAAATGCTGTCCGAAAATTTGCCTATTTACCCCAAGGCTTATTATGAAGGCGATGTATCGAAGATGGGGATAAAACCCATTGGCACAGGGCCATATCGTCTAGTAAGCAGCCAACCCGGCAGCCGCTACGTTTTTGAGCGCTTTCCCGACTACTTCGGTAAAAAGCCGGCCATTAAAAACATCGTTGTTCACATCCTTCCCGATTCGAATACACAGTACGCGGAGCTGCTGGGCGGCAGCCTGGACTGGATCTGGCGCTTGCCGCCCGATGCCGCCAAGCGTCTGGCAAGCAAAAAGAACGTGACAGTTAAAAGCGAACGCATCCTGCGTATTCGATATATCGACATCAACCCGAACTACCAGGATGGCAAATCGCCGCTGGCCAACCTGAAGGTACGTCAAGCCATCAATTATGCTATTGATCGCGAAGCCATACGTAAAGCGTTGGTGGGCGGCGCATCTAAAGTGATGAACACGGCGTGTAACCCATTGCAGTTCGGCTGCTCGACAGACGTGCAGGCCTACAACTACGATCCGAAGAAGGCTAAAGAACTGTTAGCCGAAGCGGGATATGCCAAAGGCTTCTCTATCGATTTGGTCGTAGCCACTCCTCCGCGCTCCATCTTTGAAGCGGTTGCCGCCAATCTTGCCGCGGTGGGCATCAAAGTCAACCTGATCGAGCAACAATACGGGACTGCCGTGTCTGCATGGCGTGAGGGCCGGGTACCGTTGATGACGGCCACGTGGGGTTCTTACGGTATTGCCGACGTCGCGCTATCGACCAGCAACTTTTTCAACGGCGGCGCAGACGATCTGGTCAAAAACCCGCAATTGGTTCAACTGTTAAAGTCGGCCGACACATCGATCGACCGCGACTTTCGCGCCAAGCAATACGCAACCGCTTTGAAAATTATCGCTGCGCAAGCTTATTGGGTGCCCATGTGGAACTTGTCCCTGAACTCGGCCCAATCGTCCTCTTTGAATTTTGAAATAGATTCAGACGAGTTCCCGCGTTTCTACAAGGCCAGCTGGAAGTAATCTTATGATTTACTACATCGTCCGCAGGCTGTTCGTATCGGCACTGCTGGTCGTATTTGTATCTATCATCAGCTTTACACTGATATTTGCACCAGGCGACCCCTCCGCACGGCTGGCCGGCGAAGGGAGCGCGGCCGATACGGCCCATCTGATGGCTCAATATGGTTTTGACAAGCCCATCGTTGTGCAGTATTTGAAATGGTTCAACGGCATCGTTCACGGCAACTTTGGCGATAGCCTTTATTTTCACCGCCCGGTCAGTGAACTGCTGCTACAGCACTTTCCGATCACCGCGCAGTTGGGCGGGATGTCAATGTTGTTGGCCGTACTGATCGCGCTGCCGCTTGGCATTGCCGCGGCCTGCCGGAAAGGATCGCTGGTCGATAGGTTTGCATTGATGCTGGCTTCGTTTGGCCAAGCCATGCCGCCTTTTTGCCTCGCCTTTCTACTCATCATTTTTTTCAGCGTGCAGAACAACTGGTTGCCGGCATCGGGATTCGAGACTTGGCGCCAATACCTGATGCCCACCACCGTGCTGGCGATCTTTGCGACTCCCGCCTTGATCCGGGTCATGAGATCGGAGATGGACGCGGTACTGCGCTCGGATTACATCCGCACGGCGCGCGCCATGGGTTTGGGGTCGCGCCAGGTCGTGCTGAAATACGCACAGCGTAACGCGTTGCGCCCTGTTGTATCGCTGGCCGCCGCACAAATGGGTACGCTGCTTGCAGGCTCGGTGATTGTGGAAACGGTTTTTGCGATTAATGGCGCGGGACAACTGGCGTGGATCTCCATACTACGCGGCGACTTCCCGACCATCCAGGCGTTAATACTAGTGTTTTCGCTTCTTTACATTCTATTGACGCTGCTCGCCGATCTGGTTAACGGTTGGCTCGACCCACGCGTGCGCACGGCAAGGTGATGACCATGCAGACTAAAACAAGCGCCAAACCGAAAGCCTCATCGGAAGGCAAGATCTTTCTATTTATCTTGTTGTTGGTTGTGGCAACCAGCTTCCTGGGCCCATTGCTGCTGCATTCAGATCCCTACACACAAAACCTGTTGACACGGTTACAAGAACCCGTATGGTCCGACGGCGGCACCTGGTCGCATCTGTTAGGCACCGATCAGTTGGGGCGCGACGTGCTGGCCAGGCTACTGTATGGCATCCGCGTATCGGCGCTGATCGGCATCACCGCAGCCATAATGGGCGGCGTAATCGGCACGACCCTGGGTCTGACCGCCGGCTATTTTGGTGGCACCACCGACCGAATAATTTCGTTCTTTATTACCGCGCGTCTGTCGCTGCCCATCATATTGGTGGCGTTGGCGGTCGTGGCGCTTTTTGGCGCATCAATGACTCTGATGGTGCTGGTGTTGGGCCTTTTACTGTGGGACCGTTATGCGCTGGTCACACGGGCCGTAACGGCCGGGCTGCGCAATGCCGAATTCGTCACCGCCTCGCGGATCCAGGGCTGCTCTCACTTGCAGATCATGTGGCACGATATATTGCCAAACCTGTTCGGCAACATTGTCATCATAGGTACGATAGAGGCCGCCATGGCGATCACGCTGGAAGCTTCTCTGTCGTTTCTGGGCCTGGGCGTGCCGCCACCTATTCCTTCACTGGGCTTGATGATCGCCGAAGGCAAGGAACACCTGCTCTTTCAACCTTCATTGGTCGTTATCCCCAGCGTGGTGCTGTTTTTGCTCGTGTTGTGCGTCAACCGCTGCGGCGAAGCACTGCGCGCCATTCAAGCGAGGGACTAGCCATGAAAGATCATCACGTCCTATTGCACATGGACAGCCTGAATATCGACATTGACATCGGCGGGACAAGCAAAAAGGTGGTGCGCGATGTCTCCTTCACGCTGGAAGCGGGGAAAACCTTGTGCATCGTCGGCGAGTCGGGCTGCGGCAAATCTCTGACAGCGTTGTCCATTCTGGACTTGCTGCCGGCTGCAGCAAAGCGCCGCGTAAAGTCGCTAAGTTTTGGTAACACCGCGCTTGAGCACCTGGGCGCACGCGAGCTGGCAAGCATACGAGGCGCACGCATCGCGATGATCTTTCAAGATCCCATGACTTCTCTCAACCCGGTATTTACGGTAGGCACTCAGTTAGTCGACGTGCTGCGCCGACACAAGCCAGTCAGCCGACGCGAAGCTCGCGAGCGAGCCAGCTATCTTCTGGAACGCGTAGGAATCAACAACCCGCAGACTCGCTTGGAGCAGTATCCGTTTGAACTCTCGGGAGGGTTGCGTCAGCGAGTCATGATCGCGATGGCGCTAATGTGCGGGCCCGAACTGTTGATCGCCGACGAGCCGACCACCGCGTTAGACGTTACGGTGCAGGCTGAACTGCTGGAGCTGCTTAAGGATATCCAGAACGAATTCAAGCTGGGTCTGATTTTTATTTCACACGATCTGGGCCTGGTCTCCAAGATTGCAGACGACGTGATCGTGATGTACGCGGGCCAAATCGTCGAATCGGGATGCGCAAATGATGTGCTGCGCAATCCCCTGCACCCATACACAGAGCTGCTGCTGCGCTGCGTGCCTCGCCCCGGCGCCTCCGTACCTAAAAGTCCCCTGATGTCCATCGCGGGCTCGGTGCCATCACTAGACACCGAAATCGTGGGCTGTGCATTCTACGACCGCTGCCCTGTACACGAAGACGCCTGCCGTCAACCGTTGCAGCAGGCGGAACAAGGCACCCACGGCTATTTGTGCATCAAGCCAGGTGCCATGCGCCGCTGTGTCGAGACATTGCCATGACGATTCAATCAAGCAATAGCCTGGCCTTGGCCGGCGTGTCGTTTGCCTACGGCAAGGCTGGGCTGCTTACTCGTCAAGCGCCACAGCCGGTGCTGCATTCGATCGATCTGCGCGTCACCTCGGGCACCACGACCGGGCTGGTAGGCGAATCAGGCAGCGGTAAATCCACCATCGCCAAATTATTGCTTGGCCTGGCCACTCCCTCATGCGGCCAAGTGTTACTCAACGACAAGCCGCTCAATGCGCTCTCGCGCCTGGATCTGGCCAAGACGCTGCAAATGGTGTTCCAGGATCCTTATTCGTCTCTCAATCCTCGCATTACCATCATCGAAATATTGACCGCGCCCTTGCGCGTGCATGGTGTGGGCGACACCGCGTCGCGCCGAACAGAGGCGCTTCGAATGATGGAAGCCGTGGGGCTTACGTCTGACTTCGCGCAGCGCTACCCGAAGGAACTATCTGGCGGCCAACGACAACGGGTAGCCATCGCACGAGCACTCATGCTGCAACCCAAGATTATTATCTGCGACGAGCCCACCTCGGCGCTGGACGTATCGGTGCAATCGCAAATCCTTAACCTGCTGCTCGACCTGCAACGAGAGTTTAATCTGGGCTACCTGTTTATCAGCCACAACCTGGCAGTCGTGCAGCATATTTCTGACGATATCGTAGTGCTGCAGGCTGGCCGAGTGGTCGAGCGAGGTGAGGCGCAAGCCGTGTACTTCAAGCCCGTTCATGCCTACACCCGGCAACTGATTGGCGCGGCGCTGACGCCGCCCTGATGTCGTACCTGAAACCGACTTCCCTTTTTACCGAAACCTTTACTCGACGAGAACAACGTGACTACCCTACATGAAGATTCCCTGGTCATAGACGGCTTGATCGTGGCCAATTGGACCCGCGCTGTTTTTGAAGACATGCGCCGCGCCGGACTGAGCGCGGCTAATTGCACCGTATCGGTGTGGGAAGGGTTTCAAGATACCGTCAACAACATCGCGCGCATGAAAGTTCAGATTCGCGACAACTCCGATCTGCTGACATTAGTGCGCACCACGCACGACATTACTCTGGCCCGGCAAACTGGAAAAACAGGCATTGTGCTGGGATTTCAAAACGCGCAGGCGTTTGAAGACAACCTGGGATACATCGATGCGTTCTGGGATATGGGTGTGCGGGTCGTCCAATTGACCTACAACACACAAAACCTGCTGGGCACGGGGTGCTATGAGCGTGACGGCGGTTTGTCGGGCTTCGGCCACGAAGCCGTCGCAGAAATGAATCGCGTGGGCATGTTGATCGACCTATCGCACGTTGGCGCGGTGACGGCGCGTGAAGCCATTACCGCCTCCAGACAGCCTGTTTGCTACTCTCATTGTCTGCCCTCCGGTTTAAAGGCGCACCCGCGCAACAAGAGCGATGAAGATCTCCGGTTTATTGCCGAACACGGAGGTTTCATCGGGATTACCATGTTTCCACCCTTTATGGGTGCCGGCGCTAACGCAACGGTGGACGACTACGTCGCCGCCATCGACTACGTAATTGGCTTGGCCGGTGAAGACAATGTGGGTATCGGCACCGACTTTACTCAAGGTCACGACGCGGCATTTTTTGACTGGATCACGCTGGATAAAGGCCGCCATCGCAGACTGACGAACCATAGCGCCGAAACAACAATAACTTCGCCCGCTGGGCTATCGACGATCGGCGAGCTGCCTAATCTGACCATCGCCATGGAACGTGCGGGATGGCGAGAGTCACGTGTACGCAAAGTATTAGGCCAGAACTGGATGGACCTTTTCGCCAGGGTCTGGCGTAGCTGAAAGGCGCGGCCGCGCTGATGCCGCATGTCATGTAAATAGCCACTTGCTTCCCCGTTAAACAGAGAACCCCAATTATGTATACCCTGAAACCCCTGCCGCCTCAGATTGAACCTTCGCGCTTGAATCTGCTGGCCCAGGCCGAGCCGGCTACCATAGGGCACTTTCTGCATACAGGCTTCATGGACCCAGAAATCCGGGCGCTGTTCTCGCAAAAACGCATTGCAGGCACGGCCATAACGGTACGCTGTCCCGGCCTGGATGGAACGATAATGCACTACGCCATGGGACAGGCCCGTCGTGGCGATATCCTGGTCATCGATCGCTGCGGAGATCATCGGCACGCCGCTCTGGGCGGCGCTCTTGCTTACGCAGCGCGTGCCGCCGGTATTGCCGGAATCATCGTCGACGGGATGGTCACCGATATCGGTGAGTTGCGCCAACTTGGCGTACCCGTGTGGGCGCGAGGCTTATCAGCCATCACCATCAAGCTGCTTAATCTAAGTGGCGATTTTTGTTGCTCTGTCTCTTGCGGTGGCTTAACCGTGAATCCGGGCGACGCCATTCTGGCCGACGAAAATGGCATTCTGGTATTGCCCCCGTCTTTGGTCGAATCGTCGGCCACCAAAGCCATCGCGCTTCAATCTGCCGAGAAGGATATTCTGGCACGCCTGGACGCCGGCGAGAAATACCCCGATATTTTCGGAACAACGGCAATTATCAATAGCCACAGGGCGCCGGAATAACAGCGGACACGTCAATGCAATCACCATTTTATCGTTGCCGACAAGACTGTCGCGGCAGTGCCTGGCCGCCACTGGCCTCCCGATGAGGTAACCTCAGCATGATCGCTATTGCCGCAAGCCTTCAATTTTTTATGGAACCGCTATGAGCAGACCCCAAGCCATACCTACCGTTCAGATCGACAATGACATGGTCAAAGTCACCCAGTGGCGTTTTCCCCCCAACGCTGAAACAGGCTGGCATCGCCATGAAATGAACTATGTGGTCGTACCGCAAACCACTGGCGTCCTGATACTAGAGACCCCCCAGGGCGAAACCTCCAGTCAACTGACCACCGGGGTGCCGTATTACCGACCGATCGGCGTTGAACACAATGTTGTCAATCCCGGAAGCAGCGACTTTATTTTTATTGAAATAGAGCTGAAATAATCCACGGGGGCCAAACCGCCGCCAGCATTGAGCGCGGCGGCAAGCGCCCCAACCGTCAGGAATCTGTCAATGGAAACTTTTTTTCATCCTGAACAGCTACTGCATCATCCAAACACCTATTTTTCCCGCGGCCGAATGCGTGTGCCACAAGAAATCCCGGAAAGGGCGACGCGGTTGCTGCAGGCTATAAGCCAGCTGCAATTTCCGGTCACGCAGCCCATCGATTATGGGATGAAACCACTGCTCGGCGTTCACGGCATCGCTTACCTGCGTTTTTTGGAAGCGGCGCACCGCCGCTGGAAGGAAATGCCTCCCGACTGGGGCGAGGAGGTCATGTCGAATATATTTGTGCGTGAACCCAATGCTCTGCGCGGAATTTTGGCCGAAGCGGCCCGCTATCTGGCCGATGGCAGTTGCCCCGTGGGCGAATCAACGTGGCGTTCAGCTTACTGGTCGGCCCAAAGCGCCGTGGCTGGAGCCCATGCATTACTCAACGGCACGAAAAAGGCCTACTCGTTGTGCCGCCCTCCCGGTCACCACGCACGATATGCAGCCGCCGGTGGTTTCTGTTACCTGAACAACGCGGCCATTGCTGCAGACGTATTACGCGAAAAATTCGGGCGCATTGTCGTGTTGGACACCGATATGCATCACGGACAAGGCATTCAAGAAATATTCTATGAACGCGACGATATTTTTTATATATCGATCCATGGTGACCCCACTAATTTCTACCCCGCGGTCAGCGGTTTTGGCGATGAGCGGGGCTTCGGAAAAGGCAATGGCTACAACCTGAACTTACCCATGCCTCACGGATCCAGTGAAGCGATTTTTTTCGACCATCTAAGCGAATCGATCACGGCCATCCACGGCTTCGCGCCCGATGCCCTCGTTCTGGCGTTGGGGTTTGACATCTATAAGGATGATCCCCAATCTCAAGTGGCGGTGTCGAGTGAAGGTTTCCAGCGGCTGGGACACGCTATCAAGAGTCTTGATTTGCCCACACTGGTCGTACAAGAAGGTGGCTATCATCTTGAAACGCTGGATCGTAATCTGACCAACTTTTGTCGCGGCCTTCTCAGTTAAGGCGGGCGGTGCCGTCCAGTTGTGCGTCGATGACTGCGGCCAGAACATCAAAGGCCGGATCGATCTCAGCCATCGGCACGGCGGCATAGCCCATCAACAGACCCTTCTTCTCAGCGCCCACTTTCATATAATAATTGCTTAGTGGCCGCACCACGACGCCTTGCGCAATGGCGTCGTACGTAACTCGACGATCGTCGATACGGCCAGGCAAGGCCAGTACCAGATGCAAGCCTGCATGCTCGCCCACGATATCAAGGCTATCCCCGTACCGTCTGGTAATGGCCGCAATCAAACCAAGGCGACGCTCGGCATAAAGATTACGTACTCTTCTGATATGAGAAGCCAGATGCCCTTCGCGCAAAAACTCTGCCAGAACCGACTGCGTAATGAGTTGCCCCTCGCGATACAGTTCAGCCACCGCCCCGGCAAAGTGCGTTGCGAGATCTTCGGGAACCACCAGAAAACCAACTCTTAGGCCTGGAAACAAAGTCTTGCTGAAGCTGCCCGCATAGAACACCAGGCCGCCTTCATCGAGCCCTTGCAGCGACGGCAGCGGCCGGCGGCCAAAACGAAATTCGCTATCGTAGTCATCTTCAAGAATCCAGCAACCATTTTGCCGTGCATACTCCAGCAACATGCGCCGACGCGCCAGACTCATCACCATGCCTAGTGGATACTGGTGAGAAGGCGTGACGACAATCAGTTTGGGCGGTGTAGCCAACTCTTCAGCCGTCGGGCACATGCCTTCTTGATCAACACTGATTGGAACGGCTCTCAAACCCGAAGACAGCACCAGGTTGCGCACCCCCCAATATGACGGCTCTTCGATCCACACCGCATCGCCAACCTGGCATAGCAGGCGAGTGGCGACATCGACGGCCTGATGTATGCCTGTGGTAATGACAACCTGCCTCGCCGTACTGTTCACCGAACGGACACTACTCAGATATTCGGAAACCGCGTGCCGCAAAGGCTCGTAGCCGCCAGCCGGCGCGTAACTCATCAACTGGGGTGCTCCGCGGCGCCATTGTTTGTTCTGTATACGCAACCAGGCTTTGAACGGAAATTCCGTCACGTCCGGTATGCCTGGCATAAAGGCACCCATCTGGCGATTCGAAAAGCCCGCATTGTCCATCAGATCCTGGCCGCGACGGGAGAGGCCGCGACGCGGGTAAGGAGCCGGTAGCTGTCCATCATCACCAACCCCCTTATTGGGCAAGCCTTCAATCTGGTCCGGGCTCAAGTCTTCTACATAAGTTCCACGCCCGCTTGCTGCATTGGCATAACCTTCAATCACTAGTTGTTCGTATACCTGGATGACAGTATTGCGCGCCACGGCCAGATCGCAAGCCAGAATACGCGACGAAGGCAGGCGAGTACCCGCCTCCAGATGGCCGTCAAGAATAGCGCGGCAGATCAGCTTGTAAAGTTGCCGATAAGCCGGCTCACCAGCGCCGATAGCGAGACGCTGCAATAGCCAGTCGGAAAGCGTGAATGAGCTCAAATTGGCCCTATGAAAATTGCAATAATGGCTCTGGATTGTAGACCATAGTCTCGTTATAGTAACGAAATCAGCCCATACGACCACTCGCGAGACCCTAGATATGAACACCCAAAATAAATCCTGGCAAGACAGAAAATCGGCATCCATCCCAAACGGGATCGGCATCATGTGCGATTTTTACACTGAGCGCGCCCTGAACGCCGAAATCTGGGACATAGAGGGGCGTCGCTACATCGATTTCGCTGCAGGAATTGCGGTCGCCAATACGGGACATTGCCATCCCAAGGTTGTAGCCGCCATTGCCGAACAACTGGGAAGGTTCACCCACACAGCCTTTCAAGTATCGCCCTACTCTTCGTACGTTGAGCTAGCCGAAAAAATCAACCAGTCGACACCGGGCAAGCACAAGAAGAAAACGGCCTTTTTTACGACTGGCGCCGAAGCCGTCGAAAATGCCGTCAAGATTGCCCGGGTTGCAACGGGGCGCACCGGTGTTATTGCCTTTTCAGGTGCCTTTCACGGGCGGACCTTCATGGGCCTGGCCCTTACCGGCAAAGTATCACCCTACAAGATCGGGTTCGGCCCCTTCCCGGGCGACATCTATCATGCCCCTTACCCCAATGCCCTGCACGGCATTAGCACGCAAGATTCGCTGGATGCCATCGCCGCTCTGTTTAAGACCGATATCGATCCGAAGCGGGTCGCCGCGATTATTGTGGAGCCGGTGCAGGGCGAAGGCGGCTTTAACGTAGCGCCCGCCGATTTTCTTCAGGGCTTGCGAGCCTTATGCGACGAACATGGCATATTACTTATCGCCGACGAAGTTCAAACCGGCTTTGCCCGTACCGGAAAAATGTTCGCCATGGAGCATTCGGGCGTTATCCCCGATCTGATGACCATAGCCAAGAGCCTGGCGGGCGGCATGCCGCTATCGGGCGTATGCGGACGCGCAGAAATTATGGACGCACCCATTCCCGGCGCGCTGGGAGGCACTTACGCCGGCAATCCCCTGGCACTGGCAGCCGCGCTGGCAGTGCAAGACATTATTGCAAGCGAGAAGTTGGTCGAACGTGCCAATGTCACCGGCGAAAAGCTGCGCAAAACCTTGCAACAACTAAAAACCACCACCCCCGAAATCGCCGACATTCGCGGCTTGGGCGCCATGATTGCCATGGAATTCAAACATCCCGATTCCGGCAAGCCTAATCCGGAGTTCGCCAGCCAGGTGCAAAAGAAAGCTCTTAAAAACGGTCTGATTCTGCTAACGTGTGGGGTATATGCCAATGTCATCCGTTTCTTGTTCCCGCTCACCATTCCCGACTCTGTGCTCGACGAGGGTTTGGCTATCCTTGTCGATGCGGTCAGGAAGTAAATACGGCAAATGTTCGAAAAATGAGGAATAGGGCACCCGCAAGGGGTGCCGCTACAAAAACCTTTATTAACTTAACGCTAGCGAGTGAAGAACAATTTTGGCTCACGCACACGCAGAACCACTGGTCAGCTTCAAGGGCGTTCAAAAGTCCTACGACGGCGAAAATCTAGTCGTTAAGAACCTCGACCTGGACATTCACCAAGGCGAGTTCTTGTCTTTGCTCGGGCCTTCCGGCTCGGGCAAAACAACCTGTTTAATGATGCTTGCCGGCTTCGAATTTCCTACCAGCGGCGATATTTTCCTGGACCAGCAGCGCCTGAATAATGTGCCTCCGCACAAACGTAATATAGGCATGGTCTTCCAGAACTATGCTCTGTTCCCGCACATGACAGTAGAAAAAAATCTGGAATACCCACTACGCGTGCGCAAGATCCCACCTGCACAACGCGCACAGCGTATTGCCGATGCTCTGGCCATGGTGCAAATGGACGCCTTTTCCAAGCGCTATCCAGCTCAACTGTCTGGCGGGCAACAGCAACGGATCGCCCTGGCCCGCGCACTCGTGTTCGACCCCAAGCTGGTACTCATGGACGAGCCGCTGGGTGCACTGGACAAACAGTTACGCGAACATATGCAGCTCGAGCTCAAGGCCTTGCATAAAAAGCTGGGCATTACCTTTGTGTACGTCACTCACGATCAAAGCGAAGCGCTGACCATGTCCGATCGCGTCGCCGTGTTCGATCAGGGCATCATCCAGCAGGTTTCTTCGGTCAATACCCTTTACGAATCACCCTGCAACCGATTCGTGGCCGGGTTTGTCGGCGACTGCAACCAGTATCAAGGTGTCGTGCAGTCCATCGCTGGCGAAAATTGTGTTGTGCGCCTCACCCCCGACATCGTGCTCACTGGCATCAACGTCAACCAAGCACCGGCAGGCGCGCCCTGTGTCCTGACCATGCGGCCCGAACGCTTGCGCATTGTTGATTCGCACACCGCCGTTGATGGCAATGTGTTCAAGGCGCACGCACTCGATTCGGTATATTTCGGCGACCACGTGCGGCTGCGTTGCAGTATCCCCGACACCCCTTCTTTCTTTGTCAAGCTACCGCTTGGCGGCAGCAGTGCCGTTCAGCCCGGCACGCAAGGCGGCGATATTTTGCTTCACGTCCCCCCCGAGTACGTCCGGGTATTTAATCCCTAACCCCCCCCTCCTTTACTCCATCAATTACGGAGACAACTATGAAGATTCATTCAGCACTTTGTACTATTGGCCTGGCCACTGTGGCCCTGGCTGCCGGCTCGGCGCAAGCGCGCGACCTGACGATCGTTAATTTCGGTGGCGCCAACGGCGACGCACAGAAAGCAGCGTTCATCCAGCCGATGGAAAAGCAGACTGGCCATAACATTATTGCGGTGGCCTATAACGGTGAGCAGGCCAAGGTCAAGGCCATGGTCGAGACCAAAAACGTCGTCTGGGATGCCGTTGAAGTCGAAACCGGCGACCTGGGCCGTGGCTGCCAAGAAGGCCTATATGAAAAGCTCGACTGGTCCAAAATTGGCAACAAGTCCGACTACATACCCGAAGCCGTGCGTGAATGCGGCGTGGGAACCTTCGTATGGTCCACGGTCCTTGCTTACAACGCAAAAAGCCTGAAAACCGCGCCCACCAGCTGGGCCGATTTCTGGAACGTAAAGAAATTCCCAGGTAAACGCGGCATGCGCAAAGGCGCCCACTACAATCTGGAGTTCGCATTGATGGCCGACGGTGTTGCGCCCAAAGATGTGTACAAAGTGCTTGCCACCCCCGAGGGTGTAGACCGCGCATTCAAGAAGCTCGAAGAACTCAAGCCCAATATCCAATGGTGGGAAGCCGGTGCCCAGCCTCCACAAATGCTGGCGGCAGGCGATGTCGTCATGTCCACGGCCTACAACGGGCGCATCGACGCGGCGCAACGCGAAGGCCAGCCGCTGAAAAACGTCTGGAACGGAAGTATTTACGATCTGGATTATTGGGTCATTCCGATGGGCTCGCCCAACAAGGTTGAGGCTGAGAAATTCATCAAGTTCGCTACGTCAACCGGCCCGCAAGTCGCTTATGCACAGCATATCGCCTACGGGCCAGTGAACAAGGCGGCCATTACCAAGCTCAGCCCGAAAATACTGGCCGACCTGCCCAATTCGCCGGCAAACGCCAAAAGCGCCTTGTTCTCCGACAATACATTCTGGACCGATCACGGCGAAGAGCTTGATCAGCGTTTTACAGCCTGGGCCGCTCGCTAGCACTCCACCGCTCGTGGTTCTTGCTCAGTCCCCTGGCGAGCCACTTGCAACCGGCGCCTGCGTCGATGGCAACATCAACACAGGCGCCCCCTCAAAATAGACAGGATCATGACCGCAACGATCACCGATCACGACGCCCATGCAATCCGGCATGCCATGCGCGCTGGCGAACGCCAGCGAAAATGGCGCGCATTTTTTCTAGTCGCCCCGCTTGCCCTGTTTTTATTAATTATTTTTGTGATCCCCATCGGCTCGCTTTTTCAACGCGCCATCGAAAACCCTGAAGTTATCGCTACCTTGCCCAAAACACTGGCAAGTTTAAAAGGCTGGGACGGCAAAGCCACTCCCACCGATGCCTCATACGCGGCCTTGGCGGCAGATCTGACCCACTCCAAAAATTCAAGTGCAGCGGGCGGTCTGGCCCGACGACTGAACTACGAGATCCCGGGCTACCGTTCGCTGGTGTTTAAAACCATACGTCAAATGCCGCTCGTCGCGCCAGATGGCAAAACACTGTCCGATTCCGAAATTCGCCACCGATTGATATCCATCGACAAACATTGGTCGGAAGTCCCGTTTTGGCAAGCTATCGCCAACAACAGCAGCGCGTACTCGCCTTATTACTTGCTCGCATCACTTGATCTGAAACAAAATGCCCAAGGGCAGGTCGTCAGAGCGCCGGCCGGCACCTCGGCATTTCTGGATATTTTCGGTCGCACGTTTCTCATCAGCGCCATTGTGACCGCGCTGACATTGCTCCTGGGTTTTCCGCTCGCCTACTGGATTACGTCGTTACCCAAGCGTCGTGCCAATCTGGCCATCATCTGCATACTGATTCCGTTCTGGACCTCAGTGCTGGTTCGAATCGCCGCCTGGATTGTGCTGCTGCAACGTGAAGGCCTCGTCAACAAGGCCCTGATGAATATCGGCATTACCCATGCTCCCCTTGCCTTGCTGTTCAACCGCGTCGGCGTCTACATCGCCATGACGCACATACTGCTGCCCTTCATGATATTGCCGCTATACAGCGTAATGCAGTCGGTGCCCAATACTTACCAGCGCGCGGCTATTTCGCTAGGCAGCCACCCCTTTGCCGCGTTCTGGCGTGTGTATGTGCCGCAAACCTATCCTGGCATAGGGGCCGGTACGCTACTGGTGTTCATCATTGCCGTCGGCTATTACATCACTCCCGCACTACTGGGTGGCGCCAGCGATCAGATGATCAGCTATTACGTCGCGTACTTTACCAATCAAACCATCAACTGGGGCATGGCCAGCGCGCTGGGATTCATTCTGCTACTGGGCACTTTGCTGCTGTATTCGCTATACCGCCGGCTATCAGGCCGAGAATTGGGAATGGGCTAGCATGGAAAAAATTCACTCCGCAAAATTTCCACCCTATGTATCAATGGTGGAACGCTTATGGCACTACAGCCATCGGGCCATTTGCCTTCTCGTGCTGATTTTCCTGGTGCTGCCTATTTTGGCGATTGTGCCACTTTCTTTTAGCGACAGCTCGTTGCTGCTCTATCCCATTCACACGTTTTCATTCAAATGGTATACCGCCCTCTTTCATTCGGATGACTGGATTCGCGCAACCAAAAACAGCTTTATCGTAGCGCCCTCAGCCACAGTCATCGCGACTGTGCTGGGCACCTTGGCGGCAGCGGGTCTGCACCGCACCGAATTTCGCGGTAAGGGCCTGCTGATGGCCGTCCTGATTTCGCCCATGATCGTACCGCTGGTGGTAGTGGGTGTAGGCATCTACCTGTTTTTTGCACCCTACGGCCTGACCGACAGTTATATTGGGCTAATTCTGGCGCACGCGGCGCTGGGCGCGCCTTTTGTGCTAACCACCGTCACCGCCACCCTACAAGGATTCAACGAAAATCTGGTGCGGGCCAGCTACAGCCTGGGCGCCAACCCTCTGCAGACTTTCTTCGGCATTACGTTACCCATTATTGCGCCTGGAGTCATCGCCGGCGCGTTGTTCGCTTTTGCAACGTCTTTCGATGAAATCGTCGTGACCCTGTTTCTGGCCGGCCCCGAACAAGCCACGCTGCCACGCCAGATGTTTACTGGAATACGTGAAAACATCAGTCCGATCATTGCTGCAGTGGCCACCATATTAATTATTTTCTCCACCACCTTGCTGCTCACCCTGGAATGGCTGCGCGGACGCGCGCAGGCTAAGACGGTGGCGTCTTAAGGGGCCGAGGTACTAGCTGGATTTTGGTTGATGGCAGCCACGAAGGCTGCCACTACAAAAACATTCTCTCTCTCTCACGTAGTGGCACCCCTCTTGGGTGTCAGGTTTCAGTAGTCAACCGGATGCTTGGTAAGCACCATCGTGCGGGTATACCTTGCTGCCCCACAATTTCCACCCCATCGCAACGACCGACACGGTATCCGGCAGGTCACAACTATGGATGCGAAACCTATTGGGCCTGCCCTGACTTGAACCGGCCTATCGCTGGCGCTGCGTGAATGTTGAAAGCCATTCAACCGCAATAGAGACATACAATTAAATCGCATAGCGATATTTATTAATTGTTGTGCGATTCGATTGACTGATATATGATCTATCAAAATGCTATGGCCCAAGTTTAGAAATTGACAGGCCAACCATCTATAAAAATACTACCAGCGCCGAAATCCAAGCGCGAGTCGCTGTTCAACGCCTATTTAAAGGAGACCTCTTAATGCCCGATAACGTCTGGCTAAACGCTGCGTCGTTCAATACGTTCATGAATCTGCCATCGGCAAACGTGCCCGGCGAACCCTCGGCGCAGGCTTGTATTGTCGGAATACCGTTCGACTGCGGCACGCATCCGTTTCGCGTCGGATCGCGAGAAGGTCCCAACGCCATACGCCAGCAATCGCACCTATTACGAAATTACGACGTCAATCCTATTGGCAAGATAGCGAATCCCACGACACTGCTAAAGATGATCGATGTCGGAAATGCCCGTTGCATGCCCGGAAATATCGACGAAAGTTTTCCGTTGATAGAAGGCGCAATCACCTCGATCCTCAGCACTGGTGCTATTCCCATTTCCATGGGCGGCGACGGGGCTGGCACCCTGCCCCAACTGCGGGCGGTATCGAAACGCTACCCTAACTTGACCGTACTTCATATCGACGCCCACACCGACACTTACGAGATGGAGGGTTTCAATACTGCCACCACATTCACGCGGGCCGCGGAAGAGCAACTGGTCGATGTCGCAAACAGCTTTCACATCGGCGCACGCGGCACTACATTCGTGGGCGGCGTCATTGAATTCGGCCGTTCGGTCGGCTACAACGTGATCCCATTTGCCGAGTTCGACAAAGACCCGGTCGCTTGCATCGATCAGGTTAGAAAGAAGCTTGGCAAGCAGCCGGTATATCTATGCTTTGACATGGACGTCTTCGACCCTTCGTGCGCTCCTGGAGTATGCACGCCCGAATGGGGCGGACTAAGCGCCAAAGAAGGGCTGACATTACTGAAATCGTTCAGTGGGCTTAACTTTGTGGCCTTCGACGTTAACACCGTTTCCCCCGCGCACGATGTGGGCGGGGCCACGGCCTTTCTGGCCGCCACAGTCGTTCGGGAATGCTGCGTACTCGCTGCCGAAGCAAGTACGCGTTACCCGCAAAGTTTTACCGTCTGATTATTTCATTTTATAAAAACCACGGAGACACTATGAAACACCTGAAGAGTATTCTTGCCACCCTCGCCCTATTGCCACTCGGATTGCAGCTCCATGTTGCCCAAGCACGCACATTAGACGAGATACACAGTAGCAAAACCTTGAACGTCGTCACAACTGCGTCAAGCCCCCCGCACGGATTCATGGATCCAGCCAGCAATTCACTCAAAGGCATCATGGTCGATGTAGCGGAAGGTGTGGCCAAACGCCTGGGTGTTTCCGTAAAATTTATCAACGTGCCTTTTTCGGGCCTTATTCCCACCCTGACATCGGGGCGGGCCGACCTGATGTCAGCCCCATTGTTCATTACTGACGAGCGATCCAAGGCTGTCGACTTCACCACACCTGTCTATGGCTGGGGTGAAGGTATTATTGTTTCCGACAAAACAACTAAGCACTACCGAAGCTTTGACGATCTGAAGGGTGCCAAAGTCGGAACCTTGGTCGACAGCGTTCAATACAAGATGATCAAAGACCTTCCTGATACTCGGGTCTCCACTTATCAGGATTACCCTTCCTTACTAGCCGATGTGCGAGCCAAACGCATCGACCTAGGCGTTGTCGATCCTCCGAGCATCATGTATCAGATCAACTCAAAATCGATACCTGGCTTGAAACTGGATGATTCATACAAGCCCCAAAAAGTGTGGTGGGTAGGAGCGGCCGTGCAGAAAGGAAACAAGCCGCTGCTGGACGCCGTCGACAAGGCCATTGCCGACATGAAGAAAAGCGGTGAGCTGCACACCATTTTGAATAAATGGGGCGTCGCGAACCTCGAAGCCAAATAAGGAACTTGGTCAATTGGCTATGCCGCACTAACTTAATTAAAGGCAGCAGAATGGATTTTGAAACCATCCGGATCTATTTGATTCCTCTTTCAGAGGGCGCAGTCTGGACTCTGGCACTATTCTTTTCCTCTGCCTTTTTCGCGGTTGCGTTGGGGCTAATCACATGCTTTGCACGACTATCAAACAAGCCTTGGCTGCGATGGATCGCAAAAACGTATATCGAGATTATCCGAGGCACACCGCTACTGGTGCAACTATTCTTCATCTATTATGGTCTGGCCGAGATAGGGATTGTCATGACCGGCTTCATCGCTGGGTCGCTGGGGCTGACACTAAATTTTGGCGCCTATCTGGCCGAGCTCTTTCGAGGCGGCATCCAGTCGGTTGATTCGGGCCAGCACGAAGCATCGCGCGCCTTGGGGCTTAGCTCGCTGCAGAGGCTAAGGGTTATCATCATTCCACAGGCCGCGCGCACCATTTTCCCCGCCT
>JBDTLC010000077.1:0-16443 GCA_039935015.1 Paralcaligenes sp. | reverse complement strand
ACCCCTCGCCCTGCGGCGTGTTAATAGAATAACCCCAGCCTATACGCTTACCCCACCCTAAACAGCTAAAAAATAGCGCCAGAAACGCCTTCAGTTCCGTAAACACTTCAACCGAAAATGCCCTAGCTCTCTTTGATCAGTTGCCCCAGCACCGCAACGCCCTCGCGAATTTTTGCTTCAGACACGGTCGCAAAGCTAAGCCGCATCGTGTTTTTGGGCGCATCAGCGTCGGTATAGAACGGCGCGCCCGGAACAAAAGCGACCTTCTTCTGAATAGCGCGCGCCAACAATTCGGTGCTGTCGATGCGCGCAGGCAGCGTCACCCATATAAACATGCCGCCTTCGGGACGGGTCCAGGTGGCCGTTGCCGGAAAATGCACAGCCATGGCATCGAGCATATATGTGCATTGCTGCTTGTAGAGTTCGCGCACGGTTGGCAGGTGCGTGCTTAAAAAGCCGTCTTTGACCACCTCGTAAACAGCCATTTGGGTTATAGACGCCGTGTGCAAATCGGTGGCCTGCTTGATCTGCACCAATTTGGAAATGATATCTTTGGGCGCGACGATATAGCCCAGGCGCAAGCCAGGCGCAAGCACTTTCGAAAAAGTGCCCAGTCGAATCACGGTGGCGCCTGCGGCGCGCCCCAGGCCCAACAATCCCGGCAAGGCATCGCCGGCGTAACGTAAATCGCCGTAAGGATCATCTTCAATAATGGGCAAACCAACGGCTGCGCACCGCTGCACCAGTGCCTGGCGCCGCGCCAGACTCAAGGTCAGACCGGTGGGGTTCTGAAAATTGGGCAACGCATAAATGAATCGTGCATCTTTGACGCGCTCGTCGGTCAAACCCTCGGGTATCAGGCCGCCTTCATCGGTAGGCGCCGGCACATAGGTGGGTTCAAACAAGGAAAAAGACTGCAGTGCCCCCAGATAGCTCGGCGCCTCGACTAAGACCTTGCTGCCCGGGTCAATAAAAAGCTTGCCCAGCATATCGAGTGCTTGCTGCGAACCTGACACAATCAGAACTTCATCCAGACTAATGTCATGAGCTCCGGAACGCTTCATATCTTCGGCCACCCATGCGCGCAGGGGCGCATAGCCTTCCGTCGGACCGTACTGCAGAGCCACAGGCCCCATCTGGCTAAGTACGCGATCGTACGCCCTATTAATGGCTTCGGTCGGAAATCCCTTGGGAGCCGGCAATCCACCGGCAAACGAGATAATTTCAGGCCGCACCGTGATTTTGAGGATCTCACGGATGGCTGAACCGGTAAGTTTTTGAGCGCGCTGTGAAAAAGTGTAGGTGGAGGCAGACGAATTCATAATCCCGCAAATGTCCAGAAAATAAGATCAATAGCTCGGTAGCTTACTGCAAGTTCAGGGAGGTTGCCGGCCACCTCCAGCAATAAGGCGGCCTACCTCGCCACTGCGGTGACGATTGGATCATCCAGCAACGCATAGCCGTGCGGATCGGGCAATTCGTAGTGCCACCATTCCGTATTGATCGAGCGAAACCCCGCACGCAACATGATGCCTAGCAATAGACAGCGATTGCGCTGCACACCCACAGGCAAATCATCTCGATCATGGTGCGAGCGATCTTCCATCGCGTCAAAACCCGTGCCCATATCCAGCGCGGCTCCGTTTTGATCAATCAAAGTGACGTCAACAGCCACGCCGCGCGTGTGATTCGAGCCCAGGTTCGCATCAGCAATATAGCGAGGATCGGGGCAAAGAGCCCAAAAAATCTGTTGGGCTTGCGCAGGACGGTAGGCATCGAGCACCTTTAGCCGATAGCCCGCGCGCAGAGCGGCGCCAGCCGCTTTGAACAAGCAGACCGCCGCCTGTGGCCGCAACGCGCAGCGCGCCCGCGCATAAACCGGGCGGCCCGCCAAATTATTGGGTGTGGCATAAATTAGATCGATGTCGACCAGATGCGTGGCAGGAGTGATCTCGACTAGCTCGCTCACGCTGACCGCAGAAGTACCCAATGACGACTCAAACGCGTGTGTTGTCATGGTGTTATTAGAACTGCTACCGCCTTCCATCCATTCCTCATGGGTTGTTGCCTTCCGTTAACGCAGACGCCGCCCGACCGATCATCCTGATACACCGCCAAGGCCATCGCTCTATGTTATTTAGGATTATCGCGCCGGTCGCGGCGAACAATGTGAGTCAGCCATCCCAGCAAAGTAAGGGAACAGGCCATGCCCACTACAAAAATCACCAGAACGATTATTGTATCGGTCGCCATGTCAATCTCCTTGTCCAGGCTCGTGTTTGCAATTATCGCTGATAATCAAGGTATGGGCGCAGTGAATAACAATTTGAAGATTATCGAGCACCAAGAAAAACCTTGCGCTTGACGGTATGAATTGCCCTTTCATATCAATTGAGGAATAATTGTATATACAGAATGCACCAACGCCACATTACGGATGCCTATGTCGCCCGATTCCAACTCTCATGTCACCGTCCCTCACGTCGAACTGATCGCCGCCCGGGACCTCCTGCCCATGCCATGGAAGAACGGCGGCGGCGTGACGCGTGAGATCGCAAGCTACCCCGACAAAGCGACACTTGACACCTTTGTCTGGCGCATAAGTCTGGCCGATGTGGCGCAAGCAGGGCCATTTTCCAGCTTCAACCATATTGACCGCACCTTGGTCGTGACGCACGGTGGGCCTATGCTCTTGGTCAACACCAACACGCAGGAACAGTACGACCTGCCGCGTTGGGAGCCGTATCGATTCCGCGGCGAAACCGCCATCACCGCCCGGTTGCCTAACGGCCCGACACAAGACTTCAATCTGATGTGCCGACGCGGCGCCTGTATCGGACAGCTAGATCTGCGCGAATCCGCGCAAAACCTCAGTCTGCAAGCCGACAGCACATTTCTGCACTGCGCCACCGGATCGTTCTCGATAACTCTGTCCAAGCCCGCCCCGGCCGTCTATACACTGCAAACTGGCGACACGCTGCACGTCACCCTTGCATCGCCTGCGGCATCAATTTTGAGCATAGAGCCGAAACAAGCGGGATCGCGCCTGATCGATGTACGCCTGCGTATTCAGGGAAACACACCATGACAGGAATCAATCTATGGATCAATGCCAGGCTGGCGCCGACCGCCAACCCCGATCACATCATCGATAACGCCACCATTGTCGTGCATGATCAGCGTATTGAGTGGTTCGGCCCTTCAGGTCAATTGCCAGACGTCTATCTAAGTGACTCCGTTCGCACACAAGATCTGGGCGGCGCACTCGTGACTTGCGGCCTTATCGATTGCCACACACATCTGGTGTACGGAGGTAACCGCGCCGAAGAATTTGCGCTGCGACTTGCAGGCGCAAGCTACGAAGAGATTGCCCGGCAGGGCGGCGGGATCGTGTCGACGGTGCGCGCTACACGTGCCGCCAGCGAAGATGACCTTTTTGATTCGGGCCTGCGCCGGCTCGACGCACTGCTTGCCGAGGGTGTGACCGCCGTCGAGATCAAATCGGGCTACGGGCTGAATCTAGAGAGCGAACGCAAAATGCTGCGCGTCGCACGCCGCCTGGCACAGGCCAGGCCCGTAACCGTCGCCACCACTTTCTTAGGTGCGCACGCACTTCCACCCGAATATGCCGGCCGCGCCGACGACTACATAAGCCTGGTGTGCGAGGTCATGCTGCCGGCGCTGGCTGACGAAGGCCTGGTCGACGCCGTGGATGTATTCTGCGAAAAAATAGGGTTTACTCTGGCGCAATCCGAACGAGTCCTTAAAGCCGCGCAGCATTTCAATCTGCCAATCAAAATGCATGCCGAACAGCTATCACTGATGGGTGGCGCATCCCTCGCGGCCCGCTATAAGGCGTTGTCGGCCGATCACCTGGAGTTCCTTGATGAAACCGGTGTGAAGGCCATGCGAGACGCGGGCAGCGTCGCGGTATTGTTGCCGGGCGCCTATTACTTTATACGCGAGACACAATTGCCGCCACTAGACTTGCTGCGCCGCCACGGCGTGCCCATCGCCATTGCCACTGACAGCAATCCCGGTACATCGCCCACCACGTCATTGCTCCTTATGCTGAACATGGCCTGCACGTTATTCAGAATGTCGGTAGCTGAAGCGCTGGCAGGCGTTACGACTCATGCCGCGCGCGCACTGGGCCATCCCGACATACTCGGTGAAATTGCGATTGGCGCACCGGCCGATTTCGTTGCATGGAACATTCAAACTCTGGCCGAACTGGCCTACTGGAGCGGCCTGGATCGCTGCACGCTTGTTGTGCACCACGGCCAAGTTACCCGGGACAAACGGAGGATCGCATCATGACAGACCCAACGTTAATGCACGCGGACGGCTCCCTTTTTACGACCCATGCGCGCCTGGCCAACGGTTGGCAGCCAGACGTGTTGCTGCAATGGGACGCTCACGGAACGCTTACCACGGTCCGCAGCCACACGCCTGCAGACCTGCTCAGAACTATTCCACAGTTGCAGCGCGCACGCGGGCCTATTTTGCCCGGCATGCCTAACTTGCACTCGCACGCTTTTCAAAGCGCCATGTCCGGCCTGACAGAATATCGCGCCCAGGCCGCCGACAGCTTCTGGAGCTGGCGCGACCTTATGTACCGCTTTGCCGCCCGCATCTCGCCCGAGAGCATGGCCGCCATTGCCCATTGGCTTTATATCGACATGCTGAAGGCCGGCTACACCTCGGTCTGCGAATTTCATTACATACACCACCAGCCCGGTGGCACTCGCTACGCGCAACCCGCAGAAATGTCGCAACGTCTGGTCGATGCCGCCGAACAGACGGGCTTGGGCATGACTTTGCTGCCCGTGCTGTATCAATATAGTGGCTTCGGCGCTCAGGCGCCGCGCGAAGAACAGCAGCGATTTCTCAACACCCCCGAACAATTGCTGGCCATACTCGAGAGCGTGCGTCGCAGCCACCCCGAAACGGCGCAGCGGCGCTATGGTGTCGCGCCCCATTCCCTGCGCGCCGTATCGCAAGCAACGCTAACCACCTTACTCAACGGCGTCCGAGGCCAATTCCCGGACGCTCCGATACACATTCATATTGCCGAGCAAACAGCCGAAGTCGATGCCTGCGTGACAAGCGAAGGCATGCGACCGGTGCGCTGGTTGCTGGAGAATTTCGAGGTCGACCAACACTGGTGTCTCGTGCACGCAACCCATATAGACGCTGGCGAGACGCATTCGCTGGCACGCAGCGGAGCCATTGCGGGCCTGTGCCCCACCACTGAAGCCAATTTGGGGGACGGCATTTTTCCGACCCACGACTACCTGCTGGCGAACGGACGTTTCGGGCTCGGATCGGATAGCCATATTGGACTGGATTGGCGCTCTGAATTGCGCCTGCTCGAATACGGACAACGTCTAATCCGCCATGAGCGCAACGTGCTTGCATCAGCCGAACGCGCCTATGTGGCAGACCGGCTATTTGATGCCGCGACACAGGGCGGCGCGTGGGCGAGCGGCCGGGCCGTCGGGTCGCTCGCCCCCGGACGCCAGGCTGATTTTATGGTGCTCGACCCCGATCACCCCCACATCGCCGAACGACATTCCGACTCTTGGCTATCGGGAATAGTCTTTAGCGAACGCAGCGAAACACCCATACGCGATGTTTATGTTGCCGGCACCCAGGTCGTGCATAACCGGCACCATCGCGACGAAGAACAGTCCTACGCGCGCTACCGTCAAGCGCTCTCGAAATTACTGCAATAAGGAAGCGAATCATGACTAGTTCCACCGAGATACCCGTCTTTACCTTGGCTCAGGGATCAATCCCATTATTGGTGTCCATTCCGCACATGGGTACCCGCATTCCAAACGATATTGCCCAGACTATGGCCCCGGTAGCGCAACGTTACGACGATACCGACTGGCACCTCGACAGGCTGTACAGCTTTGCGAAAGCAATGGGTGCCTCGATTCTTCAGCCCAGCTACTCACGCTATGTCATCGATCTGAACCGTCCTCCCGATGGCGCCAACCTTTATCCTGGACAAGACACCACGGGACTACTGCCCATAGACACCTTCGACAAACAAGCGCTGTATCGACCCGGACAGGAGCCTGCGCAGGCCGAGCAGCAGCGGCGTCTGGATCTGTACTGGAAGCCTTACCATACGGCGCTCCAGCAAGAACTGACAAGGCTCAGGGCCACGCACGGAAAGGTGTTGTTATGGGAGGCGCATTCCATTCGTTCCCATGTGCCGCGATTTTTTGAAGGACAACTACCAGACTTCAACTTCGGGACGGCCAACGATGCCAGCGCTCCGGCAGGCCTAGCCCAAGAACTGGCAAGCCGAGCCCGGCAAGGTGGGCGCTACACCGCCATCGCCAACGGCCGCTTCAAGGGTGGTTATATTACGCGCCACTACGGCCAGCCAGCCAGTGACGTGTATGCGGTGCAACTGGAGCAGACACAAATTACCTATATGGATGAAACCCACCCTTACGCCTACGTCGAAGAACGCGCCAAGGCAGTCGCACCCGTGGTGCAGGCCACCGTTGAAATTGCGCTGGATTGTTTGAAGAAAAGTTTGTAGATGCCGCTAGATTACAAGCGATGATGGCAGCCACAAGGGCTGCCACCACCCTCCACAAAAAGCCTCAGCCTTTACAGCACCGGTTTAAAAAGCGATTCCTGACCTGCAAGAAGCGTTTCGTTCAGCACGCAAGCGCTTAACGCCTCAATATCGGGAGCCAGCAGGCGATCCTCGCTATAAAAAGGGACGGCCGCACGAATCAGGCCGTGCACGCCTTGCAGCGGCGCAGAGGTTTTCAAAGGTGCATGGAAATCGATCCCCTGCGCCGCGCACATCAATTCAATGCCGATAATCGTCGCGGTATTGCTCACCATATCGATTAAGCGGCGGCCGGCAAAAGTGGCCATGCTGACATGGTCTTCCTGATTGGCCGAGGTCGGCAGGCTATCAACGCTCGCGGGATGCGCCAGGGATTTGTTTTCAGATGCCAGCGCTGCGGCGGTGACATGAGCAATCATGAAGCCCGAATTCAGGCCCGCAGACGGCACCAAGAATGGTGGCAAACCCGAAATGCTGGCATCAATCAGCAAAGCGACACGACGCTCGGCCAGGCCGCCGATTTCGGCAATGGCCAAGGCCAGCACGTCCGAGGCGAAAGCTACCGGTTCGGCATGGAAGTTGCCGCCGGAAATAACCCGATCGGGTTCCCCGTTCTGCCCTGGAAAAATCAAAGGATTATCGGTCACTGCATTGGCCTCAATCAACAAAGTGTGCGCCGACTGCCGCAAAAGATCGTGCACAGCACCCATAACCTGTGGCTGGCAGCGTAGGCTGTACGGATCCTGCACTTTATTATCATTGAGTACATGCGACTGGCGAATTTCACTGCCGGCCAGCAAACGACGGTAGAGGTCGGCGGCGTAGATCTGGCCTGCCTGGCCGCGAATCTCGTGCACGCGCGGATCAAACGGGGCGTCGCTTCCTTTGGCGGCATCGACGCTTAGCGCGCCGGCCAGCACTGCGTTGCGAAACAGTATCTCACCCAAGAACAAGCCGTTCAGGGATAAAGCAGTCGACACCTGGGTACCATTGATCAGCGCCAGACCTTCTTTGGCGGCCAACACGATCGGCGTGATCCCAGCTTGTTGCAAGGCCTCGCCCGAAGTCATCAACTGCCCCTTGAAGTACGCCCGCCCCTCACCGATCAAGGCAAGGGTCATGTGCGATAAAGGCGCGAGATCTCCCGACGCACCCACTGAACCCTTTGCAGGGATATGTGGCACAATCCCCGCGTTGTAGATAGCCAGCAAAGTCGATACCACAACCGGGCGGATGCCCGAAAAACCACGGGCCAGGCTGCCGACCTTTAATGCCATTACCAGACGTACTACTTCGGCCGACAAAGCTTCACCCACCCCAACCGAATGCGAAAGAATCAGGTTTCTCTGAAGCGTTTCGAGGTCTTTGTCCGGAATACGCGTCTGCGCCAATTTGCCAAATCCCGTATTGATGCCGTAGGCCGCGTCGCCTTGCGCAATGATCTTCCTGACAATCGCCGACGACGCATTCATGGCGTCAATGGCATCGCCAGGTAATGACAAAGCCACTTCACCGCGCCAAATTCGGCGTATGTCCGCAAGGCTAAACTTTCCGGCTTGAATCAACAGCGTGGATTTCATGACGTACTCTTGATCTATAACGAGTTATGGAAATAAAGTAGTAAAAGAGCTACTTGACCATGGGCAGTTTCAGCCCATACTCTTTGGCCGTTTTGATGGCCAGCTCATAACCCGCATCGGCATGACGCATGACCCCGCTGGCGCAATCGTTAACCAGAACACGGGCCAAACGCTCGTGCGCGGCATCGCTGCCATCGGCCACAATGACCATACCGGCATGCTGGCTGTAACCCATGCCCACCCCGCCGCCATGATGAAAGGATACCCACGAAGCGCCACTGGCCGCATTCAACAATGCATTGAGCAATGGCCAATCGGATACCGCGTCAGTCCCGTCGCGCATGGCTTCGGTTTCACGATTGGGGCTGGCCACTGAGCCCGTGTCCAGATGGTCACGGCCAATCACAATCGGACCCTTCAATTCGCCACTCTTGACCATCTCATTAAACGCCAGCCCGGCGACATCGCGCTCGCCCAGGCCCAGCCAGCAAATGCGTGCCGGCAGGCCCTGGAATGCGATGCGCTCACGAGCCATGTCCAGCCAGCGATGTACGGGTTTGTTTTCTGGAAATAGCTCTTTAATTTTGCGATCGGTTTTATAGATGTCTTCAGGATCGCCCGACAAGGCCACCCAACGGAAGGGCCCTTTACCTTGACAAAACAAAGGCCGGATATAGGCGGGCACGAAGCCAGGGAAATCGAAAGCGTTCTTGACCCCTTCATCGTAGGCCACCTGCCGGATGTTGTTGCCGTAATCCACCACCGGCAAACCCATACTCTGAAAATCCAACATGGCCTGCACGTGCGCGGCGCAAGAACGTGCTGCCTCGGCCTGCAACCGAGCGTGCTGACTCGGGTCATTTTGGGCTGACTTCCATTGGTCGATCGTCCATCCAATTGGCAAATAGCCGTTGACCAAATCGTGAGCAGAGGTCTGATCAGTGACCAAGTCTGGACGCAAGCCACCTTGACGCGCACGTCTAACCATCTCGGGCAACACTTCAGCGGCGTTACCCAACAAGCCGATAGAGACAGCTTCTTTGCGGGAGGTATGGTGAGCAATGAGTTCAAGTGCTTCATCCAGATCGCGCGCCTGTTTATCCAGATATTTGGTTTTAAGGCGAAAGTCGATACTCGACTGCTGGCACTCGACGGTTAACGAACACGCACCCGCAAAGCTGGCCGCCAAGGGTTGTGCGCCACCCATACCACCCAGCCCGGCGGTCAGAATCCAGCGCCTCTCGAACGATCCACCGAAATGCTGGCGGGCCGCCTCGGCGAAAGTTTCGTAGGTGCCTTGGATAATGCCTTGGCTACCAATATAGATCCAGCTGCCCGCCGTCATCTGGCCATACATGAATAGCCCGGCACGATCCAACTCGTGAAATTTTTCCCAAGTGGCCCACTTGGGCACTAGATTGGAATTTGCGATCAACACGCGTGGCGCGTCTTTATGAGTCTTGAACACCCCCACCGGCTTACCCGACTGAACCAGCATAGATTCATCTTCTTCAAGGTCTTTTAGCGTTTCGAGAATCTTGTCGTAACACTCCCAGTTGCGCGCGGCCCGGCCGATTCCCCCATACACCACTAGATGCGCGGGGTTTTCAGCGACGGCAGGATCCAAATTGTTCTGGATCATGCGATAAGCCGCCTCGGTAACCCAACTCTTGCAAGTAAGCTTGGAGCCGGTCGGCGCATGTATTTCGCGGCTGGCATCGTAGCGCGGATCATGATTGAGGGTGGCAGCTGAGTCTTTGGACACATTCTTCTCCTGAAATATTGGGCGCGCTACCGGACCATCTACAGAACCCGGCTCTGCCCTGAAACCGAAATCAGCCGACAAACCGTTTGATTTCTTGTAAGCTCAAGCTGTAATGTATAGGCAAAGGATCAATTTGTCTATACATTTAACAGAAAATTTTGTAAAATGACAATGCATGAAGCTTCCGGGAGACACCATGCGCCACAATCGCGCCATCGCAGCCAGCACGCCCAGTCCGATCCAGCCGGCTTACCAGCAAATTAAAAACTACGTGCTTGAACACATTCAAAACGGCACCTGGAAAGAAGGCGATTTGATTCCGACGGAACTGGCCCTGTGCGCAACCTTTAAGGTGTCTCGCATGACCGTCAATCGCGCGCTACGCGAACTGACCACGGATCAACTTCTGGTGCGCTACAAAGGCTCGGGCACCTACGTGGCGCAACCCAAATTTCAATCGACCCTGATTGAGATTCGTAGTATTGCGCAAGACATCCGCGAGCGCGGCCATCATCACGCGAGCAAGGTTTTGCAACTGGACTCGGTTCGCGCTAATGATCTTCAAGCGAGACGCTTCCAGATTGCTTCAGGCGCGCGGCTATTCCATTCAGTGATTGTGCATTACGAAAACGATATCGCCATCCAGGTGGAAGACCGGCTGGTGGACGCCGCGGTCGCCCCCGATTATCTGGAGCAGGACTGGCAAGCCTTGACGCCCAACGAATACTTGATGAGGGTGGCGCCTTTACCCAACGGGCAATACACGATCGAGGTCAAGTTGCCCACTAAAGATATAGCAGCCCAGCTGGATATCTCCATGCTGCAACCATGCTTGGTCATGGATCGGATCACATTCTCGAACCACACCTTTACCTCGAGCGCGTGCATGTGGCACCCAGGCAACCGCTACAAATTCGCCGGCAAGTATTAGCGATGGCTACGACGCAAGCTCAATCACAACCGGCCCGACTGGTCGCGAACAGCACAACAATACTTTGCCGACGGGCGGCGGATCGAGCGGCAACTCGAAATAATCGACATTGCCGGCCACCAGAGTGGACAGGCAGGTATTGCAAAGCCCCGCCCGACAGTTGTAATCAGGGCTCAAGCCTGCCTTTTCGGCCAGATCCAGCAAAGAAAAACAACTATCGTCCCAAGGCACGGTTATGCCGGAAGGCCCGAATTTCACTTCAGTAGCGCCAGACCCATTTGCGACAGGTTCAGCACTGACAGACAGCTCCGGCTCAACGACTGCGCCTGTAACGCCCTGATCTGCTTCCAACACGGTAGCAGGCCCGAAAAACTCGTAGTGGATCCGATCAGTCGCGATTCCCAGCCCATGCAACAAACGCCAGTTAGCCTGCATGAAGGCCGGCGGCCCGCACAAGTAAACCTCGTAATCGTCCAGCGGTAGCAAGGCCTGCAAGATTTCGCGATTGATCAAGCCTGTACTATGAAAACGAGGTCGCTCCAAGTCTTGCACCGTCGGTTGTCGGTAACAGAAATGAACACTGACGCCTGGACGCTGCCGCGTCAGCGCCATGACCTCATCGGCAAATGCATGTACGTCGCCATTCTCGCAAGCATGTACAAAATACACAGGACGATTCGATGCCCGCACCAGACGATGCAGCATGCACATCATGGGGGTCAAGCCAACACCGCCGCTCAATAGCAGCACCGGACGCACCGAATCTTCAGCCAGTATGAAGTCGCCAACGGGACCGGCCGCCGTCAGGATATCGCCCACCTGAACAAAGTCGTGCATATGGTTCGATCCCACGCCTGCGGGCAAATCCGTTCGGCCGCGAGGGGGCGGCTCGCGCTTGACCGAAACCCGCAAGGTGCCCGGAACGGACGGATCACCTGAAATACTGTAGTGGCGCAACACCTTGACACCCTCTACGTTCAACCGAAACACCAGATGCTGTCCCGGCCGATATGCGGGCACGTCTCCTCCGCAAACCGGAGCCAATAGTAGAGACGTGATAACTTGGCTTTCAGACACCTTGTCCAGCACCGTGTAGTCACGAAGGGTCCGGTCAGACGCCGCGACGCCATCATCCATATCAGGCTTCTTGCAACGCCGCGACAGAAGCCTTGGTCTGACCATCCAACGCATCTGCTGCGGCCTGTTCGGCCTGGATCAGTTGCTGCAACTTGCGGCGAAAACGCAAAGGCCCAGAATCTAATGGCAGATCGAGTTTCGATGGCCTTCTGGCCATGCCAGCGTGCACCGCCGTCAATACCGCGCGGTCTTCCTCAAAGGCGTGGCGCACATCTTCCGAAAATTGACGCGACACACCCTCATCATCGGGACTGAAGTTGCGCATCTGAAACCAGTAATAGCGGGTTGTCGATTCGTCCACCGGCGTCATGAAATTATACGAATCCATCAGGAACACATCTTCATGAAAAGGTTCCGCGTCGGTGGCGGTGCCCGCTGGCGTGAAAATTGCCTTGATGATGGCGTGTGATGGAAAGTACACCTCGTACTGCTGCTTGCGGTCGCAATGGCCCGAAAACTTGACAAACTTGGCATAAAAGGGCGCTACCTCGACGTCGCGCATCCAGCGCGACACCACGACGCCATTATCCTTGACCTCGGTTTGGAGGGGCACACCCACAATCGCTGCATTGCCAAACGATGTCTGATGCACCCAGGATACGTGCGACGGATCCAGCAGATTATCGGTAATGTACTGATAATTGCACTGCACGGTCATAGCGTCGCCACGATTCATGCCCCACGCCGGGTCGCCCCAGTTATCGACTTTAATAATCGTGGCGGGATCGGCCAGAGCCGCCTCTCCCATCCATATCCACACCAGACCGTAACGTTCGGTCGTAGGGTAGTGACGCACAAAAGCGGCCTTAGGAATATGCGCTACACCGGGTGCGCGCACACAACTGCCCGAACAATCGAACGTCAGGCCGTGATAGCCGCATTCCACTTCGTCGCCCAGCAACCGCCCCATCGACAGAGGCAGCCTACGATGCGGACAGGTGTCTTCCAGCGCCACGGCCTGTCCATCCTGCTTACGATATAAAAGCACGTCTTCGCCCAGAATTCGCGTCGTGTGCAAAGCACGGCCCACCTCACCTTCAAGCGCCGCAACATACCATGCATTCTTTAAAAACATGTAAACCTCCCTGGAGCCAGGCACGCAGCACGCCCCTGATTGTCGACTTGATCTCCATCATAATAAAATAAATAATTCTACAAAAACATTAATTATTGTTTAGAATAACTAATGTATTTGAAGTAAGAGGCCGGCGGATAATAATCGTTGCTAAGTGACAGCCCCGGGGTTGATTATCGGGGGTTTGGCAGCCACCAGTGATGCCGCTACAAACGTACCCGCCCCTCATGTAGCGGCAGCCGTTATGGCTGCCAGGTGCAATCTAGCCAGCAATACGGTCTCGTCAAAATAATGGATAAGCTCCCGCCCCTGCGCGCGCTGCAAATTTTCGAAGCCATAGGCCATAGCCAAACCTTGGCCGAAGCAGCCAGACGCTTGCAGATTACGCCCGGAGCCATCAGCCAGCAAATCAAACTCCTGGAAGACGCTTTGGAGGCAAGCCTGACATTCAAGGATGGCAAACGTCTGCGCCTGACGGCGGCGGGCCTGCGCTTTCACGAATCCTGCACGCACGCGTTCGAGTTATTGCGTGAAGCCCAGGCCGAACTCGACCGATCAAAAAGCCAAAGCAATTTGTCGCTGAGCGCACTGCCTTCGCTGCTCAAGTCCTGGCTCGCACCTCTCGTATTCGAATGGCAAGATACACATTACCCGGAACTGACGATTCAGTTCAAAGGCAGCCATTCCGAACCCGTCAACGATCTCGAAGACATTGATTTCCGTGTCACCTACGGCAGCGACGCCAGCGCAAGGTCGCAGAACTCGCTGGAACTTTACACTGACCTGGTAGTTCCGGTATGCAGTCCACGTCTGATTGGTTCAAAAAACACACTCAAAGATCCAAGACAAATACTGGACTATCCCTTGCTGTCGACCGACTGGCAACCCAAATTCACGTCGCCGCCGTCATGGCAAGATTGGTTTTACGCCAGCCATATCGATCACGCAGGGATCGCTATTGAAAGCCACCGGATTTTTTCCCTGTCACACATGACCATCGAATCGGCCATTGCGGGACAAGGGTTTGCGCTGGCGCAATGTTCGATGATTGGCCAGGATATAGCTGCAAAGCGGCTGATCATCCCGTTCAAACGTGCGCTGCCGCTGCCATGGCCTTATATTCTGAAATGGAAGCACAACGCCTTCGACAAGCCTCATTGCCGCGCGTTCCACCGCTGGATCGTCGCAAGGGGGAAACTGCAAATTGAATTGAACCAGCGAATGTTGGCTGCGTAGCAGAGCAGATGGGCTAATGGCACCTACAAGGGGTGCCGCTACAAAAACGTATCCGTGAATCATGTAGTGGCACCCTTTGCGAGTGCCAAATCGTTATGCAGCAGCGGCCCTCGTGCTGCCATTAACCACAAACCCACCCGTCATCAGACATCAATAATACGATGTTTATTCAGCCCGTCTCGCGCATCCAGGGCACGCTTGATCTGCTGCATGACCAGGCGTTCATTGGGACCGCGGCTATATTTCAGAAATGGCTTCTTGATCCGCCCAATGCCGTGCTCGGCCGATATACTGCCTCCGACACGCTGAACCTCGCCATAAACCAATTCTTCAATAGCCAGAAGATCACCGGGCGCATGCGGTCCCGTCGACAGATGTAAATTGCCATCACCAAGATGGCCAAACAGCAGATTTCGGGCGCCCGGATAACTCTCCAATAGCCGGGTACTGACCATGTCAATAAAGCCCTGCATAGATTGCAAGGGAATGCCAACATCGAACGCAAGATAAGGCTGCATGGTGCGCAAGATTTCGCCGATCGAATCCCGAAACTGCCACAACAAGCCGGCCTGTTCTTGAGTCTGCGGGACAATGACGTCCAACACCTGTTCGTGTTCAAGCAAATCGCTTAAGAAGTCTTCCAGGGCTGAGGCCGATTGCGCAGAACCGCCGCTCTCGGTTTCGAGCAGGATATAAATGGGATAGCGAGCGTCAAAGGGGGGTGACTTTTTCAGCACTTCGCCTGCGGCAAGCAGATACTCCCGCCACATGACCTCGAATGATGACAACTCAGGCAGGCGTGCCCGCGCCGCCTTCAACACTTGCATGATCTGTCCGAAATCCTTGACTGCTGCCAGCGCGCTGTAACGATACAAAGGTTTGGGAAACAGGCGAAGCACAACGCGCGTAATGACTCCGAGCGTACCTTCCGTACCTATGAACAGATGTTTGAGATCGAGGCCAGTATTGTTTTTAAGCCCCTTGTTCATCATCGACAATACCGTGCCGTCGGCCAGCACGACTTCAAGGCCTAGTACGAGTTCGCGCATGGTGCCATAACGCAATACACGATTGCCGCCCGCATTGGTGGCCACGTTACCCCCAATCTGGCAAGAACCTCGTGCCCCCAGGTCTAACGGGAAATACCAGCCTTGCGCTTCGACCCATGCACATAACTTTTCAAGCACCATGCCCGCCTGCACGGTAATTGTGCCGCCGTCGGTGTCGAACTCCTCGACCTGGTCGAGCTGCTCGAGTGATATCACGACGTCGTCTTTGTCGGGCGTAGCACCACCCGCCAGGCCGCTGCGGCCTCCTTGAATGGTCAGGGCTCTATTTTCCCGATGACAGGCGCGTACGATATCGGCGACTTGTCCGGGCATGGACGGGCGAAACACCATCGACGGTTCGCCATCACACTGAACGCCACTATCGTCGCACAAGTAACGCTCCAGGTCGTCACCCGGCCGCAAGCACGATATCAGCCTACTCAGTTCGTCAAGGGTTGGAATCGTGGAAAGGTTTTGCATGGTTTTACCTGACGTGTCCCTGAGGTTTGTAGCGACAGGACTTGTGCCTGTCATTGATGCGTTATGGATGGCTGCCACATGGGCTGTCGGTACATCATTCGCGAAGTACGCGGGCCATCGCATCGGTAAAATAATCCATATTGTGCGTATTCAGGCCAGGCACGCTGATGCGACCCGAATCAATAATATATACCCCGTGCTTTTCACGCAGCGTCTGCAATTGCTCCGTTGGCAGGCCGGTGTAACTGAACATGCCGCGTTGGGTGACAAGGTAGCTCGAATCATAGGCGGGCGCCTTAGTTGACAGTTGCTCGTGAGCCTTTTGCCGCACGGCGGCAATGCGCACCCGCATTTGTGCAACCTCGTCTTCCCATAAAGCATACAACTCGGGATCATTTAAGACCGTAGCTGTGATTTGGCCGCCATGCATCGGTGGATTCGAGTAGACACGACGCACAATGGCTTTAAGCTGCCCCAGTACGCGTTCGGTTTCATCGGGCGACGAGCACACCACCGACAAGCCACCGCAGCGCTCCGCGTAAAGCGAGAAGTTCTTGGAGAACGAATTGGCTACCAGAAACGACAA
>JBDTLC010000076.1:0-4641 GCA_039935015.1 Paralcaligenes sp. | reverse complement strand
TGCTCCTTTCCCGAGGCAATCTGTTCGTATTTGTTGAACGACCCATCAGCGCTTGGTTTGTAGGCGCCTGTGCGTTGCTGCTGGGGGTTCAGATGCTATTCTTTTTCCGCGGCAAAATTAAAAAGAGGCGTGCCGGTGCTACAACCATTGCCTCACTCGAAAACCAGGCACATGTAAGCGCTGGGCAAGAATAACTGTCGCCAATGCCATATGGCAGCCACAAGGGCTGCCACTTCGCCCTCATGTAAATACCTGATCAATTACCGAGAATGGGGTACAAATCGCGCACGACCAGCTCGAACCACTCGGGCTGCTCCAGATGCGCCGCGTGCTCTCTGCAATAGGGCAAGACACATAGATGACCGTTAGGCAGGGTCTTCTGCCGTTCTATAGCCCTTAGCGGTGCGTGGCATGGATAGCGGCCACGGCAGCGGTGACGCACATGCCTCGTCCGGCCTCGACACACAGGCGATGAGCCTTGGCATTGCGTACTGGGTCGGCAAACCACGATCTCACGATTCGTTCTATCGTAGCGCCCACGCCCTCGGTGTGCAGCCGGCGCAAGGTTTCAGTAATTGTTTCGAAGCGCCGCGCGCGGCTCATGCCAAGGCCGGCGTCACAAGGGACTGCGTCCCCGGGGGTGCCGTAATTCAAAATTCCGGCGTGCTTTTCGGCATAAGACTTGAATTCGGCAAAATTATGTGCGGGGACAGTGGCGTTGAGATAGATAAACGCCGGCACATCCACCATATTGGCGATCGGCGCCAAGGCCGTCAAAGGGCCGTAGCTCAGCCCTTCATGGCGCTTGCGAGGAAACCGATCGGCAGGGAAATGCATGACACCCACAAGGGGTGCCTCCACATGAACAATTATCGCTACATGAACGATTATCGCTACATGGACAACTATCGCTCCGTGGACAACCGCCGCGTTGATGAGCGACACGCACGCTTTCGTCGCGGCACCCCTTGCGGCTGCCATTTCGAGGTCATTACCTACAAATTAACGCCACTATCTATGAATTGCGCCGTTTCACAAAACGCCCGACGTAATCATTGGCCGGATGGTTCTTAATATCATCTGGGGTGCCCACCTGCTCGATCTTGCCGTCGCGCAAAATGGCGATGTACTGGCCCAGGCGCATCGCCTCGTCAATATCGTGGGTGACGAACACAATGGTTTTTTGCAGACGCTGTTGCAAAGCAAGCAGCTGGTCTTGCATGTCGTAGCGTATAAGAGGGTCAAGCGCCGAAAATGCTTCGTCCATCAGCAGGACCTCTGTATCGGTGGCCAGGGCGCGCGCCAGGCCCACGCGCTGGCGCATACCGCCCGAGAGTTCATCGGGATAGCTTTTGGCATAATCGGCCAGACCCACTCGATCCAGCCAATTGAGTGCAAGTCTTCGCGCCTGCTTTCTATCGTCGCCCCGGACGCGTAGGCCGAACGCCACATTTTCCAGCACGTTGATATGCGGCAACAAACCGAAATTCTGGAATACCATGCTAACCGTGCGGCGGCGCAGCCGGCGCAAACCCGACATATCCAGCGCCAGAATGTTTTGGCCATCAATCAGGACTTCGCCTGCCGTGGGGTCGATCAGGCGATTCAGGTGACGTATTAAGGTTGATTTGCCCGAACCCGACAGGCCCATGATGCATGAAATCTGGCCAACCGGTAGCGCCAGGCTGACCCCTGCCAGCCCCACGTTGCATTGTGTCTGAGCCTGCACCGATTGCCGGGTCTGGCCGGCTCGCAACAGCATTAGCGCTTGCGACTCATTGGCGCCGAACACCTTATACACATCCCTGACTTCAATTTTGATGTCACTCATCGCGCACATCCACTTTGTTTTTGGTTTGCGCCGCATTGCGCCGCGACTTGCCGTAGGCCTGGGTAATGCGATCAATCACGATGGCCAAAATTACAATAGCCAGCCCCGCCTGTAATCCCAATCCGACGTTCAGAGTCTGTATCCCCGCCAAGACGTCTTCGCCCAAACCACGCGCGCCTATCATCGACGCCACAACCACCATGGCCAGCGCCATCATGGTCGTCTGATTGATGCCCGCCATAATGCTGGGGCGCGCCAGTGGCAGCGTAACCTTCGTGAGCATTTGCCAGCGAGTCACTCCAAACGACTGCGCGGCCTCCTTGATGTCGAAATCCACCTGCCGCAAACCCAAAGTGGTAAGCCGTATCAGTGGAGGGACGGCGTAGATAATGGTGGCGAACAAGGCGGGCACCTTGCCCAGACCGAAAAACATCAGCACGGGTATCAGGTACACGAAACTGGGCAGCGTTTGCATGACGTCAAGCACCGGCGTCAGCATGCGACGTAAAATGCGATTTCGAGCCATGAGAATGCCGATCGGAATCCCGATAATAATGGCGAAAACGGTAGACACCAGCACCAACGCAAAGGTTTGCATCAGCTTATCCCACAGGCCGACCGCGCCTATCGCATATAAGCCAACCATATAAGCAAGTGCCAGACTGATCCTCCGAGTAGCATGCCAGCCCAGCAGTCCCACGAACAAAAGAAACAGAATGGGCGGGATGGCTTGGAAGAACTTTTCCATGGGCAAGAGCACAGAGGTCAGGATAAGGTCGCTAAACGAATGCAAGCTGCGACCATAGCGCTGTACAGCCGACACCAGCTGCTTATTGACATACTCTGTCATGGATAGCGACGGGAAGATCGAACGGCCCGGTGCTTCGACGCTTTGAAGACTCAGCGCCTGAGACATGCGTGCCGCACGGTCGGCAGGCATCCAGGCCTTCCAGATGTCAGGGTGTTCGCGCAGGAAGTGATCGGCGGTGACAGTGCCTCGTACATGACCGCTGGTCATCGCGTAAATGATCTGGTTCAACAAAGCCGGTTCGAATTGAATCCGCTTAAATAATCCTATGATTTCAGGGTTGCGTGCGGCAAACGGCGTGGATACCGCAATGGCCAGGTGGGCCGTCAGAAAGTCACTAGGGCAAAGCGTGCCTTTGCCGCTAACTATCGCGTCCCAACATGCCTTATTGAAAGGTGGCAAGTCGATCTTTTTAAATTTGTACTTGGCCATCAGGCCTGTTGGCTGCCAGTAATAAAACAAGATGGGCTTGCCCTGATCGTAGGCGGAGCTGATGGCCGCATCGAGTGCCGCTCCGGTGCCGGCACGGAAATTTGTAAAATCCTGATCAAGATTAAGAATCTTTAGCAAGCGAGTATTGGTTTTCTCGCAGACCCAGCCGCTCGGACAGTCGAGGAAGCGGCCTTTGCCGGGCGTCTCGGGGTCGGCAAAGAGAGCTTTATATTTGGGCAAGTCTTGCCACGACCGAAGATCGGGCGCCTCGGCCTTAATACCTCGTTTCGGATCGCCATTAACCAGATAATCGGGCACATACCAGCCCTGGGTCGCGCCGCCCTTAAGCGTGTCGCCCACGACCTGAACCGTGCCCTGCTTGATGGCGTCTTCTATGATTTTTGTACGTCCCGACCACATCTCGGCAACAACCTGCAAATCATTCTGCGTCAGGGCCGTTTCAGTGGCCGCGGCCGTTCCAGGTACGGCCTCGGTCTTGCAACCGTAGGCATCTTCCAGAATCCGTTGCAGCAGATTCATGGTGAATTCGGCGCTTTCCCACGTTTGACTTGCAAAACGAATTGGCTCGCCTTGATTACATTGCGAAGCCTGAGCTGCGCTGGCTGGCGCCGACGCAAACACCCACACCAGTAATACCAGAAGCAACCTCATTGCAGATCTCCCTTTACCCAGTCACCATAAAACAAAAACGCCATGCTGTCCAAGCACGGCGTTTTTTATCCTGACCCCGACTAAGGGCTACAGAATCACTGCAACGCGATTTCTACATCTACACCAGCAGGCAGATCAAGGCGCATCAAAGCATCGACGGTCTTGTCAGTAGGATCGACGATATCCATCAGGCGCTGATGCGTACGCATTTCAAATTGGTCACGGGCTGTCTTGTTGACGTGAGGTGAGCTCAAGACGTCATAACGACGAATACGCGTAGGCAATGGCACCGGGCCACGCACGACTGCGCCCGTGCGCTTGGCCGTCTCAACGATTTCAGCCGCTGATTGATCGATCAATTTGTAATCAAACGCTTTCAAGCGGATGCGGATTTTCTGATTTTTCATGATGTGTCCTAAAGAACGAAAGAGGAAGAGGCCGTCCGCCCCTTCCTACGCAGGTAGCGACTATTTAATGATTTTGGCAACGACGCCGGCGCCGACGGTGCGTCCGCCCTCGCGGATGGCAAAGCGCAGCCCCTCTTCCATGGCGATCGGTGCAATCAGCTTCACCGACATCGACACATTGTCGCCCGGCAACACCATCTCTTTGTCCTTGGGTAGGTCGATCGTCCCGGTCACATCCGTCGTACGGAAGTAAAACTGCGGACGGTACCCGTTAAAGAACGGTGTGTGACGCCCTCCCTCTTCCTTGGACAAAATGTACACCTCGGAGGTGAACTCCGTGTGCGGGTGAATCGAGCCCGGTTTGGCCAACACCTGGCCACGCTCGACGTCTTCGCGCTTGGTGCCGCGCAGCAACACCCCCACGTTATCGCCCGCCTGACCCTGATCGAGCAGCTTGCGGAACATCTCCACGCCCGTGCAGGTCGTCTTCA
>JBDTLC010000075.1:0-10116 GCA_039935015.1 Paralcaligenes sp. | reverse complement strand
AAAAATGCCACCCACAAGGGGTGGCGCTACATGATTCCAGGGTCTGTAAAACCTTGGCCTAGAAACCCTGGCTTAAAAAAACGCTTGGATTCCTGTTTGTGCTCGGCCCAGGATCAGAGCGTGGACGTCGTGGGTGCCTTCGTAAGTGTTAACGACTTCAAGATTGACCAGATGGCGCGCCACACCGAATTCGTCCGAAATGCCGTTGCCGCCCAGCATGTCACGGGCCATACGGGCGATGTCGAGCGATTTACCGCAAGAATTGCGCTTCATGATAGAGGTGATTTCAGCGGCGGCGGTGCCTTCGTCTTTCATCCGGCCCAAGCGCAGGCAGCCTTGCAGGGCCAGGGTGATTTCGGTTTGCATGTCGGCCAGCTTTTTCTGGATAAGCTGGTTGGCGGCCAGCGGGCGGCCGAATTGCTTGCGGTCCAGGGTGTACTGGCGGGCCATGTGCCAGCAGAATTCGGCAGCGCCCAATGCGCCCCAGGCAATTCCGTAGCGCGCCGAATTCAAACAGGTGAAGGGGCCTTTCAGACCGCTGACGCCGGGCAGCATTTGTTCGGCAGCAACTTCAACTTCGTCCATCACAATTTCGCCGGTAATCGAGGCGCGCAGGCCCACCTTCCCGTGGATGGCCGGGGTCGACAGGCCTTTGAGCCCTTTTTCGAGAATAAAGCCGCGGATCTTGCCGTCGAACTGACCGCCCACACACTTGGCCCAGACCACGAACACATCGGCGATGGGCGAATTGGTGATCCACATTTTATTGCCGCTAAGCGAGTAGCCGTCGGCTGTTTTGACGGCGCGCGTCTCCATGCTGCCGGGGTCGGAGCCGTGGTTGGGTTCGGTCAGGCCGAAGCAGCCTATCCAGTGACCACTGGCCAGTTTAGGCAAGTATTTCTTTTTCTGCGCTTCGCTGCCGAATTCGTTGATGGGCACCATGACCAGCGAAGACTGCACGCTCATCATAGAGCGGTAGCCAGAGTCAACACGCTCGACTTCGCGGGCAATTAGTCCGTAACAAACATAATTGAGGCCAGCGCCGCCATATTCAGCCGGTATCATCGCGCCCAGCAGACCCAGATCGCCCATCTCGGCAAATATGGCCGGATCGGTTTTCTCATGGCGAAAGCTGTCGAGCACGCGCGTGGCCAGCTTGTCTTGGGCGTATGCATGGGCAGCGTCGCGCACCATGCGCTCTTCTTCGGTGAGCTGTGCATCTAGCAACAAAGGATCTTGCCAGTGAAATGAAGGGGCGGCAGACATGGTTTGCTCCGTAAAGGAAAATAGATTTAAGTTTAAAGTGTTTTTACTGAAAATGCAGATTCTGCCTGGGTTTTACGTCTTGGATGCAAGCGCTTGCTGGCGAATCTTGGCGAGCGTGGTCGTGGGCGAAATGGTTTCAGGGTCGATCAGGCAATGTACGATGGCCGGCTTGCCGCTGGCTAGGGCACGTTCGAAAGCCGGACCGAACTGTTCAGTGGTTTCGACACGTTCGCCGTGGCCACCGAACGCCTTGGCATATGCGGCGAAATCGGGGTTGTTCAGCGCCGTACCTGAAATACGAGCTGGATAGTGGCGTTCTTGATGCATGCGGATAGTGCCGTACATGCCGTTGTCAATAACGAGGACGATAATCGGCAACTGGTATTGCACCGCAGTGGCGAATTCCTGCCCGTGCATCATGAAGCAACCGTCGCCCGCAAAGCAGATGACGGCTCTGTCGGGATAGATGCGCTTTGCGCCTACCGCGGCGGGCAGGCCGTAGCCCATGGATCCCGATGTGGGGGCGAGCTGCGTGCCGAAGTGTTTGAACTGGTGGAAGCGGTGTAGCCAGGTGGCGTAGTTGCCCGCCCCGTTACACATAATGGCGTCTTCGGGCAAATGTGATTCCAGATAGCTCATCACCTGGCCCATTTGCAGCGCGCCGGGATGCTGGATGCGGCTGGGGTCGCGCCAGGTAAGGTAACTGTTGTGCAGGGTTTGCCCGGCCGCAGCCCAAGCGGGCGTATGGCTGGGCTTGGTGTGCGCGACGGCATCGGCAAACGCTATGGGCGAGACGTTAATGGCAAGGTTGGCGCGATAGACGCGATTTAGCTCGGCGCTATCGGGATGGACGTGAATCAGGTTTTGCTTCGGGACGGGGATGTCGAGCAAGGTATAGCTTTGGCTGGCAATTTCGGACATGCGTCCGCCCACCAGCAGAATCAGATCAGCGTCGCGAATATATTGAATCAGCGCAGGGTTGCTGCCCAGACCCAAATCGCCGACAAAATTCGGATGATTGGTTGGAAACAGCATTTGTCGCCGGAACTGCACGGTAACGGGCAATTGATGGCTTTTGGCAAAGCCGGCGAACTGCTTGACGGCCTGGGCGTTCCAGCGGGATCCGCCTAAGATGGCTATGGCCTGTTTAGCCTGAGCAAGCTGTTCGCCAAGCTGCTTTAGCTGCGCTTCGGTGGCCGAGGTTTCTACCACCTGGTAATGTGGCGCGTCGACCACGCTGGCGTATTCGGTCAGCATGTCTTCGGGAAGTGCGATCACTACGGGGCCGGGCCGACCCGAGGTCGCAATGTGAAACGCGCGCGAGACAATTTCGGGGATGCGTTCGATTTGATCGATTTCGGTAACCCATTTGGCCTGGGTGCCGAAGACGGCACGATAGTCCATTTCCTGGAATGCGTCGCGCTCGCGCATGCTCCGGTCGATTTGGCCGACAAACATAATGAGCGGGGTCGAGTCCTGGTGGGCGATGTGGATGCCTGCCATGGCGTTGGAGGCGCCTGGCGCGCGGGTCGCCATGCAGATTCCCGGCTGGCCCGTCAGTTTGCCGTGGGCATCGGCCATCATGGCCGCACCGCCCTCCTGGCGACATACGGTCACGTTGATTGCGACGTCGTGCAGACCGTCAAGCACGGCCAGGTAGCTTTCTCCGGGAACGCAGAAAACGTGCTGAACGCCGTGAGCGACTAATTGGTCAACCAGGATATGACCGCCTAAACGGAGGGCCGGTGCAGGGGATTGTGATTTCATCATCCGTCCAGAGTAATGTGCATTATGTGCATAACGCAATTGATAAAATTGCACAATGTCGTGCCTATTAAGCATGACGGGCGATAGTTTGAATGGCTCGATTCTACCGCTAGACGTAACAGTCGCTTATCGGGCGCGATGCTCACCCCCGCACACGACGGGGCTTGTCTGGAGATTTAATGAGAAATGGCATACCCAATCTCGGAGCGCTGCAGGCGTTTGAAGCGACTGCGCGGCTGGGTTCTTTTTCGCGCGCAGCCGAAGAACTGGCCCTGAGCCACAGCGCCGTCTACCGGCAGGTCGCCGGCCTGGAAGATAGGCTGGGTGTGCAGCTCTTTTCCCGGGTTCGCCGCCGCGTAGCACTCACCGACGCTGGAGCGGAATATGCCGCCAGGGTACGGCATCATCTGGAACAACTGGAAAAAGATACTTTTGGCCTGGTGTCGCGTTCAGGTATGGGGCGCAGCCTGCATATTGCCGTATTGCCCACGCTGGCCACGACCTGGTTAATTCCACGCCTGCCAGACTTCAAGAAACGGCGTGGAGATATATCGGTCAGCCTGTCGGTTCGTACCTTGCCTTTTCAGTTCAACGATCATCCTTTTGACGCGGCTATCTACCACGCCCTGCAGATGTGGCCGCACACACAGGGCATCAAACTGTTCGATGAGGGCGAGCTTTTGCCGGTCTGCATACCCGGGCTGGCCTTGCAGGCCGCGCGCGAGGGGTCGGCCGTGCTCACGCACTTGCATATGGCCTCGCGTCCTGATGCGTGGCGACAGTGGTATCGCGAGCACCAGCGGGAATATACGCCGTCGATCAGCGCCGGGCCGCGTTACGAATTATTTACCATGACACTTGCGGCGGTGCAGGCAGGAATGGGAGTGGCGCTGGTGCCGCGCTTCTTAGTGCAGGAAGATCTAGGGGCAGGCCGTTTGCAGACGCCGTTCGAGGGCGGGTTGGCGGTGCGGGAAGCCTATTTTTTTGGCTATCCTGATAATAATGAGCGGTCCGATCCGTTGCAGGCCTTCGAATCGTGGTTGCGAGATGTTATTGAGGAAAGCAGGCTGCCGGGAGATTTGGTATGAGTAAAAAGAGAATGTCGTTCCGTTTACTTGCATTGAGCCTGGCGGTCGTGCTGGGCCAGGCAATGGCGCCGGGCATCGCGCTGGCCAAAGCGCCGTCGGACCCGCTGCAAAAGGCCATGGTGGCCGAAGACATTAATCCGGAGGCGGCCACCGGGCTTTTGCAGCACAAAGTGGTACGCGCCGCACACTTTATGGTGACCAGCGCCAATCCCCTGGCCAGCCAGGCGGGGTTGGCGATCATCAAGCAGGGAGGCAACGCAGTGGATGCCTTGATCGCAACGCAGTGGGTCTTGAATCTGGTCGAGCCCCAGTCGTCCGGACTGGGCGGCGGGGCCTTCATTGTCAGCTATGACGCGCATCAAAAGCGGGTGCGCGCCTTCGACGGGCGCGAAACTGCGCCGGCGGCAGCCCGCAGCGATCGCTTCATGCGCGACCATAAGGCCATGCCGTTTTGGGACGCGGTGAATAGTGGGCGCTCGGTGGGCACGCCGGGCGTGCTGCGGGCTCTGGCCTTGCTGCATAAAGAAGAGGGGCATTTGCCCTGGAAGGTTCTATTTGCGCCAGCGATTCAATTGGCCGAAGACGGGTTTGACGTGTCGCCTCGCTTGCACGCGTTGCTAGAGCAGAACACGGCGCTGCGTCAGCAGCCCGCAGCGGCGGCCTATTTCTACCAAGCCGATGGCCATGCGTGGCCGGTAGGCCATCGTTTGCGTAATCCTGCGTTGGCCGGGGTGTTGCGGAAAATTGCCGAGCAAGGCCCTGATGCCTTTTATAAAGGGTCTGTCGCACAAGACATCGTCGATGCAATTGCGCATCATCCGGTGCCGGGCGATATGACGCTGGCCGATCTCGCCGGATATCGGGCGGTAGAACGCACGCCGGTTTGCACGCCCTATAAGCTTTATGAGCTGTGCGGGATGCCGCCTCCCAGTTCTGGCCCGCTGGCGGTGATGCAGATGCTGAAAATTTTGTCTCATACACCTATTGACCGCTATCCAGTCGATTCTCTGATGGCCGTGCATTATTTTTCCGAGGCGGGAAAGCTGGCTTATGCCGATCGTGATTTTTACGTGGCCGATCCAGATTTTGTGGACGTGCCGGTGCACGCGATGCTCAATGCGCAGTATCTGGGTTTGCGTGCAGGGTTGATTCGCTCTGATCGCAGTATCGGCGTGGCGTCGCCCGGTGACCCGGCGCATATGCTGGCCTTGCGTGGTCGCGACGATTCTCCCGAAATTCCGTCGACCACTCATGTTGTAGTGGTCGACGCGCAATCCAATGTGGTGTCCATGACCAGTACGATTGAGTCGGCCTTTGGCAGCAAGATCTTTGTCGACGGATTTTTGTTGAATAATCAGCTGACTGATTTCTCATTGTCTGACGTGGATGCACAGGGCAAGCCGGTGGCCAATCGAGTTGAGCCGCTAAAGCGGCCGCGCAGTTCAATGTCCCCGATGATTGTGTTGAAAGATGGCAAGCCGTTTATGGCGATAGGGTCGCCGGGGGGCAGCGCCATTATCAATTTTGTTGCAAAGACGTTGCGCGGCGTGCTTGATCGTGGTCTGGACATTCAGCAAGCCATCGATCTGCCCAATCGCGGTAGCCGAAATCGCTTTACGGAGCTGGAAAAAGGCACTGACTTGCATGGTTTGGTTGCAGGGCTGCGGGCGATGGGCCATCAGGTGCGCGAGGTTGACTTCCCCAGCGGCCTGCAGGGGGTCGTATTGACCAAGCAGGGGCTAGAGGGCGGCGCCGATTCGCGTCGCGAAGGCGAGGCGGTAGGTGGATAAATGAGCCTATGAGGTAGGCTCTTCAAGTGCGACACGCGCGGCGCGGGCGATGGCCAGGCAAGAGGTCAGGCCGGGTGATTCGATGCCGAATAGATTAAGTAAATGGTTAACGCCATGCGTGGCTGGCCCAGCAATTATGAAATCGGCGGCGGCCGAATGGGCATCGGTAATTTTGGGCCGTATCCCCGTGTACCCCGGGCTTAGCGCGCCATCGGGCAAGGCAGGCCAGTAGCGCCTGACAGCGTCGTAGAACGCGTCGCCGCGGCGCGGGTCGAGTGTGTAGTCTTCGTTGGCTATCCATTGCGTGTCGGGGCCGAATTTCGCTTGGCCTCCCAGATCCAGTGTCAGGTGCACGCCGAGCCCCGCATGGTCAGGCATGGGGTAGATCAGCCGGGAAAACGGTGCCTTGCCAGAAAGAGTGAAATAGCTGCCTTTACAGAAGTAGGCGTTCGGGATGAGTTCTTGAGGCTGGCCAGAGAGTCGGCGGGCGACCGAGGGGGCTGACAGGCCGCAGGCATTGATAACACAGCGCGCTGTTATCTCCATGGCTTCGACGCCTTCGAAACGCAACCGGAATTCGCCATTTTCCAGCACTTCACCGTTGCAAAATGGAGTATGAAAAACGCATTGTGCGCCATGATTTTCGGCGTCGCCCTGCAGTGCAAGCATCAAGGCGTGGCTATCGACAATGCCGGTGGAGGGCGATACGAGCGCGGCGTCGCACTGAAGCTCTGGTTCGAGCGCCCGTGCTTGGCTGCCACTGATTTGGTACAGATCGTCGACGCCGTTGAGTTTGGCGCGCCTGGCAATGTCGGCCAGCGCACTGGTTTGTTCTGGCGTTGCAGCAACAATCAGTTTGCCCAGGCGCTTGTGGGGGATGTTGCGTTGGGCGCAATAGGCATAAAGCTGCTGCTTGCCTGCCACGCATAGCCGGGCTTTAAGACTGTCCTTCGGATAATAGATGCCCGCGTGGATGACTTCCGAATTGCGCGAGCTGGTGCCTGTGCCGATCGCCTCGGCAGCCTCCGTCAACAGCACCTCGCGTCCGGCCAATGCCATTTCACGGGCTATGGCCAGACCTACCACGCCTGCTCCCAAGACCACGCAATCTATGTCAGCTGCCATCGCACTGTTCACTTCGTCTAAGGTTGTGATTCCATGCGCTTATAAGCGCGACAGAGGTTTGGTTGATGGGGTCAGGTCAAAGTCGCCTGCATGATAAACCAGGGGTTGGCCCGTGCCGCGATGGCAGTGCTCTACTTGTCCGATAAAAATGAAGTGGTCGCCCGCTTCGACCTGACTGTGGTTATAACATTCGAACCAAGCGGTGCAATGGGGGTCGTCCAGCATTAGTGCGCCATTGGGGGCGTAGGTGAGCTCTACCTCTTCGAACCGACTTGCCTGGCTGCCACTGGCGAATTTTCGGGCTAAGGCGCGCTGTTGGGCGGCGAGCACATGAATGACGTAGCGTTCGCTGTGCTGAAAATACATCAGCGATGATGCGCTCTTGGTTAAAGTCCACTGCACCAGGGGCGGGTTGAGCGAAACGGAGTTGAAGGAGCTGATCGTCAGTCCTATGGGCTGGCGGTCTTCACGGGACTCGGTCGTAATCACAGTTACCCCGGTCGGGAAGCGGCCTAGCGCGGAGCGGAAATACAGCGCGTCGAAGTCGGCAGGCTCGGCAGTCATTGACAGCATCGGGTCGAGGTGAGCTGTCAAGGTGCCAGGCGGGTGCTGACCCACAGGGCTTGGTCGTTTAGCCGAAAAGCCAGGCGGTCATGCAGGCGCGAAGGGCGTCCCTGCCAGAATTCGACATAATCGGGCTTGAGGCGGTAGCCGCCCCAGTGGGGTGGCCGTGTCGGATGATCGCCCAGCGATTGCGTGAATTCAGAGTTGCGTGCATCGAGTTCTGCGCGGCTGATAGGTTGGCTTTGAGGCGAGACCCAGGCGCCTATGCGTGATCCGAGCGGGCGGCTGTTGAAATAGGTGTCTGATTCCTGGTCCGAGACTTTTTCGACGCGTCCTTCCAACCTGACTTGGCGTTCGAGCGCAGGCCAGAAAAATAGCAGACAGGCGTTGGGGTTGCCAGCCAGCTCGTGGCCTTTGCGCGATTCGTAGTTGGTAAAAAAAACGAAGCCGCGCTCATCGTAGCCTTTGAGCAGCACAGTACGGGCCGAAGGCCGGCCTGTGTCGGAGACGGTCGCCAGCGTCATGGCGTTGGGCTCGGGGACCTTGGCTGCCAGAGCTTCGTTGAACCAGTGCGTGAATTGCTCAAGGGGAGTGCTCGCGAGCGATGCTTCAAGCAGCATATTTTTTTCGTAACTTCGGCGGATATCGGCGACGGGCATGTTGATGAATAAAAGAAGAGGCAGTGTATGAGTTTAACTGTTCTGGGCGATGCTGCTTCGCAGGTACAGCACCATGGCTTCGAGATTTCGGTCGTGAATCCCTGCGTGCTTGAGTGCCTGCGCGGTTTCGAGCACGTATTCCGTGCAGGGGCCGTAATGTCCGTGGGCGCGTCGCACGATCTCCACAAGCTGGTCATTGGTAAGGCTGTTGACATAGGCGTCGGTGTGGCGGTCCATGATAAAGGCCAGCGCCTGAATATAGCCAGCTCGGGTACGGCAATTGAGCCACTTTGGCAGGTAGGCGCCGCTGGGCATCTCGCGTTTCCATAGCGCTTTAAGTGTTTCTGGGACTTCGCTGGCTGCGATCCGAAATGCCATCCCCTTGCACGAACCACCATGGTCCAGGCCAAAGACCAAGCCCGGCTGCTCAGGCGTACCGCGATTGACGCGTGACCACAGACACAACGCGCGATGGTAGCCGTGCAGTACGGCCAGACGGCGTTCACTGAAGTTGAATTCTGGACGCCACACCAGGGATCCGTAGCCGAATATCCAAATGTCCTGGTCGGGGACCCAGTGGGCCAGGCTGCGTTCTAACGACGCCTGACGCTCGGAGTCGGTGAGCAGCCGAAAGCTTCTGCGCACAGAAGCAAGCGTAGGGTCGCCCGGGTTATTCATGATGTGGCATTGCGGCAGTATGAGAATGGATCTTATTTTAAGCCACTCCTGATCCGGGCGCTTGGGGCGTGGCGTGTACACTTTTGGATGTTAGCCTTTACGGCGAAACAGCTCGTTCCTTCGATCTTTCTTTTTCAGTGCCATGTCCGAATCTTCTTTTATCGATCTGCAGCGCCGCTTCGGCGGCCTTGAACGCCTGTACGGCCCCTCGGGGGCGGCCAGGTTACAGGCGGCGCATATTGCGGTGGCCGGCATAGGTGGAGTGGGTTCGTGGTGTGCCGAGGCTTTGGCACGCTCGGGCGTAGGGGCTTTGACGTTGATTGATCTGGATCATGTTGCCGAGTCTAATATCAATCGCCAGGTGCATGCGCTGACTGATACGCTGGGTGTGGCCAAAACGGAGGCCATGGCACGGCGGATCGCAGGGATCAATCCGGATTGTCGCGTGCGGCAGGTCGATGATTTTGTGACACCCGAAAATGTGCACGAATTGCTGGCCTGCGATGTGACGTTGTTGGTGGATTGCACTGACCAGTCCGGCGCGAAGATTGCAATGATTCTCGAAGCCCGCGATAGGCACCTGCCGCTGCTGGTGTGCGGTGGTGCTGGCGGCAAGACCAATCCGCTCGCCTTGCGCGTAAGTGATCTGTCGCAGGCGTTAAATGATGCCTTGTTGGCCAAACTGCGCAACAGTTTGCGGCGCCAGCACGGCTACCCGAAAGCCTCGGATCAGGCGGGAAAGCCGCGTAAGCGGATTCCGAAGATGGGGGTGAGGGTTGTCTGGTTTGATCAGCCGGCGCGCCTGCCTGAGTTGTGGATCAAGCCGGAGGGAGGGGGCGCCGGTGACGGAGGTTCAGTTGGAGCTCATAGCGGCGCTCAGGGGACGTCGGGTGGTTTGCAGGGTTTGTCGTGTTCGGGTTATGGGTCATTGGTGACGGTGACGGCGGCAATGGGGTTGGCGGCGGCCAGCGAGGCGATGAGTTATGTGCTTGAGGGTCGGTTTAGCGCGGGCTCGTAGCGACAGCTTGTAGCAGCGTGGTTAGAACATTCTAGCTCCGCGGCGTGGGCGGCTAAGATGGGGCTGGCTCTGACGGGCACGGTCATGGCTGCGCCATGACTTCCCGCGCACAGGGCCGGCTTCGGGGCGGTGTGCGAACTTGCGGGGCGGACAGCCCCCCA
>JBDTLC010000074.1:0-15446 GCA_039935015.1 Paralcaligenes sp. | reverse complement strand
CAGTGCTAAAAATCCAGATATACTGCGAGGCTGTTTTCCACTTAGGCCAATAGGGTTCGGTGCGGAAAACAATGCGGGAATAGCTCAGTTGGTAGAGCGCAACCTTGCCAAGGTTGAGGTCGCGAGTTCGAGACTCGTTTCCCGCTCCAAACTCAAGAGGGAAGCGCTGGCGCTTCCCTCTTTCTACATGTACTGACATGTACACGGCGCAATGGCAGAGTGGTCATGCAGCGGATTGCAAATCCGTCCACCCCGGTTCGATTCCGAGTTGCGCCTCCAGCATCCTGATTCAAAAGCCCACTATTGTGTAGAAAGTTGTACTTCTTGCCGCTCGGTCCGTCATTAGCTATTCGGCTTAGAGCTAAGTACGGCATCCATCTTTGCCGCATCCGGCTCTACTGCGGGAAAATCATCACCTAATTCACGCAAAGCGCGTCCAGCCAGCACATTAGCCTCGATAACCTCCAGCCGAACCAAGCGTGTCTCAGGCAAAAAGACGATACAAACCACTAGCGATAACACACACACCAGCATAAATAGGGCTATTGTGGCTGCCAGACCGATGCCCTCGACAATGGAAAGAAAGGTAAAAGCGACCAGAGCATTGAACAGCCAGCTTACCGCGGACGCTGCTGCAATTCCCTGCTCGCGGATCGCACTCGGGAAGAGTTCCGACATTAGTACATAGGGCAGCGGCCCCAGGCTAACGGCAAACGCAAGAATATACAGGCCCAGCCCCAGCAACCCAACCCACGGCCAATCGAACGTTGCAGCGGCCACGACCGCCGCCAATCCAATGATCATGACGGCTGAACCACCTATCAATAGCGGCCGCCGCCCGGCCTTATCGACTACAGACAAGGCCACCAAGGTCGCCACGAAATTGATCAGACCCAATCCAAATGTCGCCGCTAACGCTGCCGTTCCGGCGGCAAAACCAAGTGTGTGAAAAATTCGTGGGGCATAATAAAGGATGCCGTCAATACCACTTAAATTCTGCAGTACAAACAAGACGCTGGAGAATACCAATACAGCAATTGTGCTGCCTCGTCTGAACCCTTTATTAAGTGGTTTCAGGCTGCTAGTTCGTGACGAAACGGCAACAGTATCCTGAACAATTTCTCGCCACTCCTCTAATAAATCGAGTCGTCGCGCCGCATGCTCAGCCTTGCTGATGCAACCTCGTGCCGCTAGCCAGCGCGGACTTTCGGGCAGCAGCACAATAGCGACCATGGCCAACAGGGTCGGCACCAGGCCAGAACCCAAGATAAGTGTCCACGGCACATAGGACACGAAAGCCAGCGAAACGCTATAGGCCAAAAGAATACCGCCAGTAATGGCCAGCTGAAACATCGCCACCACAGATCCCCGTCGCCTGGCAGAAGTGGTTTCGGCGGCATACATGGGAACCACCATCGATGAAAAACCGACGGACATACCGACTAATATGCGTGCGCCAACAAACCAGTCAAAGCTCGGAGCGGCAAGTATGACGGCGTAACCTGCAAACGCCAGGACAGCCGCTAACATCATGGCCGCACGCCTGCCCCAGTATAACGAAACAGGCCCCGCCAGAATGGCGCCAAAGAAGCAGGACACTATAAGAACCGCGACCATTGCCTGCTCGCCATTCAGGCTTAGCTGAAAAACGCCTTTCAGCGTATCCAGGACACCCGCAATGGATGCGATGCCAAATCCAAAAAGCACCCCAAAACAAATAACCAGAAACGAAACTCGATGTGTGGGGCTTAACGTCACTTCAATATACCTCACAGGCTCAGTCACCGGAAAGCAGTAGCGCTACTCAAAGAAATACTCCGCCATACTACAGCGGCCCAAGCCCGCGTAGCACGCTTAGTATCAAAAAAGCGTCTCTCGCCTAAAACGACCAGACGCCAGAGCCAAACCCAGATGTTCGACAACTAGCAATCAGGCGAAGATAGAATTAGACTTCGTGACAGAATACCAAAAAAGAGCTTTTATACCCTCCTTCATCTGCTCACTCCTCATTCCCGCGCATTGGCCCATACCCAAAGGAACTATATGAAAACGCCCCGAATCATCGACCCACCTTATTCGACTGTGGAGGCCGGTGCGCGCCTCGCTATTGACGGCGGCGTTCCCGTACGTACAGAGCCCCTTCCCTGGGAGTTTCCCGGCGCACACTGGATCGGCGACGAAGAGCTGGAACTGGTTAGTCGTGTTGTAAAGTCGCGCAGCCCATTTCGTTTTTATGGGCTCGATCCGCAAAAAATGGTTGAAACGCTCGAACGTGAATGGTGCGAGGCCTTTGGCCATCATCACGCTCTAGGCGTGTCATCTGGAACCGCAGCACTGACCATCGCCATGTCGGCGCTCAATCTGGGGCCGGGAGACGAAGTCATCGTGCCGGGCTATCTCTGGGTCAGTTGCATATCGGCAGTTGTGCGTGCCGGCGCCATCCCAAAACTGGTCGATATTGACGACACCTTCTGTATTGACCCTCACGATTTACAGAGCAAAATCGGCCCTCATACACGGGCTGTCCTCTGTGTGCATATGAGCGGCGCACCAGGCAATGTCGCTGAAATTGCCGAAATCTGCCAGAAGCATAATTTATTTTTGATAGAAGATTGCGCTCAGGCTGCCGGAGCACGCTATAAAGAACGATCAGTAGGCCGCTTCGGCGACATTGGCATTTTCAGCTTTCAATTGAATAAAAACATGACATCCGGCGACGGCGGAATGATCGTGTGCGAAGATGCTGCGCTGTTTCGCCGCATCGTTGCCTTGCACGATCTGGGATACCCACGCACCGATGCAGGGCGACTCGATACCAGCGATGACAACACCCAACTTTGGGGCATCGGCGCGCGTATGTCTGAATTGGCCGGTGCCATGTCTCTGGCCCAGATGCGCAAACTGCCTGCTATTACCCAAGCCATGCGCAGCACCAAGTGGCGCATCCGTGATGCCTTGGACGGCACTCCGGGTCTTGAATTTCGTCACGTTCCGGACCGCGCGGGCGATACAGGAGCTGTCATGCTGATGTCCTTGCCCAATGAAGCAAAGGCCGCACGCTTTGTTGACGCATTGAAGGCAGAGGGCATAGTAGGCCCCGAGGGTAGTCTTACCTGTATCACGACACGCGAATGGGGTATGCACTGGTATTCGAACATTCCAAGCCTGGTGCATCGCCGCTCTAACAGCAGCGACGGCTACCCCTGGACCCATCCGTCCAATACCTTTGCCAGCACGTATGCTTACGCGCACGGCGCCTTGCCGCGCTGCGACGATCTGCATGCACGAAGTGCCTTGCTGGCCATCGCCTCAACCTTAACCGAGCAAGACATCAACGATATTATTCTCGCCCTGAAAAAGGTCGCGCAAGGGGTCCTTAAGTAAGCGACAGTAATCTATTTCCCACTAAATTCTTCGAAAGAGATATTCGTGATTTATTTCGTCGCTGCAGTCGCCGGCATTGCCGGTATCCTATTTGGTTTCGATGAAGGCATCATCGCCGGTGCCCTCCATTTCTTGCGTAATGAGTTCGCCATCACGCCTCTGGACGAAGGATTGATGACGGCGGCAGTGCCTTTCGGTGCCTTGTTTGGTGCCGTTTTTGCTGGCCCAGCGTCGGAACGCTATGGTCGGCGCGCCCTGCTACTGGGCGCTGCGGCCCTTTTCATTCTGGGCGCGCTGCTCTCAGGATCAGCAACCGCGATATGGATGCTAAGTGCCGCTCGCTTGACGCTAGGTGTGGCCGTTGGGGTTGCAGCAATGGTCGCTCCGTTGTACATCTCGGAAAGCGCACCCCCTGTCATACGCGGCATGCTGGTTTCCATCTACCAGCTCGCGATTACCATGGGCATACTGGGGGCCTACCTGGCCAACTTCGCCTTGGGCGACTCTTGGCGCATCATGTTCATGCTCGGCGCACTGCCGGGGCTGGCATTGTTTTTGGGGATGCTCGTGCTGCGCGACACCCCGCGCTGGCTTGCGCTTAAAGGCCGAGTGCCCGAAGCGCAGAATGCCCTTGCCAAGCTCCGAAGTGTCCCCCTCGATGATCCCTCGGTCACCAGCGAACTGGCTGCTATTGCAGAGTCGGCGGCAAACGACCGCCATAAAGCAAAATGGTCTGACCTGCTAACGCCCGTCGTGCGGCCGGCGCTAATCGTCAGCATAGGCCTGTTTCTATTGCAACAACTCAGTGGTATCAATGCTGTAATTTACTATGCACCTACAATTTTGCAGGAAGCAGGGTTCGACTCACACGCTACGCAAATCCTGGCTACGATCGGTATTGGCGTCGTTAACGTCGTCATGACAGTCGTGGGCATGATGCTGATCGACCGCATCGGACGGCGCCGGCTATTGTTTATTGGGTTTGTCGGCACAGCACTTAGCCTGAGCATGATTGCAATAGCCGCCGCCACAGAGTCCACCTCGCTTGACATGCTCGCCATCGTTGGACTGCTCCTGTATATTGGCGCATTTGCCGTGAGCATAGGGCCGTTGCCTTGGGTCATGATGTCTGAAGTGTTCCCTTTGCACGCGCGCGGCCTGGGCATGAGCGTTGCATCGTTGTTTAACTGGGGCTTTAACTTCCTTGTGGTGTTTTCTTTCCCGGTCCTAGTGTCGGCAATCGGCTTAGGAGGCGTATTCACCATCTACGCACTGGTCTGCGCCATTGGGGTGTTCTTCACCTTTAGATGGGTGCCCGAAACCAACGGTGTCTCCTTGGAAGAAATCGAACGCCATCTACGATCAGGCCTGCCCTTGCGCTGGCTCGGTTCGCTGCCCGCCCAGACACAGAATGCTCACAGTCAATCGATACCCGAGGGCTCTCAGATAAGCGCACAGGATATTGCTACGCTGATGAATTTCATTATTAAACTCAGCCCATACGAAGTATCACTACTGCCTTTGGCCGCGGACATTGCACGTATCGCCAACAACAATCATCAGATCCACTGCGCCCTGCAAGCCATATCCACTCGGTCTGAATTCCGGAGATCAGGAAAGTTGCGTCGTTCCGACCTGGGTGCCGAAGCCAGCTCCCTTTTTGCCTTCCTTGAGCACATCCATTATGCCTCACCCGACTTCCTGAACTCGGTCGGAGAATGGCCTGTAGGAGAACCCCGTGGATAATATGCTCAACTGTGAAGTCTGCATCGTCGGAACAGGAGCAGGCGGCGGCATACTGGCTCACCAACTGGCTCGTGCAGGGCTTAAGGTTATCTCATTGGAACAAGGCACGCTATTGGCTGCCGATCACTTCAAGACGGTATCTCCGCCCGGCGCCACCAAAGACTTCGGCATAGGGCCCGACACGGTTTGGCCCAGCGATCCGCACGATAGCTTGTTTAGCCACCCGCTATTCGCCGATGGCAGCACCGGTTCTACGCCGCGCGCACCTGGCGCATTCCAGCACTTCCAAGTTCTGGCGGTCGATGGCTTGCAAAGTTTGTGGAATGGCGTCAGCGTCCGGTTTTCTGAAACCGATCTGCAAAGCTGGCCGCTGGATTACGCGGAACTTGCCCCCCATTACAGCGCGACCGAACGCCTGATTACCGTCTGCGGTACAAGCGAAAGCCTGAAGGAATTGCCTGACGGCGATTTTATTCCCCCGAAAATGCTACGTCCGGTTGACGAGATGATCGTAGCCGCCGTGCGCCGCCTGAATGATCCCGACTCTCACGCCATCCCGAATCGCAAGGCGATCAACACCCGCGGCAACATGGCAACGTCATGCGTTTCCACTGGCGGATGCACGTCAGGGTGCCCAGTTGGCGCCATGTACAAATTTTCAACCCGATTGCTGCCCGAAATTTCCCATCTGCCCAACTATGAATTGCGTACCTGTGCCAAAGTCCGGCGGCTAATACGTGAACCAGGCCAGCAGTGTATTTCGGGTGTCGAGTATCTGGACACCCGAACGGGACAGACCCATATTCTAAGGGCCCAGTCTTTCGTTCTCGCCACTGGCGCCATCGAAACGCCCCGCATCCTGTTCAATTCGGCCGATAGCCTGGATCCAGCAGGCCTGGGCAACCGCAACGGACTTGTAGGTCAGCGGCTGCAGGACAACCCCAAGGTCGTGTTGTCGACCTCGTTGCGCAAGCTCTGGGGGAAGCGCCGCAACTACGACATTGGCTACGGCGACCTGCTCATACTTCTTTCTCGAGGTAAATTGCCAGACGGGTCTTCGTTCCCGTTTATCGGCCATGCCATCCATGGCCTTCCAGACGTGCCGCACTACCTGAGCGCCATGAAGCCATTTCCCGCATTCATTAAAGAGCGCCTTGCTCGCCTGATGTTCCACAGCTACGTCACTCTGGGGTTATTCTGCGCCGGCGAAGCCACTCCGGGCAATCGCGTCCGTCCAGGTGACACCATCGACAAATACGGTGTACGCCAGGTGAATGTGGATTTTTCTATCCCCTTTTCAGCCCAGGCCCGGATGGACACCATGATGGACTGGGGTCGCAAAGTCTTGCGCTCGGCTTCGGCGACGCGCCTCTACACTTCTCGTGACAACAGCGGCACCGGCATACATTATGCGGGCACAACAGCAATTTCGACAGATGCACGTAATGGAGTTGTGGACGCGAACCTGAAAGTGCACGAGATCGATAACTTATTTATCTGTGACGGCGGTGTCATCCCTACCTTGCCCGACAAGCACCTGACCCTGACCATCATGGCTCTATCGCATCGATTGGCCGAACACCTTGCAAAAAAGTCTCGTGCGACAGACATCAGTACCGCCTGACATCGCATGCCACGTAATGCCAGCCTATTTCGGCAGCCCTAAATATGAACACGGGAATTGGTTCACAGACCTCACAAGCCATCGACTACAGTCGTTTCAGCGAACTGGCGGCTGGCCTCGCCCAACTGGATAGATCCGCCTACGCGGCGGTCGGAAAAGATTTCTCAGTACCGGTCATGGGTCTGGGGTCGCCCAACGCAGCACTGTGCGTCATGGGCCGGGACCCGGGCCGGGCGGAGATCGCCGCTGGCGCACCGTTCATGGGCCCGTCGGGCCGCGTACTAAGGCGTATGCTGACTGCGCCGACCACGGCTCACTCGACGGACGGAGAACGCACCCGCGGCAACAGGCCGCCAACCTCACTGTTCTGGCTAAATACAGTCCCCTATAAGCCCATCGCCAACAAAGCGTGGCCGCTGGCCGTGCAGCGCTTGTTCCAGCCATTGATCCGCGACATATTGCTGTTGCAGTGGCATGGCGATCACGTCATCACGCTGGGCAACCAGGCCTTTCACTGGTTTGGCATAGGCCAATCATCCGACGAGCAGTCACGTATGAAAACCTACTGGTCTAGCGATCGTCGCTATCTCGACCCGCTGTGTATCCTGATCGCTAACGCGCAAACACAGCGCTGGCTAACGCTCTACCCGCTGCCCCATCCTTCTCCGGCCAACGCCGTTTGGCGAGAGCGTTTTCCGGCGCTGTTGCAGCGCCATCTCGATGCGCTGACATCGACCAAAGAGGCAACGCGATGACCACGACTCACCGCAACCCAAGCACGCCTACTCCTGCAGGAGACAAGCAGCCCGCCGATCCAGGCATGCCGTCACAACATGGACATCGCTTTGTGGAAGTCTGGGATATTCCGACACGGCTGTTCCACTGGCTGCTGGCAGTGCTGGTGGGAGCCGCTTACTTGACTTGGAAAATTAACTGGATGGACTGGCACGTTCTGATCGGCGAGACGCTGCTGGCCTTGGTGCTTTTCCGCTTGTTATGGGGCTGCTTCGGCAGCGAAACCGCACGATTCGGCAGCTTTCTGGCCTCGCCCGCCGCCGCATTGCGCCATCTGCGCCACCTGTTTCACCGCGATGCCGACGTGCAGGTGGGCCACAACCCGGCGGGTGGGTGGATGGTGCTGCTGTTGCTTGCCCTGGTGCTGGGCGAGACGTTGACCGGGCTTTATATCAATAACGATATCGCTGACGAAGGGCCGTTCACCGAATGGGTCTCTGCCCCAGTTGCCAACGCCATCACGGAACTACACGAAATTCTGTGGGATGTGCTGCTGGTGGCTGTAGCGCTGCACGTGCTGGTGATCGTGCTATACGCAGTTGCCAAGGGGCATAACCTGCTGCGCCCCATGATAACCGGGCGCAAGCGTCTGCCCGTGCGCATCTGCGCACCGCAGCGGGTGCCGCCGGCGCGAGCGTTGCTTCTGTTGGCCATCAGCGCCGCAATAGCCACGGTGATGGCCAACTACCTCTGACTAAGGCGTCAGTTGCTCTTGGGTGACAGCACTTGGCCGCGGATCTCGCCCGACGGATGATCTTTGGTGTGTATATTCACGTACGCCGCTGCCCTGAGTCTGGACAGGAGGCACTTGTTGCGCTCCTATCGGATACGCCTGACTGGAACAATAGCCCTTTGCTGTCGTTTCATGGAGGCAGAATGACTGCAAGCCCACTCTTGCGGAAAGAACAAACCCGCCCGGTTAATGGTGCTAGCATAGTAATTAGCACTGCCACGACAGAAATCGCAATCGGCTGTTTCAGGCTGCAAAAGCCAATATCAAGGGTCCGTATCGCTCCCATCACAGTTTGATAGATCACCGAGGGAAATCGGTGTTAGACGACGGATTTCGCGACTCCGATACTCAAATGATGTTTTCGCCCTGGTTCCGAATAGTACAAAACGGGCACTTCTGCGCAAAAGCAAGCTAGTCCCAGCCAGCGAAGCGCACCTGCGAACGATGAGCAAGGAAATGGGCGTGGTGTTTTAGCAGTTCAACCTGTTCCCGCACACGACAGCGCGACGCAACGTTACCGAAGCCCCGACACAGGTACTGAAGCTATCGAAGGAAAAAGCCGGGCGGCGAGCAGAAAAGTGCCGGACCCCGAACTGGTGGAAGAAGGCACTCCTCAAGACATCATGTCAACCCCTCGGAAAGCCCCGACTTGGGAATTTCTGAAGAGCTTCATCCAGCTGGGTTAGTGGCCCTGCCTCGAATTCACGCAAGGCAGAAGATCGTTTCGTAAACACACCCGGCACGAAAATACCGGGGCAAGCCAGGGGCGGCGGAATCTCAGTCTATCGGGATTTAGCCGCCGTCATCTTTCCGCAGCCGTCGGTGTTCGCCTGCGACCACGCATTGGTGCTTTAGCCTGAGTCGGCTCGAGCTCTGCCAAGTGGGCCAGCGCAATATTCTTGGCGCGTTCGCTATACAAGACAACGGCGGCATTGGCGACTTCCGGATTGCGTGCCTTGATTCCGTCCAGTAACGCCAGAAGGTCTTTAATGCTTTCCGTGGGCCGGCCGCGCACTCGTAACGATGACGCCCACATAAAGCTTAGCTGCGCATTTAACTGTCTTAACAAATCAGGCAGAGCAAAATTGCCCGAACCCAGCATAAAGCACTCAAAGAAACTATTCTTTGCCACGCGAATACAGTGCTCGTCTTTTTCCGTCAGGGCGGCTTCCAGTACATGGATGCTTTTTTCCAGTGCCAGGATGGCCGCATTGGATCCCTGGCTGGCGAAGCGCCGAGCGGCCAGGCATTCTATCGTGGCGCGAATATCCCACAGATCCAAGAATTCCTTGGTGCTTAAGCGCCGCACCACCGGCCCCTTGTTCGGAATGATCTGCACCAGCTTCTCAGCCTCCAGCTGGCGCAGGGCTTCCCGGATGGAGCTGCGGCTTACTTGTAGCCGGTCGCACAGTTCGCGCTCGATCAAGCGATCCCCTGGCTTGTAGTCGCCTTCGATGATCAGGGTTGAAAGGCGTACGAGCGTTTCCGAATAGACACTGCTTTTTACAATTTTCATTGATATCTGTTTTTTAATTGTCATACAATCTTAGAGAACAGCCTACTTATAATAGGCTTTCGAGGCTGAAATGTCTTTATTTGTCATACAATCTAAAACGAGGACGACATGAGATTCTACAAATTACTCGCCCACACTTGGGTCGCGGTTGCCACGCTGGGAATTTTCTCAGCAGCACCAGCCCAATCAGCATCATCGTATCCTGATAGGCCCATACGCCTTATTGTGCCATTTGCTCCCGGCGGGAACACGGATGTTGTAGCCCGAATCGTTGCGAGCGGTTTAGGCAAGAAGCTGAACCAGTCCATCGTGGTTGAAAACCGGGCAGGGGCTGCCGGCATTATCGGTACTGGATATGTAGCACACGCGGCTGCGGACGGGTACACGCTGTTAGTGGGCCATATCGGCGCATTGACGATCAACCCGTTCATCTACTCCAAGTTGCCATACGATACCTTGAAGGATTTCGCGCCGATCGGCCTGTCTGCCAAGACGGCGCTTATTTTGTCCGCTGCGCCGAAAATGGGCTTTAAAACGGCTAGTGATTTGATTGCGGCGGGCAAGAAGAAGCCAGGGGCATTAACTTTTGGTACGGCGGGCGTCGGAAGTGCAGCGTACATGGCGTCCGTATTATTCAACTCCCGGACGGGGATCAACGCATTGGACATTCCCTATAAGGGCGCCAATCCGGCTACAACTGCAGCCGTCAGCGGCGAAGTGTCTTTTATCTTCGGCGGCCAGGCGCCCTCGCAGGCGTTGATCGAATCAGGCAGGTTGCGTGCTTTGGCAATCACAAGCAAAAGCCGCAGCCCATTATTTCCTAACGTGCCCACGATGGCCGAAGCGGGTGTACCTGATTTCGAGGTTGAAGACTGGAATGGCATTTTGGCGCCCGCAGGGACTCCTACGCCAATTATTGAAAAGTTGAATAAGGCTATGGTCGATGTGTTGGACGACCCTGTCACAGTAAAAAAACTGGTTTCGCTAGGTTTCACGCCGTCTCCAACAACTCCCGAAGAGTTTTCCCAATTCATCAAAAGTGAAATGAGAAAATGGTCGATGGCTGCTAAAACCGCCAACGTCAAAGTTAATTAAGTGCGCCCAAGTAGATTGGGCCGCGTGTAGAAAAAAGGCGGGTCGTACATGGCAATGACAATGGCTGAAAAAATCCTGGCAAAGGCCTCGGGTAAGAACAGGGTTACGCCGGGCGATATCATCCAGCCCAACCCCGAACTGGTCATTATCCACGATGGTTACGTGAACGTGGCATACCAGCAACTTTCTCAGATTGGCTACCGCAAAATTACCGCCCCTGAAAAGGTAATGATCATTACGGATCATAAGGTGCTTCATCTGACGTCCGAGGCAATACTTGGCGCAAAAAACCACAGGCATGTGGCTGAGCAATGGGGCGTCAAATATTTTTTTGCGGCCGGCCAGGCAGGGCACGGTCACATCTATCCGATGGAAGCCGGTCTTGTAAAGCCGGGCATGTTCCTGTTTTCGTACGACATGCACTGCACAAACTTTGGAGCCATCGGCGCGTATGCTCATAGAGCAGGCCCCGACATTATCACCGTGCTGGCTACCGGGTCACTCTGGGCTACCGTCCCGCCTACCGTGCGAATCGAGTTGCAGGGCCAGTTTAGGCCCGGCGTGCATCCGCGCGATCTAGGGTTCTGGTTGTCATCGCAGCTTTCTGCAGAACGTTTAAATATCGACTTCGACTATCGGGTGGTAGAGTTTTCTGGCAAGGTCGTGGACACGATGCCTCTTTCTTCCAGAGTAGCCTTGTGCAATACGCTGACAGAAGTGGGCGTTGCGAATGTACTGTTTCCCGCTTATAAGACAAAGTCGGGCGAGCACGCTCCCACTAGCGATGACGACGCCCATTTCGAGCACAAGGTCACTTTGGATATTGGCGAAGTCAGCCCGCAGGTCGTGCTGCCAGGAGCGCCGGACCGGGGCGTATCAATTGACGAGGTGGCTGGCTTAAAAATAGACCATGCGTTTATCGGGGCGTGCGGTTCGAGCATGTATGACGATTTTCAGCTGGCCGCGACTATATTAAGAAACAAAAAAATCGCATCGCACGTGCGGCTGTTTGTCGTCCCGGGTACTGTCGCCATTGCCAAACAGCTATCGGACAATGGCTTGTCCAGCATCTTTGCCGACGCTGGCGCCATCCAATTGCCCGCTGGCTGTGGTCTGTGTGCCGGCGGGCTGGGTGGCCCGCTGGCGCCAAATGAAGTATCTATTTCAACCGCCGCGACCAACGGTGCGGGGAGGATGGGCGCCAAAGACGCGAAGTGCTATCTAGGCAGCCCCATTACCGTCGCGCGCTCTGCTATCGAAGGGTGCATTACCGATCCCCGCACATAAGCTTCAACGTATATATTAAAGGCGTTAAAAAAATCATGAACTGGATCCAACAGGGTCATGCCCACGTGCTGGGCGACAACATCCCGCACGACGGTGGAGTGATCAGTTTTGACAACGTAATCGGCCGCGTCACCGATCCGGCAGTGCTTACCCCCTTGTTGTTTCGGGAAGTTGATCCCACGTTGGCGCAACGTATTCAGCGGGGAGATTTTATCGTCGCCGGCAAAAATTTCCTGGCCGGAAAAGCGCACAACAACGGCTTGTATGCCTTCAAGGCCTTAGGGGTGGGTATTCTGTGCGAATCGATGGGAGTGCGCGCTTATCAGGGCGTGTATAACCTACCTGTGCTTTGCCTGAAAGACTGCGAGGGCATCAGCAGGGTTATTCAGAATGGCGATCAGCTTCAAGTTAATTACCAAAGCGGGGAAGTGCAAAACCTGACAACGGGAAAGGCATTTTCCTATCCTCCCATGCAGCAGGGTGTTCAGAAGATTGTCCTGCAGGGTGGCGTGATGGGCATGCTTGCCGAGCATCTTAAAAACAACCCACATTTAGGTGCGCAACCCTAATTCAGCCTTAATCAATAGCCTTGCCAGCCCATCGGACTGCCGGTGCTGCAGGGTTGGGATAAAGACCACATGGAAAAGAACCGAATGAAAATAGAATTAACGGGAAAGATTGCACCGGAAAAGATCAAGCTGCTAGAACTGCCGCGTACCGACTCGAAAATACTGGCGGAGTTCGAGGCCTTGGGCGATGCAACGTCGGCCGTATCCGACGCATTGGATGCTTTGGGCATTGTAGGAGCGGTAAGCGGATCGACCCTAAGGTGCATCATGCCTCATGCCCGCATGGTCGGCACGGCGTTGACGCTCAAGAATGTAGCGCGGCAAGGGAATCCGTTCCTGTTTGCCCAGGCTAAAGACAGCCGGATGGCCGAAGCTGAATGCCATAACCTTGCCAAGCCCGGCGATATCCTTGTCATTCAGGGGGTATCCGGCGCGTCGAATATGGGCAGCGTAGGCGGGCGAATGGGAAAACGCCAAGGCGAGCGCGGAGCGATCGTTGATGGAGCTGTGCGCGATACCGCCGATTTCCAGGCTATTGGGTATCCCATATGGTCCACCGAGGTAACACCCAAAACCGGAAAGTGGCGAGTTGAAGCGGTTGAAATCAACGGTATGGTCAATATCTGCGGCATCGAGGTTCACCCAGGCGACCTGATTGTGGCCGATGGCACCGGCGTCTGCTTTGTTCCACGCCGGTACATTCGTGACGTGCTGGCATTCGTCAAGAAAAAAGTCCAGTATGAAATAGACAAATGCGCCGAAGTCGATAGCGGTAAAAGCATTGTCGATATGACGCGGTCGTAGGAGATAGACTATTACAGTGGCGTGCGGGCCGCATGGCTCATTGTGCATGTTCCAGAACAAGGTAGTTGATATAGCCCTGCGGACCGGCTAAGTAGAAGGTATATCGCTCGGGCTTATTGAGTGGCACGTGATTCGAGAACCACTACGCCAAATTTGGGTTGGCGAGATATAGACTGCCGGAGACGGCCGGATCCACTTCCCCATCCTTCTCGGGCCAACGCCATTTAGCGTGAACGCTTTCCGACGTTGTTGCAACACCATCTCGATGCGCTGACATCGGCCAAAGAGGCAACGCGATAACCACGACTAACCACACCCAGGCACGCCGGCTGCAGGGGACAAGCAGCCGCCCGATTTAGGCATGCCGTCGCAAAATGGACATCGCTTTGTGGAAGTCTGGGATATTCCGATACGACGATTCCATTGGCTGCTGGCAGTGCTGGTGGGAGCGGCTTATCTGACATGAAAAATGAACTGGATGGAATGGCACGTTCTGATCGGCGAGACGCTGCACGTGCCGTTAATCGTGCTATACACGGTTGCCAAGGGGCCTAAGCTGCTGCGCCCCATGATAACCGGGCGCAAGCGTCTGCCCGTGCGCATCTGCGCACCGCGGCGGGCGCCGCCGGCGCGAGCATTGATTCTGTTGGCCATCAGCGCCGCGATAGCCGCGGTGATGGCCAACTACCTCTGACTAAGGCGTCAGTTGCTCTTGGGTGGCAGCACTTGGCCGCGAATCTCGCCCGACGGATGATCTTTGGTGTGTATATTCACGTACATTTCGCCTGCAGCAAATTCTTGCGCGTCGGCCGCAGACAATGTGGCCTCACCCTTGATAGGGCTAGTGACTGCAGTGCCCTTTTTGGACAGCCATACTTTCACGCTTCCATTCTTGCCCGCTGCGGCTGGTCCGTGAAAATGGGCCATGGTGGCTGCGCTGGAAAGCCCGGTAAAGCTAATGTCCCAAGTAACGACCCGTGTACCCGAGTCGTACGTAAGATGGGCGGTGCCGCTGCCCTGAGTCTGGACAGGAGGCACTTGCTGCGCACCGGTGAGCGGCACGGTAAACGAAACGGGCGCCGCCTGAGCGAGGGTCAGGGACCCCGCAAATGCGAAGCCTGCGAGCACCACGAAGGCTCGTCGTGACAGAGAAATATTCATTTGATTAACTCCTATCGGATACGCCTGGCTGGAACAATAGCCGTTTGCTGTCGTTTCATGGAGGCAGAATGACTGCAGGCGCCGGCCCCCATGATAAATGTCGCACGTACTACCCAACACGCACCAGGGAAGAACAGGTCTAGCCTGTTGGTGATGCTAGCACAGTAATTAACGCCGTTGCGACAAAAATCTGCTCATGCAACGCAACTGGAAATCCGGATGGCTAGCTGCCTCACCATGGAACTGAAACACTTTATTTCTTGGCGCCAGCAGTATGTCTGTGCGGTTTCGTTAAACACCTTGAACTCATCTTCTTGCCAACAATTGGAATGCATAGTTGTCTTCTTATATGTGTGCGAAAAATGACCACACAATTTTTATTGACTATTGCTTAATACATCTGACCACTTGCTTTTGATATGAGTCGTTGGCTCCCTATTTCCAAAAAGCCAGAAGATCCCAGCTTTTGGCTCTTGATACTAATCTGCGGAGTGCTTTTGATAACGCACGCTTGGGTTACAACGCTTATTGCATGGCCCCATTGAATAGGCCAGTCAGCCCTGGCCAGCGCGACCATCTTTCACAGTTTGGATGAGTGCCGGAATCTATTCGCCCCAATTTATGCATTTCTCTATTTTTTTATAGCATTGATCACGTCAGGAAAAATACCAAATAAAGTCAATTGGTTAGATAGATCCGTGTAATTTTTAGAGACACCATTACCCACCACGC
>JBDTLC010000073.1:0-6342 GCA_039935015.1 Paralcaligenes sp. | reverse complement strand
ACCCAATTCTTTGTCGAATGGATGGCGCTCGACCTGCTGCGCAACGAAGCCGGCGACGTGCTGGGCGTGACTGCGCTTGAAATGGAAACGGGCGATCTTTACGTGCTCGAGGCCAAAACCACCGTGCTGGCTACGGGTGGTGCCGGTCGCATCTGGGCGGCCTCGACCAATGCCTACATCAATACCGGCGATGGTCTCGGCATGGCAGCGCGTGCAGGCTTGCCGTTGCAAGATATGGAATTCTGGCAGTTTCACCCCACCGGAGTGGCTGGCGCTGGCGTACTGATTACCGAGGGCGTGCGTGGCGAAGGCGGAATCTTGCTAAATAAAGACGGCGAGCGTTTCATGGAGCGTTATGCGCCTACCCTTAAAGATTTGGCGCCGCGCGACTTCGTGTCGCGCTCTATGGATCAGGAAATTAAAGAAGGGCGGGGCTGTGGCCCCGATGGCAGCTATGTGCTTCTCAAGCTAGATCATCTGGGCGCCGAGACGATTCAAAAGCGCTTGCCGTCGATTCGTGAGATAGCCATCAAATTTGCTAATGTCGACCCCATCAAGGAGCCGATCCCGGTGGTGCCAACGATTCATTATCAAATGGGAGGTATTCCCGCCAATTTGTACGGTCAGGTCGTTACCACCCAGAAAAATGAGAACAAGGTCGTCAATGGCTTATATGCCATCGGTGAATGTGCGGCGGTTTCGGTGCACGGAGCCAATCGCCTGGGTACCAATTCTTTGCTAGATCTGGTTGTATTTGGTCGCGCTGCGGGCAATCACATTGTCAGTTCACACCCCGAGCGCAAGCACGCGCATCAGCCTATTCCTGAATCCGCCATCGATTACTCGGTCGATCGGGTCAATAAGCTTGAAAACTGCAAGTCGGGCGAAAAAGTGGCAGAAGTGTCCAATGCCATCCGCGTTTCTATGCAACATCATTGTGGTGTTTTTCGCTCGCTTGATTTGCTCAACGAAGGCGTTGAGCAAATCGAAAGCATTGCCAAACGGGTGAATAATATTTCGTTTGCCGATAAATCCAAGGTGTTCAACACGGCTCGCGTCGAGGCGCTTGAACTGACCAATATGATAGAGGTGGCGCTGGCCACCACCAAGTCGGCAGCCAATCGCTTCGAAAGCCGCGGCGCTCACTCCCTGAGCGACTATCCCGAGCGCGACGACGTGAACTGGTTGCGCCACACCTTGTGGTATTCCGAGGGCCGCCGACTTGATTTCAAGCCAGTGCGATTAACGCCACTGACGGTAGGCAGCTTCCCGCCTAAAGCGCGGACGTTCTAAGCAGGATATGGAAATGACTGAAAAACGCATCGTTAAGTTTGAAATTTATCGCTATGATCCCGACAAGGACGAGCGCCCGTATATGCAAAAGCTCGACGTCGAGCTGCAGCCCACCGACAAAATGTTGCTCGATGCCATACTTCGTATCAAAAACGACGTTGACGACAGCCTGACGTTGCGTCGGTCGTGCCGCGAAGGTGTATGCGGGTCTGATGCCATGAATATCAATGGTAAAAATGGTCTGGCCTGTGTGACCAACCTGCTCTCTTTGAAAGAGCCCATTGTCTTGCGGCCTTTGCCAGGTTTGCCGGTGGTGCGCGACCTGGTCGTCGACATGACCGATTTTTTCAACCAATACCATTCGATCAAACCTTATCTCATCAACAACCAGCCGCCTCCCGAAAAAGAGCGTTTGCAAACCCCTGAAGCGCGCGAAGAGCTCAATGGCCTGTACGAGTGCATTTTGTGTGCCTGCTGTTCAACGGCATGCCCGTCATTCTGGTGGAATCCCGACAAGTTCGTGGGTCCTGCGGGCTTACTGCAGGCGTATCGCTTTATTGTCGATAGCCGCGACGAGGCGACTGGCGAACGGCTGGATAATCTTGAAGATCCGTATCGTCTGTTTCGCTGCCATACCATCATGAATTGCGTCGATGTTTGCCCTAAAGGATTGAACCCTTCGCTTGCCATAGGAAAAATTAAGGAAATGCTGGTCCGACGCGCTGTCTAGGACTGGTATCAGTATGAGTACTTTATCCGAGCTTGAACGCGCCCGCCTGCGATGGCGGGCGCGCCGTGGGTTGTTGGAAAACGACCTGATCCTTACCCGGTTTCTGGATTGCTACGAAACCCAGTTGACCGATACCGATGTTTCTGCGCTGACGGCCTTGTTTGAGATGGGCGACAACGAATTGCTGGATGTCCTGCTGGCTCGCACCGAGCCTGACGGCCCCTACGATACTGTGGCAATTCGTCGATTGGTGGCGCAAATGCGCGAGCTGTAAATTTTTAAGGAATAATGCAATGCATCTGTCAGACACAAAAGCCACCTTATCATTTTCCGATGGCACTGCGCCGGTTGACTTTCCCGTTTATCACGGCACTGTGGGCCCCGATGTCATCGATATCCGTAAGCTGTATGGCGAGACGGGTATGTTTACGTACGATCCGGGCTTTATGGCTACGGCGTCCTGCGAGTCGGCCATTACGTACATTGATGGCGACAAAGGGCAACTGCTGTATCGCGGCTATCCCATTGATCAGCTCGCAGTCAATTGCGACTTCATGGATATCAGCTACCTTATACTGAACGGTGATTTGCCCAACGCAAGCCAGAAGGCAGAATTCGATTCGCTGGTTACGCATCACACCATGGTGCACGAACAAATGCACTTCTTCCTGCGTGGCTTTCGCCGCGATGCGCATCCCATGGCCGTGCTAACGGGCCTGGTAGGTGCGATGGCAGCGTTTTACCACGACTCTACCGACATCACCAATCCGTATCATCGTCATGTCTCGGCGATTCGCCTGATTGCCAAGATGCCCACGCTGGTAGCCATGGCGTACAAATTCTCGCAAGGACAACCCTTCGTCTATCCGCAGAATAACCTGTCCTACACCGGTAATTTTATTCGCATGATGTTCGCCAATCCATGTGAAGACTATCAGGTCAATGACGTGGTCGAGCGCGCGCTAGATCGGATTTTCATCCTGCATGCTGATCACGAGCAAAACGCGTCAACTTCAACCGTGCGCCTTTGTGGCTCGTCGGGCACCAATCCTTTTGCCGCGATTGCCGCTGGCGTAGCCTGCCTGTGGGGCCCTGCACATGGTGGTGCCAATGAAGCCTGCCTGCATATGCTTGAACATCTGCAAGCCAACGGTGGCATCGAGAAGGTTGGCGAATTCATGCAGCAGGTCAAAGATAAAACATCAGGGGTTCGCCTGATGGGCTTTGGCCACCGAGTCTATAAAAATTATGACCCACGCGCCAAGTTGATGCAACAGACTTGCAAGGAAGTACTCGCGGCACTGGGCCTGGAGAAAGACCCCTTGTTCAAGCTGGCCATGGAGCTTGAACGCATCGCCCTTGAAGATCCTTATTTCGTTGATCGCAAGTTGTACCCCAATGTCGATTTCTATTCGGGCATCGTGCAACGCGCTATTGGCATTCCCTCCTCGATGTTCACAGCGATTTTTGCTCTGGCTCGTACGGTGGGCTGGGTCGCCCAATGGAATGAAATGTTGTCCGACTCCGACTATAAAATCGGCCGCCCGCGCCAGTTATACATGGGTTCGGTCGTGCGTGATGTGCCCAAGACTCGCTAATCGTTTTGTAGTGGCAGCCCTGGTGGCTGCCACCGACGCAATAAATGGCACTCCATTCATCAAAGACGGCAGCCACTAGGGCTGACGCTACAACCCGTTTTTTACAAACGAACCTGGCCAGCCTCTTGCTGGGCGTCGACGACGGCCAGCGCAGTCATGTTGACGATGCGGCGCACGGTGGCGCTGGTGGTCAGGACATGCACCGGGCGCGCGGCACCCAGAAGTACCGGACCCATGGCGACACCGTGGCTGCCTGTCATTTTCAACATGTTATAGGTAATGTTGCCTGTATCCAGATTGGGCATGATCAGCAAATTGGCTGGGCCTTTAAGGCTGGAGTCGGGGTAGGCTTTCAGGCGAACCGACTCAGACAAGGCTGAATCGGCGTGCATTTCTCCGTCTACTTCCAGATGGGGCGCTCGTTTGTTGATCAATTGCCGCGCTTGCGCCATTTTGCGCGAAGACTCGGTGGGCCGGCTGCCGAAGTTTGAATGTGACAGTAACGCGATTTTAGGTGTCACGCCAAAACGCAGGATCTCTTCGGCGGCCAGTATCGTCATGTCGGCAATCTGTTCAGCGCTGGGGTTTTCGTTGACATGCGTGTCGCAAATGAACAAGGTGTGCTCGGGTAGCATCAATACGTTCATGGCGGCGAAGGTCTGGGCCCCCGGCTTGAGGCCAATCACTTCCTGTACATACTTCAATTGATTGTCGAAGCGGCTGGCAATACCGCACAACAGTGCGTCGCCGTCGCCACGGGTCAGCAGCATGACGCCAATTAGCGAGTTGTGTTTGCGCACCATGGCTTTGGCGATTTCGGGAGTGACCCCTTCACGGCCCATAAGCTTGTAGTAGGCCGTCCAGGTTTCGTTGAACCGTTCATCGGATTCGGGGTTGACAATTTCGATGTTGTCGCCAGCTTTCAGGCGCAGGCCGAACTTTTCGATACGCATGTTGATGACGGCGGGGCGGCCTATCAGTATCGGGTAGGCAATGTTCTCGTCAACCACGGTCTGCGCCGCCCTCAAGACGCGTTCATCTTCGCCGTCGGCATATAGAACCCGTTTTGGCGCGGTTTTAGCCTGAAGGAAGAGCGGCCGCATCAATTGCCCGGTGTGATACACCAGACTCATAAGTTTCTGCCGGTATGCCTCCATATCTTCAATGGGGCGCGCTGCCACGCCTGAGTCGGCCGCTGCTTGCGCTACCGCAGGTGCAATTTTTACGATCAGGCGAGGATCGAATGGCTTGGGAATAATGTAGTCTGGGCCAAACGACAGTTCCTCGCCTGCGTACGCATTGGCCACCTCGTCGTTTTGTTCGGCCTGAGCCAGTTCGGCGATAGCTTTGACGCAGGCCAGCTTCATCTCTTCGGTGACGCGTGAGGCGCCTGAGTCCAGGGCTCCCCTGAAGATAAACGGGAAGCACAGCACATTGTTGACCTGATTGGGGTAGTCTGAGCGGCCTGTTGCAATAATGCAGTCGGGTCGCGCTGCCTTAGCCACTTCAGGGCGTATCTCGGGTTCCGGGTTGGCCAGCGCCAGTATAAGTGGCCGCGGACCCATGCTTTTAACCATGTCGGAGGTTAATACCCCTGCCGTGGAGCACCCCAGGAACACGTCGGCGTCGCGGCAGACATCGGTAAGCGTTCGTGCTTCGGTGGTCTGAGCATAGCGGGCTTTATTTGGTTCCATGTTTGGGTCGCGGCCGGACCAGATGACGCCGCGCGAGTCGACCACGTAGATATGGGAACGTTGTAGGCCAAGATGAACCAGCAGATCCAGGCATGCAATAGCGGCCGCGCCCGCGCCGGAACAGACCATCTTGATCTGGCCGATTTCTTTGTTGACGATTTTCAGTCCATTTAGAATTGCGGCCGACGAAATAATTGCCGTGCCGTGCTGGTCGTCGTGGAACACCGGAATTTTCATGCGCTCGCGCAACTTTTTCTCGATGTAAAAACATTCTGGCGCCTTGATGTCCTCGAGGTTGATGCCGCCCAATGTGGGCTCGAGCGCGGCGATGATGTCAACCAGCTTGTCGGGGTCAGTTTCGGCAAGCTCGATATCGAAGACATCGATACCGGCAAATTTTTTGAAGAGGCAGGCTTTGCCTTCCATGACAGGTTTGGCGGCCAGTGGCCCAATATTCCCTAGACCTAAGACTGCCGTACCGTTGGTGATAACACCCACCAGGTTTGCACGCGAGGTGTATTTGGCCGCTGCGGGGTTGCCGTCGGCATGGATGGCCATACAGGCAATGGCTACGCCTGGCGAGTATGCGAGCGACAGGTCGTCTTGGTTGGCCAGAGGTTTGGTGGGCGTAACTGAAATTTTACCGGGAGTAGGGTAGGCGTGATAGTCAAGGGCCAGCTTAGTGAGGTCAGCGTTTGTGTCCATAATGGGAGTACTCCGGGTGGTAGGCTGCGAATTGATAGGCATGTGTATTTCAGCAGAGTTTTCAGTTGCGTAGTTTTGCAATGCAATATCGGAGCTTTCAAGCCATGGGTGTTTGTTAATGCCAACGGCTGGGCCCTATTTAAGAGTGTTTCAAGCTCGATGCTTACTTTATGCGGGTCGGGGAGCTATACTGTATCGAATACGGCTTATTAAGGCGTCGTACGTTGCCTTCTGCCCTGCTATCCGCTAACCGGTCTGGCCGTGTCGCGGAAGGTTTTTCCCTGCATCATAACGAGTCAGACACTCGGATAGGTGAAGCGCA
>JBDTLC010000072.1:0-7512 GCA_039935015.1 Paralcaligenes sp. | reverse complement strand
TGAGCGAACTGGCCCAGGAACAAGGCCACACGCTGGCGCAAACGGGTTTCATGGGCGACGACATCATCGATATGGCCGTTTTACAACGAGTGGGCTTGGCTGTAAGCGTCCCCAACGCTCCTACCTACGTCGCACAGGCTGCTCATTGGGTCACCTCGCGCAACGGCGGCGACGGAGCGGTGCGCGAATGCTGCGATGTCATCTTGGCCGCCCAGGGGCGCTTACGCGCATTCTTCAGCCCACGGCCGTTCAGCACCAGCGGGCCCACACACTAAACAATGAGAGACCGCGTCCCCACCCTAATTGCTTTCGTCCTGCTCGTCGCGCTGGTCATCGGGACGTGGTGGGCGGCCGGCTATGCCCAGCGCGCGATTCCGTTCGACCCACCACGCCGGGTCACGCACGAGCCTGACTCGTGGGCCGATCAATTCGTCATGGTGCGCACTGACGAACAGGGAGTTCCAATCAACCGCCTGGAGGGAGTCTATATGCAACATTATCCGGACGACGATTCATATAAAGTAACAACGGCGAAGGCCATCGGCCAGCAGCCCGGGTCACCCATCACTATTGGCACCTCGAAGGTGGCCATCATGGATCAGGGTGGTTCGCGTATTGTGATGCAAGGCGATGCACACCTGCATCGTCTGCCCGACGCCGACCGGGCAGCCATGGACGTTACCAGCCAGCAACTGACCTTGCTGCCCGACCAAAACGTGGCGTTCACCGATCTGCCCGCACTGGTGATCAACGGCAATTCAACCTTGCACGGCAAGGGCATGCGTTACGATAACAATACGCGTGACCTGCAAGTGTATTCAGCAACCGATGTAAAAATATCGGGGCGGGATGCAGAAAACCAGAAAACCTTAAAACCTTCTCGTAAAACAAAACCATGAACCCAGGACGCTACCCATCATTTTTTACGTGGCTTGTCGCGTCAGCGCTGACCGTTGGACTGGGTGCCAACAACGCACTGGCCGCCACTGCGGCACCGTCGGCCAAGGCCGGCCAGAGCCAGACGGGGAAAAATCCCGTCGAACAACCAGACACTCTGGTCCTGTCCGATACGCTCAACTACAACGACATCAAAAAGCAAAGCGTTTTTACCGGCAACGTCGTCATGACGCGTGGCCTCATGACACTGCGCTCGGACACCTTGACCATGCACGAGGATGCGGCCGGATTCCAGTACGGAACAGCGACGGTGGGGCCAGGTAAGCTGGTTTTCGTACGGCAGGAACGGCCCGAGAAATACGAAGTCGTTGAAGCGCGCGGCTTGCGCGCCGAATACGATGGGAAAACTGAAGAGTTTGTAATGATAGGCAAGGCAGTAGTCACACGCTTTGTCTGCGGCAAGCCTTTCGATACGATTAGTGGCGCCCGCGTCAAATACAACCAGAAAACCGATATCTACGAGGCCTTCGGTGGGCCCGATTCTGCGGCCGCAGGAGGCCGGGTGCGCTCGGTAGCTCAGCCCACTGCGAAAATCGACGCAGCCGTCGCCGAATGCAGCAAGAAGTCTGCTCAGAAAGGCTAAATCGACGCCCCTCCCAACCACAATAAGCGAGTTATGTCTTCTTCCACTGCAAAGGCTGATAGCCCCCGAACAACGGAAACTCCGTTACGCCGCCTACGCGCCACGGGTTTGCGCAAAACGTACGGCAAAAGAATGGTGGTGCACGACGTGTCGCTAGCCGTCGACAGCGGTGAGGTCGTCGGTTTGCTGGGCCCCAACGGGGCAGGCAAAACAACTAGCTTCTATATGATTGTTGGCATCATCGCCAGCGATGCGGGGCGCATCGAAATCGACGACACGATCATTACCGGCATGCCTATGCACAAACGAGCTCGCCTGGGCCTGTCATATCTGCCCCAGGACGCGTCGGTGTTCCGCCGCCTGACGGTCGAGGAAAACATCAAGGCCGTTCTCGAGTTGCAAGTCGAAGAAAACGGCCAGGCGATATCATCGGCCAGTATCAGCCAAAATCTGGAATCTCTGATCGATGAACTGCAAATTGGCCACATACGCCGCAATATGGCTATATCCCTCTCTGGCGGCGAGCGGCGCCGAGTGGAAATCGCCCGTGCGCTGGCCACGCGACCACGCTTCATCTTGCTCGACGAACCATTTGCCGGCGTAGACCCGATTGCCGTCATCGAAATTCAACGTATCGTGCACTTTCTGAAAAGCCGCAATATCGGCGTACTGATTACCGACCACAATGTGCGCGAAACGCTCGGAATATGCGACCGCGCCTACATCATTAGCGAAGGCAAAGTTCTGACCAATGGCCATCCCAGCGAAATCATCGCCAATGAAGCAGTGCGCAAAGTTTATCTGGGCAAAAATTTCAAAATGTAAAGGTTTGGCCGCTTGATTTTGTGCACATAACCTATACACTTAACTTATTGGCAATCCATTTGAAGGAGACTGATTTATTTAATCACTGTGCGCAAATCAGCGCACCTATGCAAGTTTTTAAAGGAGAGCACCCTATGAACCTAAGCATCAGCGGTCGTCACCTAGAAGTAACCCCTGCTATACGCGCGTACGTTTTGAATAAAATGGCCCGCGTCTCCCGACATTTTGACAACGTCATAGTCACTCAGGTAATGCTCTCGGTAGAACGATTGAAACACACCGCTGAAATCACTATGCGGGTCCGAGGAAAGGATATTCATTGCGAAGCAAGCGACGATAATCTGTACTCCGCCATTGATCTGTTGGCCGATAAGATCGACCGCCAGGTCATAAAATACAAAAGCAAGATCCAAAACCACGCTCACGAACCCGCCAAGCGACTAGAGATACCTGCAGAATAAACGTCCATAGCCGTTTTCTGTACGGCAGCCCATACGGCTGCCATATTTACGCGCAAAACACCGTCCCCGGCCCCAATTGCAATCCAGATTGGGGCTTTAATACCGGTACCCATATAATGGGTAGTATGAATCTACTGTCGCGTATCCTGCCTGTGCAAAACATAGTGCTCGATCTGGCCGCAACCAGCAAAAAAAGGGCTTTTGAACAAGCCGGACTGCTTTTCGAAAATCACCACGGGATTGCCCGCACCTCGGTCTTTCATAGCCTTATCGCGCGTGAACGCCTGGGTTCGACTGCACTAGGCCACCAGATTGCGGTACCGCACGGCCGTATCAAGGGTCTGAAGGACCCTTGTGCCGCTTTTATCCGGCTGACCAGTCCCGTGCATTTCGATGTCAGCGATGGCCGACTCGCCAATCTGCTGTTTTTCTTGCTAGTCCCCGAGTCAGCCACCCAACTGCACCTCGATTTATTGGCCGAAATCGCCAGACTAGTGTCCAATGACGCAATACGCGAGTCGCTGGCCACACAAGCCGATGCACTTATTATTCACCGCCTGCTCACCAACGAGCCCGCGGTCTAACCTTCGACACTGTCACCATGCTCACCGTCCAAGAACTCGTTAGTGATAATGCAGACAAAATATCCTTCACCTGGGTAGCGGGATTGGGGGCGGCGCAACGTATGATCTCCGATGCGGGGATGGCAGGCGCAGATCTGGTGGGCCACCTGAACCTGATCCATCCTTCGCGGATCCAAGTTTTCGGGAAGGAAGAACTGTCGTACTACACGCGTTTTGAAATCAAGCGGCGCATGCATCACCTTGAAGATCTGGTGGCAGGCGGCGTGCCCGCCATCCTTATCGCCGGAAATTTGCCTGTTCCCGAAGATCTGCGCGAGTTTTGCAATTTGCAGCAGATTCCGCTGCTGACTACCCAGATTGACGCCGCAGCGCTCATCGATATGCTGCGCATCTATCTCGGCAAACGGCTCGCACCCAAGACCACCGTACACGGCGTTTTTATGGACGTGCTGGGTGTGGGCGTACTGATTACCGGCGAATCTGGCCTGGGGAAAAGCGAACTTGCGCTGGAGCTGATATCACGCGGTCACGGACTGGTGGCTGACGACGCGGTCGAACTATCACGGACTGCCCCTAACATGATCGAAGGTGCCTGCCCGTCGCTGTTGCAGAACCTGCTGGAAGTCCGAGGCTTGGGCCTGCTCGATATACGCACAATTTTCGGCGAAACTTCAGTGCGCCGTAAAATGAAACTGAAACTGGTGGTCCACCTGATTCGCTCGACGGCCGACGCGTTCGAACGCTTGCCTGTTCAAGATCAGACTCAGGCGATACTGGGCGTGCCTATACGACGCGTCATGCTGCAGGTCGCTGCCGGTCGCAATCTGGCCGTACTGGTCGAGGCGGCGGTGCGCAACACTATCCTTGCGCTGCGCGGTATTGACACTATGGGCGAATTCATCGAGCGCCAGGCCTTGGCCATTATGGAAAACAGCCGCAAGGAATAGGAAGACGCCCTGGCATGCAAGGAGCAAAGCAAGATTGAGGCTGGCGCACAACAGCCTGTGTCCTTTAGAATAAGATTAACGGGCCAGCGTCCCTGCAGCGGGCCCATCGCAGAACGGGATTTTATTGACATGCTACGTATCGTTCTCATAACCGGAATTTCGGGCTCGGGTAAATCGGTAGCCCTGCGCCTGCTGGAAGACTCCGGCTATACCTGTGTCGACAACCTGCCGGTACGGTTTTTGCATGACTTCATTGCCAGCACACGCGAAGACGGCCTCGAACATGTTGCCGTCGCCATCGATGTGCGCTCGCCCGGCGATCTCGACGAACTGCCCGGCGTCATCACCAGTCTGCGCGCCATGGGGACGGCCTTCAAAGTCATTTTTCTCGATGCCAGCGACCATACGCTGCAGCAACGCTATTCCGAATCGCGCCGACGCCACCCTCTGGCCGACAAACTGCAACGAGGGGGAAAGTCCCCCTCGTTGCAAGACTGTATAGACACCGAACGCGAACTGCTGGCTCCCTTACGCGACCAAGAACACGTTATCGACACGTCAGATCTGACCCCCGGGCAGTTGCGTACCTGGGTGCGCGACCTGGTGCAGGCTGACCGCGCCGCCGTCATCCTGACCTTCGAATCTTTTGCCTACAAGCGCGGCGTACCGGGCGATGCCGACCTGGTCTTTGACGTGCGCTGCTTGCCAAACCCTCATTACGACCGTACGCTGCGGCCGTTAACGGGTCGTGACGAGCCCGTAGCAAAATGGCTAGGCCAGTTCGGCAGCGTACAAACCATGATCGACGACATCGCGGGGTTCATCCGCCGCTGGCTCCCTCTGTACGTGCAAGACACCCGCAATTACCTGACCATCGCCATCGGCTGCACAGGAGGACAACACCGTTCCGTCTACGTGGTGGAGCAACTCGCCGGACAGTTTTCAGATCACGCTCCGCTTTTGGTGCGGCACCGCAACCAGCCGCCCGAAAATATCCCATGACGCCCTCGCGTTCATTCGCCGCGGCTCTGACACTGATCAGCCTTATCGTTCTGGCTGGCTGCTCTACCACCCGCCGTGGTGGCGGCTACTATAAAGATGACGGCCCAGGCGCGAATCCTCCAGCCAATATCGACGCCATCCCCGACGCTGTACCTCGCATCGAAACTCACTCTCGCGCCACCAGCCGGCCCTACGTCGTCTTTGGCCAAAGCTATGTGCCGCTATCGTCAGATCGCCCCTTCCGCCAAAAAGGCATTGCCTCTTGGTACGGTAAAAAATTCCATGGTGCGAAAACCTCTAATGGCGAAACCTACAATATGTACGCCATGACGGCCGCCCACCCGATTTTGCCTATTCCCAGTTATGCCAGGGTAACTCGGGTGGGAACCGGGAAATCGATCATTGTGCGTATCAACGACCGCGGACCCTTCCATAGCAGCCGAATCATGGACTTATCTTATGTAGCAGCCGCGAAGCTGGGCTTTCTCGGCCCTGGTAGCGGCGAGGTGATTGTTGATGCGATTACCAACCAGGACATCGCCCAAGGACAAACCCACCTGGACGATATTGCCTTGGCAACAGGTGGAAGAGTGCGTCCCACCAACTTTGCAACGGCTCAGTCCAGACCCGTTGTCGCCGAACCCATGCCTGTCGCCATGGCACAGCCCACGCCGGCCATAGAGGTCAAGCCTGACACGTACAACGAACCCACTCCAGCGTCTCAGTCGACACCCAATGTGATGTTGGCTTTGGAAAGCCCCACCGAAAGCCAATCGCAAGAAGAAACGAAATCGGTCTCGCTTTCGCATAATGGTGATATGACATCCACACGGGGTGCCGCCATAACAACACTGCAGGCCCCGCCGCAAAGTGCCATGGATAATCAAATCTACCTGCAATTCGGCGCTTTTAGCGGCCCGGAAAACGCACAGCACATGGCCAGCAAACTTAACGAGCAAATAGGCCGGATAGAAAGCCGGCCGGCTCAGATCTTGACAGAAAGCCATCTATACCGCGTACAAATCGGCCCTTACCCCAGCCGCACGGCGGCCGTGAACGCGGCCGTGCGCATCCAGCAGCAAACCGGAGCCACCTCGACCGTGGCCACACGCTGAATTCGTAGAGGCAGCCCTTGTGGCGGCCATCTGCGAAATAGCAAACGGAACCGCCCAGCGCAGTGCGCTCTAATCGTTTTTGCCTTTCGCACGCAAAAGCGCCTGGGCGTAGAGGACATCTCGCGGCATGCCGCTTACCTTGGCAGCGACACGTGCGGCATCGCGCACACTGAGCGATTCCAGCAACGCATCGAGCAACTTCAGCACTTCGGCATCCAACGCTTGGGTCTCTGACTCGTCTGGCGCCTGATGAAGGATCAGGACGAATTCACCCTGGCCGCGATGGGTATCGTCTGCCAGCCACGCAGCGACCTCGCCCAGCGGGTGCGTCACGACCTGCTCAAAACGTTTGGTCAGCTCGCGAGCCAGTGTCACCAAGCGATGCGGCCCACACACCTTGACCAAATCCCTGATGGCCGCATCCAGACGATGTGGAGACTCGAACATCACGATCGGCGCTGCAATGACGCACCAGCCTGCGAGCCATTTCTGCCGCGCCATCGACTTCGCCGGAGGAAATCCGGCAAATACAAATGCCGGGTTCTCGTCGGATGTCGCGCCGCTGGCCATCAATGCCGTAATGACTGCGCTGGCGCCGGGAACAGCCACCACACCGTACCCAGCTTCGCGAACCGCGCGCACAATCCGCGCGCCCGGATCGCTGACCGCCGGTGCCCCAGCATCGGAAATTAGCCCTACGCGCTGGCCTTGCGCCAGACGCGCCACAATCGACTCGGCCGCGCTAGCCTCGTTATGGCGATGCGCTGCCATTAGCGGCGTGGTCACACCCCAGGCATCGAGCAATGGCCGCCTTGATCTCCTCCCACTGCGAGGCGCGCGCCCGCACCAGCAACTGGTTGCTGCCGTCCACCGAACTGATACGCACGCTGCCGTCGCTGGAGGTGTACTGCTGCTCGGCAGGCGTCGGACTTGCACCCATACCTGATGAGCCGGTCATGCCACCACCATAGCCGGCCGACCCGTCACGGGAATCAATGCCGCCGCCAGCCGAACCCAGCCCGGAATTACCCGTGCCGG
>JBDTLC010000071.1:0-26641 GCA_039935015.1 Paralcaligenes sp. | reverse complement strand
CACTAATCGGGCCAAAGGATCCGTCACGCCTAGTAGGGCTTGCGCCGCAGCCAGTCTGCTTTCAACATCGGCTTTGACTTCCTCAGAAACCAAGGCCGCTTTGGCCATGGCTTCTTCAAAGAAGGCCGCAATGCGTTTGCTTTCATTCCAGTCGTCGATAATGGCCAATAGCTCGGTGCGTGAAGTTTCCAATGCTTTGGCCCGGCGTTTACCCTGTTCCTCCAGTCGGTATCGTTGCTGCTGCTCCTCCCATTCGTAGGCCCGTTTTTCAGCAGCGAGTCGAGCTTGCTCAATCAGATGCGTGAGGGTCGGCGGTTGGCCTTCCAAGCTGGTGACGATGTCTTCCAACTGATCGGCCAAGGCGCTGGGCTTGCCTCGCCATTGTTTGGACCAGTCAGTGCCGGGGTAAGGGGAATAGGCCTGGAGGCAAAATTCTTCCGACGGCACCAGTTTTTGGGTGGTCCAGGTCGATCGACCCAAGAGCGTCTTCATCGAGCTGGTGACGTTGGAGGCGGGCACATACTCGCCGCGCACATACTGCATCTCGACGTATTCGCACATTTCGAATAGGGAAAGTCCAATGGCCACCGAGTCGATGTAGACCACGGTTGGGCGTTCTGGATGCCACAGCGCGTCGTAATACAACTGTTGTTTGGTGGGTGGGCGCGAATTGACATCGTGCCGTCGGAATTGATCGCCTGTGTTCGAAAGGCGCACACGATGGTCTCGTGCTTCAAGATGCCGATACAGTTTATTGGCCAGCCGGACAATCGCATCAAGCTGCTTGGGTGAGGTAATGATGTCGGGCAAAAGGCGTTTGCGTGGTTTGTAGTAGCCTTCGCCGGTGATTTTGCCTAACGGAATGAGACCTATCACACCTTCAATGAGCGGGTGGGTGGCCGGGACATTCTTGCGAAGGGGAGCGGGACGCCATAGCACTTTGTCGCCGGGTTCTGGCGCCGGTAGTGGTGGCTTAGGGGAAGCTTTGCCGACGGCCAGTTTATTCCAATAACCGGGGCGGGGCCGAGGCACACGCAACCGTTCGCATACCCTAGCCAGAAAACTGCCTGACACACCGTATTTGTCCGCGAGATGCATCGCCGGTTTCGACCACATCTCTTCGTACAGTTGTTCGCGGGTGACGGTTTTTGGCTTCGTCGACTCGTTACTTGAAGGTGCTGTTTGATCCGTCAATCAACCTCTACCAGTGCGATTTCGTGTAGTCCTGGCCAAGACCAGACTGCTGTACTGGGGACAATTCGATTATCGCCTAAGATAATGGTTTTTGGATTAATGAAACGTCATTGGGTCCGGTTCCTGGACAGTGCGCAAGAGGGCCGTCCTATCGATCGTCGTCTGAAAGCGTTGCATCACCGTTTTGTCACTGGGTTTGTCCAGTGTCGTAATCCATCTAAGATGGTGCGATCAAGGAGGTTCTCCGGTATTTTCTGGAAAGTGCCAGACGATGCCTGGCAAGAGTGGTGCAGGCGGGTAGGGCCTGTATGGGTCGAAATTAAAGCGGGCTGTGAACCCGTTTAATCTGATAGGGGTTCCGTTGTACATGGGACTCCCGGACGCTCCTGTGGTACAGGCACCAGTTATGTCGGGAGCGCCTTGTTTGGTGGTTGTAAAGAGGATTTGAGTGTGAAGCAATCGAGCTGTGAGATATGTTTGGCTCGGTCGAAATCTGTTTTGTGGTTTTCTAGGAGCTCAGCTTAATACCAACATCAAGCGCTCTCATAATGGTGGTGCACGAAGTTTTTGGCTTTAATTTTTGGTGATCTGCGGCCACTGCTGCGCTGCATGCAGAACACGTAGCACGGTAATCGTATCCGCACTGAAAGTGTAAACGACGACATAGTTGGGGCTAACGACCATTTCACGTGTGCCGGGAACACGCCCTCTCCGGTAGCGTAATGGAAACGCGACTAGTTTTGAAACTTTTTGTTCGATATTATCTTTAAGAAGCTGTGCTGCTTTGGGACTGTCGTCAGAGATGTAGTCAACTATGTTCAGCAGATCAGCACGAGCGGTTTCGCGCCAATCAACTATGCGCATGCTGCTTGCGGTCGATCAGTGCTTGCACTTCATCCATCACCTGCGAATGCGGAACCGTGGGTCGTGTATCTGCCATGGCCTCGTGGACTTTCGCATGGAACCATGCATCATAGGATTCTGAATCTGCGATCAGTCCGAGCGGCAAGGTGCCTTCCTTGGAAATTCGGGTGAGCAAAATACGCACGGCGTCTGATAGCGTCAGGCCTAGGCCGGCAAGCTTTTCTGCCGCGTCGGCTTTGACTTGATCGTTCACGCGGACGTGTAACATCGAGGTTTGTGTCGTCATTTTCATCTCTCCTGACTTTAGGTCTTATTATGTATCTCAATTGAGATGTCTGCAAGCAGCCGTTCGAGTTAAAGGTAACAGGCAGTGTGCTCGGGGCAAAAGCTAAAGCGTGCATAAAGCACCATCCCAATACTACGACCTGGCAACAATTTGCCTCTAAAAACACCATTTGCATACGAGAGCCCGAAATTCGCTAAAAGCCCTGGCAACGGCAAGCAGTATCAAGCAATACCAAGCAGACTTCTGGGATGGTATTTCGGATGGTATTGGCAAGAGCTTAAAGAAATAAACCCAATTAAATCAATGGGTAAATTGAGCTATTGATAACAGAATGGGAGTAGGTTCTTTTAAAAAATCTATTATAAACCAATATATTACATTGTTTATTTAAAGTGATTTATATGTTTTCGGTGTAGTGCAAAGTACTTTTACTTCTAGGGCACTGTTGTGCTGTAGTATCTCAATTGAGATGTGCGCGAGCAAGCGTTAGTCTCTTCCAATATGAGATGAGTCTGAACGGGGTCTCGTGTTTCCAACATGAGATGAGTCTGAAGCGTTCGTGGTTTCGGGTGAAGTCGTCGATCATTAGGCATGGTGATCGATATGCAAGAAGAACGCCTCGACAGCATCGAGCGTCTGGAACAATTTTTGGAAGGCACTGCGGGGGTTTTGCCTCGCGTGCTGGGTGGCGAAGCCGAACGACAGGCCCATGTGCGCCAGGTTTTGACCCGATTGAACTACGCCGGGCTCTCACGCGGGCATAAAGGGGTGGTCGTACGTTATCTACGACACACGAGCGGCTATTCGCGCCAGCACCTGGTTCGATTGATCGGCCGGTTTGTGGCGCGCGCCACGACCCGAGGGACGGGCTGGCTTCATTCGCATCGACAGCGTGCATCAAGGTGATCAGGATGGCGCCAAAGGCGTCTACCACATCAACGCCGTTGACTGTGTGACTCAGTGGGAAGTCGTGGCCACGTGCCAGAAGATCTCCGAAGCTTACCTGTTGCCCGTTCTGGAGGAAATGCTCGGCGCCTTCCCCTTCACCATCCTGGGCGTACATGCCGATAACGGCAGCGAATACATCAATCACCGCGTCGCCCGGTTGCTCAATAAGCTCAATGTGGAACTGACCAAGTCGCGCCCCGGCGCTCGACCGATAATGCCTTGGCCGAGAGCAAGAATGGAGCGGTCGTGCGCAATGTCTTCGGCTATAGCCATATTCCGCAACGCTTTGCCGCACCGATCAACGACTTCTGTCGACAGTATTTGAACCCATACTTGAACCTGCACCGACCCTGCCTGTTCGCTCAGGATCATACCGACGCCAAAGGCAAGATCACTAAGCGGTGTCCACAACGCCTGGTGCAGACCCCGCTTGAGAAGCTCACCAGCCTGAGCCCAGAGCAGCGCAACCTGCGCCCCGACACGACGTTAGAAATGCTCCAGGGTGAAGCGGCTGCGATGAGCGATAATGAGGCGGCTGACCGGCTTCAAAAGGCCAGAACGGTCTTGTTTGAATCCATTAACCGACGGCTTAACCGTGCCGCTGCTTAAAGGCTAGGCCCAAAAGCCTGTGCGCAACGTGTACAGCCTCACAGCCACCAAGTTCAGACTCATCTCCAGATTGGAAATGACTGCGTTCGCGTTACATCTAATTCGGAGCTACCGATACTCACTACGAAACAGTACGTTTGCCAGTCACGGTCTTATCAGCTGAATCGTACTTCCAGCTTCTTGCCCAGGGCGGCTGCATACTTCTGAAGCGTAGCAATCGACGGGGAATGTTTGCCAGTTACTAGCGCATTTTCCAGTCGTGCCACGGCCGGAGCTTTTGTACCCATGCGTTCGGCTACCTGGGCCTGTGTAAGCCCGGCTTCAGCGCGGGCCTTGAGGATGGTGTCCAGCATTGGCATTTCCTCGCGCTCAATGCGTTCGTACTCGGCACGTACGGCCGGATCTTTCATCATTTTTTTGATCAATTCATCGTGCGTGAGCATGTTTGATCTCCTTTAGTCGGGCTTCGGCAATTCTGCGTTCTGCCGGGGGTGTCTTGTCGGTTTTCTTCACGAAGCTGTGAAGCATCACGATACGGCGGCCAATCAAGGTGCAGTAAAACACTCGGGCGATACCTTCTGCTCCCTTTAACCGTAGCTCGAATAGGCCTTCACCAAAAGCTTTGGTATGTGGCTCGCCCAGGTTCGGCCCGTTGTTTACCATCCGTAGCGATAATGCTGCATAGCGTGCCTGCAGGGTCTTGGGTAGAGAAAGGATCTGAGTCTGCACTGATTCACTGTAATAGTGGATGGAGTGGATCATGACGTTATGATAACAAATATGTTATTAATGGGCAAGGAAAAGTAGTAGGATCCGGATCGGCCGGCTAATGTTCAGCACAGCTTCAGGTTGCTCGCTAATTCTGCTTTATAGTCCTCGATGTAGTGTTGATGTGGGCTGTTTCAATACCATGCCATGACGGTCGAATATCGCTTCAAGTTTCTCAGCGATCTGGGCCACATCTTCATAGGCCTCACGCAAGATTAATAGCTGGGGATCTTGTTCGAACGACTTATTGGCTTGGTGGTCCCATAGATGGCTGTACCGCCGGCACACCTGTCAGATGAGTAGCTTGCGTATCGAGTGTCTTCAGTTGATGGTATTGGCGAGCATGCATGGACTGTATCGGCTAATCTACTCATACTATGTCAATTCGTTCCGCTACGCCTGCCCTTGCCGCGGCTTTTCTATTTGGTGCGAGTACCCCGTTGGCAAAGATGCTGACCGGCGATGTTTCCCCGGTGCTGTTAGCAGGCTTGCTTTATCTGGGCAGTGGCATTGGTTTGGCCATCTTGCTAGGGTTGCGCCGTTTGGTACGCAGCAACAGGACTTGCGCTTCAAACATTTTGCGCATACCGCGCGTAGACCTGCCATGGCTGCTGGGCGCCATCTTGTTTGGCGGTGTATTTGGCCCAGTCCTGCTGATGCTTGGCCTTGTACAGACTAGCGCCGCATCAGCTTCATTGCTGCTCAATGTCGAGGGCGTACTGACGGCTGTTATAGCCTGGATAATATTCAAAGAAAATGCAGATTCTCGAATAGTGCTGGGTATGGCCGCCATCGTCGGTGGTGGCGTGTTGCTGTCATGGGAGCCAGGCGGGAAAACCCTTTCGTCGGAGGCGTTGCTTATTATCGGAGCCTGTCTGTGCTGGGCTATAGACAACAACCTGACCCGCAAGGTTTCGACCAATGACGCCATGCTGGTCTCCTGCATAAAGGGCCTGTTGGCCGGAGCCAGCAACACAGCCTTGGCATTTGCGAGCGGCGCGTCATGGCCTTCGCTGACGACCTTGGGCTCCAGCTTGGCGATAGGGTTCATCGGCTACGGTCTGAGTTTGACGCTGTTTGTCGTCGCGCTGCGAACGCTTGGCACCGCACGAACAGGCGCCTATTTTTCGGTGGCTCCGTTGTTTGGTGTGGTCATCTCCCTGATTGTGTGGCCAGATATGCCTAGTCTGTTGTTTTGGGCGGCTGCGATCCTAATGGCCATTGGTGTTTGGCTGCATGTCCAAGAGCGCCACGAGCATGAACATACTCATGAGCCGTTAGAGCATAGCCATATGCACAGGCACGATGCGCATCATCAGCATGAGCATCCATTCGCCTGGGACAGTAAGGAGCCGCATTTACATCCTCATCGTCATGAGACATTGACTCATACACACATCCATTATCCGGATATCCATCATCAGCATTCGCACAAGCCTCCCCGTTAATGATGGCGTTCGTTCGGTGGATTAGTGGCCATGATCGTGGTCATGGTGATCATTGTGTCGCCCATGGTCGTCATGCTTTCTATGGTCGTCACGGTCGCGATACTCGTGGTCGTGGCCGTGCCGCTCGTGGTAGTACGGCGCATATCGATTGAGATACCAGTCGTCGCGCACGAAATAGACCTGACGGCCACAGGCGTTGTACCGGTCGCAGTAGTTTCGCCAGTGCTTGGCTTGCCCGGGTGGCACGCGTAGATAAATGGGCGGCCCGCCAACATATCCCGGTGCCGGCGTGATCAGCATCGGCTGGGTGTAAATGAGCTGGGGCGGCGGGGCCTGTCCGATATTGATCTGACCGTAAAACCCTGGTTCGCCAACATTGATCGACACGCCGACCTGTGCGCCAGCAGGAAGCGCTACTGCCAATAGGGCAGCAGCTAAAAGTACGTTTTTCATCTTATGGAAAAACCTTGTTGAAAGAGACGTGTCGCGGTTGCCAAACGTCGGTCTTGAGTATAGGTCAACCGTGTGGGCGTAGCGCTACGTAATGTATGAGATTTAACCAATCGTTAAAACCCCGGTTTCAATATCGACGAACCCAGCCCGTACCGTGCTTGCTGGGCACAGAAGTCCGTCAGATTGTGACATCATGCGGTACAGTTCACAGGGAGTGCCGAGTATGCATGAACGACCGATCGTAATTAATCATATAGCGTGTTGAGGGCGAAGAAATATGGGTGAACATAATGTGTTGGTGCTTGCAACAATCGGCGTCGCCGCCATGATGTGTCAGTGGGTGGCTTGGCGCTTGCGCCTGCCCGCCATATTGTTTCTTCTTCTGACCGGCTTGGCCGCAGGACCCATGATGGGTTGGCTTAATCCCGACGCCGTGTTTGGCGATCTGCTTTTCCCTTTCATTTCTATGTCGGTAGCCGTGGTCCTCTTTGAGGGCAGCCTTACCCTGCAGTTGCACGAAATACGTGGCCTGGAGAAAGTGGTGCGTCGACTCGTCAGCACGGGCATGCTCATCACCTGGCTTGTAACGACCGTCGCCGCGCACTGGCTCATGGACTTCCCCTGGGAGCTTGCGTTTTTATTCGGCGCAATCACCGTCGTCACAGGCCCCACCGTTATTGCACCCTTGCTGCGTACGGTGCGCCCTGTTGCCGCAGTGGCCAATACCTTGCGATGGGAAGGTATCATCATCGACCCGGTCGGGGCGTTGCTTGCCGTGCTGGCCTATGAGCTTATTTCTTCGTTGAAATACAGTACGGGCCTGCCGCATGCACTTCTGATCTTCGGCCAGACCATACTGACTGGCTTGGCCATGGGGATTGCAGCAGGCTTTATCATCAGTGAAATTTTGCGGCGCAACTGGCTGGCTGATTTCCTCATAAACGTGACGGTACTGGCGTTCATGTTGGCTGTATTTGCCGTTTCTAACGAGTTGCAGCACGAGTCCGGTCTGCTGACCGTTACCATTATGGGCATCTGGATGGCCAATCATAAAGATGTGCAAACCGCAGAGATCCTTGAGTTCAAGGAAACGCTCAGTCTCATGCTCGTCTCGGTGCTCTTCATCATCTTGGCCGCCCGCGTAGACTCGGCCAGCCTGTTGGCATTGGGGTGGAAAGGGTTTGCCGTCTTGGCCGTGATGTTGTTCGTGGCCAGACCACTAAAGGTGATTTTCTCTGCCTGGGGGTCAAATCTGAGCTGGCGAGAGCGAGGCCTGCTGGCCTGGATTGCTCCACGGGGCATCGTGGCGGCCGCCGTGTCAGCCCTGTTTTCGCTGCGCCTGGAAGATTCGGGGCTGGCCCATGTTGATCAACTGCTCCCTCTGACTTTCTTGGTGATTGTGGGAACCGTCGTCCTGCAGAGCCTCACCGCGAGGCCGCTGGCCGTCGCCCTGAAAGTCGCTGAGCCAGAACCTGTAGGGTTTCTAATCGTGGGCGCCAACCCCTTGGCGCGTGCTATTGGCAGCGTTCTGCATAAAGCCAATATCCCGGTGCGACTGTGCGACACGGATTGGGATAGCGTCGTGAAAGCGCGCATGGAGGGCCTGCCCACCTATTATGGCAGCCCGGTATCAGAGCACGCCAGGCGCAATCTCGACATGGCTGGGCTGGGACGCGTGCTGGCGCTGGGTGTTGGCGATCATTTCAATGAACTGGTTACAACGCGGTATCGAGACGAACTTGGCCGAAGTAAGGTGTATTCACTACCTGCCGCCCACGATGATGAGGGAACCAACGAGCATCGCGCTGCCGCCATGCGTACGGGGCGCAAGCTATTCACGCCCGACCTTGGGTATTGGAAGCTGTCGGCCATACTTGCTCAGGGTGGTGCCATACATGGCACGACCCTGAGCGAGGCTTTCAACTACGCGCAGTACACCAATAGCCACAAAGGTCTGGCCATCCCGCTGTTTGCCATCAATCCGAAGGGCTATGCCGAACCCTGTACTCCAGATAACGAGCTGATACCTGGCCCGGGCTGGACTGTACTCAGCCTCTCCTCTCGAGAAGCTGAAATAGAAAGAGTGGGTGCCAAATTAAACAAACAAACTCCAGATAAACCAAACTGACATGACGGTAGTCGCCTCAAGGCGCGCATGATTACTTTGGGCTAACAGATCTTTGGTGATCGCTTGACAATATTTATTAGTAATCATATCATTTGACTAGAAATTAGTTTAACTGAACATTTTATTAATCCGCACTATGAATCAACCTTCATCAGTCAATCAAGCGTACGATCTGCGCATTCTGCGCGCCTTGCGCCGCATTACACGATCGATCGCTTTGCATTCGCGGCACTTGGCAGCTTGTAGTCATATTACGGCGCCGCAACTGGTCTGTTTGCGGGCGATCATCGACAATGGGCCTCTCACCGCCACGGCGATTAGCCGCGAAATTCACGTCAGCCCCAGCACTGTCGTGGGGATTCTCGACCGCCTCGAAGATAAAAAATTAATCTGCCGCGAGCGCAGCCGCGAAGATCGCCGTATCGTTTTCGTTTCTGCCACCGAGACAGGTGTCGTGTTGGCCAGGGACACGCCTTCGCCTCTGCAACAGAAGTTGGCCGATGCGCTCAACGCCTTGCCAGAACTGGAACAGCTCACCATCACAATGTCGCTGGAGCGCATTGTCGGTTTGATGGAGCCGCAGGGTGTGCTTCCGCCCGAACCACCCGAGGAGCCAGGCTCGCCTATTCTTGATGTCGGTGTGGGTGGTACGCCTCCAGAGTCGGGGTTAGTGGTGTGAAGCGCAGTGCAAGCACGGCGCTCGTTCCTAATCGCCTTGTCAAACCGGCAGGCTTGTGGGAGGGGGGCTGATGCGGATGCGCGCGATCAGCAAGGTTGATGGGCTTGCTGTCCACCGCCTGGTTTCCGAGTGTCCGCCTCTAGACTTGAATTCTGTTTATGCCTATTTGCTCTTGAGTGAGCACTTTTCCGACACCTGTGTGCTTGCCGAAAGTGATGAGGCCGTGAACGGGTTTGTCTCGGCTTATGTGCCGCCCGCCAGGCCTGACGTGCTATTTGTCTGGCAGGTCGCCGTGCACTCCCGTGCACGGGGCAGGCACCTTGGCAGACTTATGTTGTTGAATTTGCTGCAACGTCCGGGGTTGAGGGGCATCCGCTATATCGAAACGACGGTGGGCCCCGACAATGCCGCATCTCGCAGTTTGTTTGCGAGGCTTGCCCGACAATTAGGCGCGGCAACTCTCGACAGTCCAATGTTTGGACGCGAGCTCTTCGGTGTGGACGAGCATGCTGACGAGAGGCTTCTGCGCATTGGCCCGTTCGAGCCTTCGCAGTCTTAGGCTCGATCCGTCGGGTTTTTTACCTAGAGACACCAGGGTTGTGTATGCCGCCTTGCACGTCTCGTTACTCAAAGGAAGAAAATAATGGATTTAAGAATATTTGACCGGATGGAGTCTGAGGTGCGCGGCTACGTCCGGTCTTTTCCAGTCATTTTTAATCAGGCGAAGGGATCTCTGCTGTTTGACGAAGCAGGCAAGCAATACATCGATTTTTTCAGTGGTGCCGGAGCTCTGAATTATGGGCACAATAATCCAGTTCTTAAAAAGAAACTGCTCGATTACCTCGATTCCAATGGCGTTGTGCATGGCCTCGATATGGCGACCAGCGCGAAGAAATATTTTTTGGAAACCTTTGAACGAGTGCTTCTTAGGCCGCGCGGTTGGCAATACACGCTTCAATTTACCGGCCCGACCGGAACCAATGCGGTAGAGGCGGCTTTGAAGCTTGCTCGCCAAGTGAAGGGTCGGCAGAACATCATCTCGTTCACCCACGGATTTCATGGCGTCAGCGGCGGCTCGCTGGCGGTCACTGCAAATTCAAAGTTTCGCAACGCGGCAGGCGTGGCGCTCGCCAATACTACGTTCGTTCCCTACGATGGGTATATGGGTCCCGATGTTGATACAGCTGCGTATCTGGAGCGCCTGCTCGACGATTCGAGCAGCGGCATGGATCATCCGGCCGCAGTGATTGTGGAAACGGTGCAGGGAGAGGGCGGGGTAAACGTTGCCACCTGGCGTTGGCTCAAGCAACTGGAAACGCTCTGTCGCCGGTACGATATGTTGCTGATTGTCGATGATATTCAGGTGGGTTGCGGGCGTACAGGCAGCTTCTTCAGTTTTGAACCGTCTGGCATTCGTCCAGACATCATCACACTGTCGAAATCTCTGTCGGGATTCGGTTTGCCCATGTCTCTGGTGTTGATCAAACCTGAACACGATATATGGAAACCGGGCGAGCATAGCGGGACGTTTCGCGGCAACAATCTGGCGTTTGTGACGGCCGCCCAGGCACTTGACAGCTATTGGGTCACGGACACGTTTGCGTCCGATACGCAGCGCAAGGAAGGGCTGGTGCGTGATTGGCTGGAAAATCTGGCCTACAGCTATTCTGCTGCTGGATTGAGCGTTCGGGGGCGTGGCTTGATACAGGGTTTGGTGACTCCGGCCGATAGCGACTTGGCTGGCCAGATTGCCAAACGGGCCTTTGAGCACGGTGTCGTTATCGAAACATCGGGTGCTAATGACGAGGTGCTGAAGGTATTGCCGGCTCTCACGATTGAAGATGAACAGCTTGAGCGCGGGCTTGAGGTCATCGAACGGAGCACGGCGGAGATTCTGGCTGGACAAACCAAAGCCAAGGTGCTGAAGTTTGGAGGGCAACGCCGATGATCGTTAAAAACGTCAAGGATGTGATTGGAACTGAATACGAGATAAAGACCAGTAACTGGTTAAGTCGACGCGTTTTGCTTCAAAAGGATGGTATGGGCTTTTCCTTCCATGAAACTATTATTTTCCCTGGAACGGAAACGCATATTCACTATCAACACCACTTGGAAGCGGTCTGGTGTATCGAGGGCGACGGCGAGGTCGAAACCATCGCCGATGGGAAGAAATATGCCTTGGGGCCCGGAGTGGTCTATGCCCTGGATGAAAACGATGAACACTGGCTGCGCGGCGGCCAGACCCCGCTTAGGGTGATTTGCGTTTTTAATCCGCCCCTGACGGGTCAGGAAGTGCACGACGACAAAGGGGTATACCCCTTTGTGCCAAATGCAGCCTGAACGGCAGGATCATAAAACGGTGACTATGATGAGTGATATTTACGATTCACGTACTGATTCCGACTCGGCCATTATTGCGCGACGCGACCCGGTCGTACATGGCGACGGCCATTACGCCAATGCTTTGTCGGCCGAGCAGATCCGTACCTACGACGACAATGGGTTTTTGCTGTTGGAAGATCTTTTCAGTTTGCAGGAGGCAAAGTCTTTACTGATCGAGGTGGAACACATGAGCCGCGATCCGTCTATTGTTGGCAGCGAAATGGCGATTGCCGAACCGGGCAGCGATGCCGTGCGCTCGGTCTTCAAGGTTCATGAACTTAGCCGTATGATGCAGCTCTTGGCGCGCGATCCGCGTCTGGTTCATGTGGCGCGGCAGATTTTGGGTTCTGAGGTTTACATACATCAGTCCAGGGCCAATATGAAGCCCGGCTTTAAAGGCAAGGAATTCTATTGGCACTCCGATTTCGAAACCTGGCATGTCGAGGATGGGATGCCGGGCATGCGAGCGTTGAGTTGTTCGGTGTTATTGACCGATAACAACGAATGTAATGGGCCGCTAATGGTCGTTCCGGGCTCCCACCGCCATTTCGTCTCCTGTCAGGGGCGTACGCCTGATGATCATTACCGCCAATCTCTCAAAAAACAGGAATATGGGGTGCCCGATCCCATCAGTTTGCAATTGCTGGTCGAGCTGGGCGGAATTCGGGCGATTACCGCCAAGGCAGGCTCAGTGGTTTTTTTTGATTGCAACACCATGCATGGATCTAATGGCAATATTTCGCCGTGGCCCAGGGCAAATGTTTTCATGGTTTATAACAGTGTGAAAAATCGCTTGAGCCCGCCCAAATATGGCTTGAAGGCACGTCCTGAGCATATTGCCAGTCGGCAACGTGATGCTGTGATCGAACCTTTGGGTGCACCCGCCTAAAGACGGGCGGCACTGGGCTGGGACGTACCCCGAGCAGTGCCTGATGGCGTCAATCTGGGTTGATGAAACCTTTCAGAAATTCACGTGTGCGCTCTTCTCTGGGCTCGGTAAACAACTGTTTCGGAGTCCCCTCTTCGACAATCGTTCCCTGGTCGAAAAAACAGACTCGGTCTGAAATCTGCTTGGCAAATTGCATTTCGTGCGTCACCAGCAACATGGTCAGGTCGTGTTCCTCGGATAGACGCTGAATAACAGTGAGCACCTCACCCACAAGCTCCGGATCCAGAGCCGACGTAGGTTCATCGAACAGCATGATGTTCGGGCGCATGGCCAGGGCGCGGGCAATCGCAACGCGTTGTTGCTGGCCGCCCGAGAGCTGGCTGGGAAATTTATCGGCCTGGTCGGCCAGCCCCACTAAATCCAGGTATTCATCGGCGCGCTTTCGCGCCTTGTCTTTGGACAAGCCCAATACCTGTACCGGCGCTTCGGTAATATTGCGGCGCACGGTCATGTGTGGGAATAAATTGAATTGCTGAAACACCATGCCCATTTCCTTGCGCATTTCGCGTAGGTGGGGTTCGTCGGCTGGCACTAGCTTGTTATTCCTGTATTGATGCCATAGTGGTTTGCCCGCAACGTGAATGACCCCTTCATCGATATTTTCCAGGGTCATAAGAATGCGCAGCACTGTCGATTTTCCTGACCCGGAAGGCCCGATAATGGTGACTTTCTCTCCTTTTTCAACTTTGAAATCGAGGCAGTTCAGAACGGTGACATCACCGAAACGCTTGCTGACTTGTTCGAGCTGGATGATAGGGTTGTTCATCGAAGGGGTAATCCTTGTTTTGGCAGACGGTTGTCGATGTAGCGTACGCCGGCGGACGCCACGATAGTCAGCACGAGATAAAGCGCACCCACCATGGAAAGAGGAATCAAGTAATTAAATGTTCGATCGCCGATGATTTTGGCGACATTGAGCATCTCGAGGACGGATACCACTGAGAGCACAGGCACATCTTTCATGATTGACACGAGATAATTCCCGAGTGCCGGAACGATGCGTGGTAAGGCTTGCGGAATAATGATGAAGCTGAAAGTGCGTAACGCTGAAAGATCGAGCACGCGCGCGGCCTCGATCTGGCCGCGCGCTATGGCCTCGATTCCGGCCCGGTACACTTCGGAGGTATAGGCACTGTATTGCACGCCAAGCGCCAGTGCTCCTGTCAGGAAAGCAGGCAGCACGATGCCATAGTCGGGCAGCACATAATACAGAAAAAACAGCTGAACCAGCAGAGGAGTGTCGCGGATGAATTCGCAGATTATCCGGGCTGGCCACGATATGCTACGGAATCGGGATGCCTTCAAGGCGGCGAGAATCAGGCCCACAACGGCGGCAACGGCGAAGCCGAGTACGGTGGCCTCGATGGTGATCAGCAACCCCCGAAGTAAGATGGGGAGAATGGAAGTGGCGAACGCCCAGTCGTTGCTGGTGTCCCAATGGATTCCGAATAGCATGTTTAGACCTTCGTAGTGCGCCAGCGCCCGACCGAGCGTTCAAGCAGTTTCATGAAGGCCGTCAAGACCAGTGCCATGCCAAAGTACATGAATAGCAGCAGGGAGTAGATCGTCGTGCTGTCTTGCGTGAAGTTGCGGATTTGCTCGGCGCGGAAGGCTAGGTCACCCAGGCTGATCAGTGAAACCAGCGCCGTGTCCTTGAGGTTTTGAACCGCCAGATTGCCGAAACTTGGCATCATTTCGGGGATAGCCTGAGGCAGGGCAATGCGCCACAAGGTTTGTCGCGGGGTGAAGTCCAGAGCCTTTGCGGCTTCATATTGGTTGCGCGGGACAGCCTGGATGGCGCCGCGCACCACTTCTGCTCCATAGGCGCCGATATTCAGGCTCAGAGCCAGTGCGCCTGCAACCACAGGTGGCAAGCGCAAGTCAACTCCTATCGACTGGCCAAAAATGGGCAGCGCAAAATACAGCCAAAACAATTGTACGAGCAATGAGGTGCCGCGAAAAACTTCAATCACCGTAATCGACAGCACTCGACAGGGAGTGTTGTGTGCAAGCTTTCCCACCCCCAGTGCAAAGGCAAAAATGGCACCAAAAAAGGTCGAAATTACGGTTAGTTGCACCGTTACCCAGGCGCCTTGCAGCAGTGGCGTGCTATAGCTTATCCAGTTCATTGTTTGCACCGCCCCGTAGCCATCTTACTTGGCGCAGAGCTGGGCTGTGGTTTTGCTAAATGAGTCTTTGGCGTCGATGCCTGTGAATCCGTAGCGGGTCATAATTTTCTTCCATTGTGGGGTTTTTTTGAATTTCGCCAGCTCAGTGTTGAACGCAGCACGCAAGCCCTTCGATTGCTGGGCAAAGGTAAATCCTCCCCAACTGCGGGCGGGCGCGCCATTGATGATCGGGTCAGTAAAGTTTTTGGCTATTCTCACTTTCGAGCTTTTGCTCGCAAGTTGGCTGACTGTCAGCCCGGTTGCGGCATACGCGTCCGCGCGGCCGGTGGAAACAGTGGAAATAGCGTCGGCATTGTTCGAAATCGTGACAATATGACTATCTGGAACGCCAAGTGCCTGCATCATTTCGAGCTGATCGGCCCCCGCCATGATGGCGACCTTGGCCTCTTTCTTGACAAAGTCCTTATAAGAATGCAATTGCTTGGGGTTGCCCTTGGCTACCAGCAGGCCTTCGCCATATGAGCTATTGGGTTCTGAAAACAATACTTCTTGGCAGCGCTGAGGCAGAATAGCCATTTCCGCTGCCACCATATCGTACCGTCCAGCCTTCAGACCGGGTATGAGCGAACCAAAATTGGTGCTTATCCAGTCGATTTTCTTGATACCCAGCTGTTTCATCACGTGAGTGGCGACATCGGGGCCAGCGCCTTTGGCATGACCATTCAAATCTATATATCCGTATGGGATTTCGTTGGCGACGGCAATACGTATATGGCCGCTCTTCCTGATTTGATTCAAATCTGCCGAATTGGCCGTGCTCGCTGCGCCGAACATTAGTGCCACCGCTACGGCAGCGATTGTGGTGGTGAGCCGATAGGTTTTATTCATGGTGTATATCCTTTCTCTTAAATGAAGCAGCAGACGAGCCTCCTATTTCATTTCTGTAATTATCATATCGAGTGGAACATTGTAACTGAAAATGATTTCAACTCAAATGATTAAATTGTAGAGCCTTAAAGGACGAAATAATGGGCTTGGGGGTTGATTGACGGCTCGATCCTCGGACAAGGCGTCGTCGCATCGGGTGTCCTGCGGTCTCAGCACGTGATATTGTGTAATTTATGAGCGCTAGTCTGTCGTCCGATCGTAGTCTGGCCCAGTTGTACCGGGTCGGCGCACATGTGGCTGCAGGTGTCGCCCGTCTGGACACGACGCCTGAGAGTATTGCAGCCGGATCGAGCCGTACTTGGTTACTGCCGCTGACCGCCGATGAGGACCTGCTGGCGGCCTTATGGACGTTGCTTGCGAGGAACGAACGTGATCGAGCCAATGCCTTTCGGGCTCATTGGGTGCGGAACCAGTTCGTGCACGTACGCGGCGTGCTCAGGTTGTTGCTGCAAGAGTACTTGGGCAAGCCGGCAGTCGATATTGATTTCGATTATGGCCCGTTCGGTAAACCGGCGGTCGCTTGCGTGATGGGCTGGCACTTTAACGTCGCGCATTCTGGCAGCCATGCACTGCTGACGATCGCCAATGGCTACGAGGTAGGCGTGGATATAGAAAAATTTCGCGCGTCGGCCGAGTTGGAGTCGTTGGCGCGAATGGTGCTGTCGCAGAATGAAATGACATGGTGGCAAGTATTGTCTGAAGAAGACCGAATGTCCGCATTCTTTGCCGTGTGGACCGGCAAAGAGGCGGTAGCCAAGGCCGTGGGCCAGGGGTTGCGTCTGGAGTTTTCCAAGCTTGAGATTGGCCTGATGCCGGGTTCGCAGGCCAACGTACGTGTCATCACGATGGATCTCTTTGGTGCCTGTAGGCTCGTTGTGCTGCCGGCACCACCGGGTTATGCGGCGGCATTGGCAGCACGCGTACCGGTCTAGGCAACGATTACGGCGTTTCGGGAGCTGTGATTGAATTGCAAGAGGTTTGCGATGGCGGTGGACACGCTCGGCGCGGTATCAGGTCCCAGTATCGTCACGTGGTCGCCGGTGACATGGATTACGGGTATAGGCGTATCGGTGAATATTTTCCAGCCCATATCGGGAGTTGCAAGCTGGCGATTTTCAAGATCGGTCAAGTCGGACGCGCGGGGGGCCGTCGCCCGAATAATTGCCAGCGGCAAGCGCTGTCCGGGTGAGGGATCGGGTGAGTAGGCCAGGTACGCCCCGTATTGCACAAGACTGGTGCGGTGCGCCCGTTCTAACCACTCAGAAGTAGCAGTTAGCGGCAGAAGCCGCGCGGCATGTAGCCGTTTGATCGCCAGGACGAACCTTTCGGCTATCGGCAAAGCTAGCAGTTCGTCTTGTGTCAGCACAGGTTCCAAGCCTTGGAAGCGGGCGCGCACATCCGCCATGCGGGCAAGCCATTGAGCGTGAGCGCGATTCGGGTCTGCTTCAAGAATGGATGTTCGCGCGAGCGGCGCAGGCGTGTCGATAATGACAACATGTTGGGGGGGCGTTCCTTGTTGTGCCAGCTGCCGCGCCATTTCAAAGGCAATGATGCCGCCAAATGAATAGCCCCCGATCGATCGCGGCTGTGGGCAGCCACGTGCTGCCAGCGCTTCCAGATTGGCGTGCGCCAGGGCTTCGACGCTATCGAGCGGTACTTGCCCTTCTTCCAGACCAGCGGCCTGGATGGCCCAGAACGGAATTGACGCTGGCATGGCACGGGCTAGATCCAGAAAGACGCTGACATCGCCAGCAACGGGGTGTACGCATACGAATGGATCGCTCGTCTGCTCGTGCGCCGCGCCTGCGTTGTTCATGGGCACGACCGGTGTCCAGGTCTGACCCGATTCGATGGCGCGTGCAAGCGCCGACACTGAATGGTGTTCCAGAAGGAGTGAAATGGGCACTGCGCGATCCAGACGTTGCGCAAGGCGTGCGGCAAGCTGGATCAGTTTTAGCGAATTGACGCCCATGAACCAGAAATCAGTGTCCAGATCTAGTGTCGTCGTTGGCTCGTCTCCTAGTGGCGGCGCGGAAAGGTCGGACACCACGTCGGCGATCTGGGCTTCCAGGGTACTGCGCGGCCGGGTAGCAAAACGAACGGGTTGTGTTGACGAAAGTGAACCAATGGGGGTAGGGGACGGGCGTGCGCCGGGGCGGGGCAGGTCGTCGAGGCGGTTGTCTGCAGCCGTTGGCAACGCGGTCAGGATAGCGGCTAGGTCGTCCAGCACCTTGCCTGCGTCTTCGAGCATCCGCCCGTCGTCTGGCTGTACCAGAGACAAGGAGATTGAATCACCCGGTATGGCGATGAACGTCAGGTCGTAAGCCGTTTTCATGCGTGAGCGCACCGTTTCGACGATCAAGCCTTCGGCGCCCTTCCATGCGCTGGTTCCAGAGGCGAGGTTTTCGACTACCACCAGTGTGTCGAACAAAGGTCCCGGCTGGCTGCCAGCCGCTTCGGCCACGGCCATGGGCGAAAGATGAGCGTGGACTTGCAATTGGCCCAGGAGTGATTGTAGGACCTCAAGGCGCTCGGCGGGACGCGCGTCGTGACTCAGGCGCAGCCGGATCGGAAGATTGTTGATGAACAGGCCGACAATTCTTTCGACGCCCGGTACGCTGGAAGGGCGACCCGACACTGTGGTTCCGAACACGACGTCCTCGGAGCCTAAGCGGGCTCCCAGCCAGACCGCCCACGCGAAATGCAAGGTCGTAGCCAGCGTCAGCCCGCGCCGACGTGCAAAAGCCACTAGCGCTCGGCTGGCCATGCGATCCAGCGTTCGCCGTGCCGTGGTGAATGCACTGGCCGGATTCTTCGCGGCAGGAAACAGTCGGCGCCGGTCTGGCAGCTTGCTCAGGAGATTGGCGAAAAACCGTTGGCTGTCAGTGTTGTCGGCCTGTGCCAGCCACGCAATATACGATTGATAGGGAACCGGCGTGTCGAATAGCGGTGGGCGGCGGCTTCGATAGGTTTCATAAGCGGCCCTGACCTCGCGCTCCAATCGCCCCAGGCACCAGCCATCGACCAGCAGATGATGGAAACTTGAGACCACATAAGCATCGTCGGCGGCCACCTGAATGATGCTCAGCCGCACCAGCGGCGCCTGCTCGAGATCGAACCCTCGTTCCCGATCGTGGGCGAGAAACTCGTCCAGCTTGGTTGAATCGAACGCAGGCCATGTCTGGGTAGTGAGTGGCAACGGCACGGTTTGGTGGACGACCTGAAGTGGACGGGCCAGTCCGCGCCAATGAAAAGCGGTGCGCAGCACATCGTGTCGATCGAATACGATTGCCCATGCATGACGAAACGCTTCGTGGTCGAGTCGACCGTGGATGCGCATGCAGCTTTGTTCGAAGTTGATCTCTGAGCGCACGGCGGCCAGCGTGTGGACCAGCATTGTTTCTTGCATCGGAGATAGCGGATAGATGGCTTCAATATCCGTCGCAGCACCAACAATGCTGGCCAGTTCCGAAGTGGACAGCCCTGCTAGCGGAAAGTCGGCCGGCGTGTAGAGCGGGCGTGCGTTTGGTGCGGCGAGATCGGCAATTGAGGCTAGGGTTTGCGCCACCCGATCCAGTAGCGCTACGGCGCCACCAGTTGGCTCCGCTCCGGTCCAGACCAGGCGCAGTCGGCCGCCAGTTGCGCTGGCCACCAGCATGCCTTTTACCGAAGCGCTGAAGGTCGGCAAAGAATGGAGCCGCATGGCGGTACGGGCGGCATGCGGATTCGACCATGCGATGCCAAGAGCAGCGCAAGGCAGATCGAAGGTCTGGCCCAGCACCCGGTAGACTGGCGCGGTTGACGATACCGCCTGGCGGGCAACTTTGACTGCGTGCAGTCGCTCGGCAACCGACATACCTCCAGTCGGCGCGAGAATGGTCAGGACGCAGTCCAGGTTGCCCAAGAGTCCGTCGACGCTGGGCGCATCGCCGGGCAGATTGCGTTGCTCGTCGATAGCCTCGATCAGCACCGTGTCATGGTTCGATGGCGTGAGGGCGGCCGCCAGGGCTGTGGCCAGTATGTCGAGCGGCGTCGTAGTGAGCCGTCCGGGCGCGTTGTCGATCAGGACTGCTGCGACTGTCGGATCAAGCCAATATTCTGCGACAGGGCTTGCTCCGTCTGAGGGCGAATCAATCAGCAGAGGCGGCATGGAGGTTCGCATTGAACTGCTCTCCAAAGTGGTCAGCCCGCTGCCTGCCGCTTGTTCATCTGCGTAACTTTCCAGCCAGTCAAGCCAGTCTCCATAGGCAGTATCGAGGGCCGGGAGCGCCGCGTGACCTGCCTTGACGGCCGTTTCCATCTCAGTCATGATCAGCGTTAGAGCACGCTCGTCGGCTATGGCGCGGTGCAACGCCAGGACGACCACAGGCCCGGCTGCGGGACCGCGGTCGACGAGTGTCGTGGCGACCATGACGCCGGATTGCGTATCGAGCCCTCGACCGATGCGCGCCGCGTGTGCCGCTATCCAGTGGTCCAATTGCGCGTCGGTCAGCTTGAGCTCTTCTACGGTGCGAAAGGGTAGTTGAGCCACGTAGGCCATGATTTCCAGCCGGTGTGCCTCGCCGTCTCGGATCCATCGCAGGCGCAAGGCCTCGTGCCGCTCGGCCAGATGCTGAATAACCAGTGCAAGCTCGACGACGCCGATAGGCCGATCAAGAATCAGGCTGGCCAACAGGAACGGCTGATGGGTATATTGAACTATGGGAACGAGCTCTGTTGAGAAGGCGCGATCCGCCGCAGCGCGCTTTTGGCGCGGACGCGCAAGCGATGCGGCATCCGCCAGCCGTTCGATCGTCTGAAGCTGGAATATGTCCGATGGTGTTAGCGGTAGACCTACGTCGGCGGCACGCGCGGCCATACGGATGGCCAGGATGGAATCGCCACCGACATGGAAGAAGTTATCAGTGATGCCAACCGAGTCGGTTCCCAGAAGTTCCTGCCAGATGACATGCAGCGCGCATTCTTCTTCGGTTCGTGGCGCGACGCTCTGAGCGGATCGGTCGTAATGATGGTCTTGCAACGCCGGTAGCGCTTTGCGGTCGACTTTGCCGTTAAGGTTGAGTGCCAGCGATTCTGCTGCGATGTAGGCGTTGGGCAGCATGTGGGGGGGCAACAAAGGCTCCAGAAACTGACGGAGCTCGGCCGCGCTTGGCGCGGGCTGACTGCCTGCTACCACGTATGCAACGATTTGGCGGCCCCCCTTAGCATCTTTGGGCGCGGCGACGTGAACGGTGCGTAGCGCTGGATGGCGCCCCAATGCGGCGGCGATTTCGTTGAGTTCGATGCGAAATCCGCGCACTTTGACCTGATCGTCCGAACGGCCCGCGAACAGAATGGCGCCATCTTCACGCCAACGGCCGTGATCACCGGTTCGGTACATGCGGGCGCCGCTGCGCCCGTCGAACGGGTCGGGCAGAAATGCCGCTGCGGTGCGTTCCGGGTCGCCCACATACCCATTGGCGACCCCGTCGCCTCCGACATAGATTTCGCCGTTTACGCCGATCGGCAGCGGCTGTCCGCGTCGATCCAGCACGTAGATTGTGCTGTTGGTAATCGGTAAGCCTATTGGAACGGAAAGGCTGTCAGCGTCTAGGCCGGCGATGTCGAAGGTGGTACTGAAGGTGGTGTTCTCGGTCGGGCCGTAGCCGTTCATCAGCCGCAATCCCGACCCTGCTCCCGCAGCCAGGACGGCGCGGGCCGCTTCCGGGTTGACGGTGTCGCCCCCTGTGAGCACCAACCGGTTGCCAGCGAAGGCTGATGGATCGATGCTGGCTATTTCTTGAAACAATCCCGCAGTGACCCACAACAGCGTGATGTGGTATTCGTCCAGTATGTGCCGCAGCCTGGCCATATCAAGCATGGTCTCGCGTTCGACCACGACAGCCGTGCCTGCGTTCAGAAGGGGGGCCCAAATTTCGAGCGTGGAGGCGTCAAAGGACGGGTTGGAATAGACGGCTGCGCGGGTGTCGTGTCCGAAGGACGCGAAGTTGGTGTTGCAAACCAGGCGCGCGATGGCCCGATGTGGAACGGCAACTCCTTTAGGATCGCCGGTGGATCCTGACGTAAACATGATGTAGGCTGTACCCGACGATCCTTGTGGCGTCGTGAATCCGGCCGACAATTCTGACGCGCGTGTCTCGAGCGTTTCAGCGTCTAGAACCTGGATTTCTTCGTATTCGTCCTGATCTTCAGATGTTGACAGAATGATGGCGCGTGCGCCAATCGACTTCGAAAGCCGGACGCGGTGCGCGTGCGGGTGCGCCGGATCGAGTGGAACGTAAATAGCGCCGATCTGCAAAATTGCCAGCATCAGCGCAAGGAAGCGGCCCGACAGTGGCAAGACGAGCATGATCGGATCGTCCGGTCCCAGACCCGCATGTGCAAGGATGGCGGCCAGCCGTGCCGATCGGTCGGCCAGTTCGCAATAGCGGGTAAGTTGTCCGCTGTCGTCGATAGCGATACGTTGAGGGTTTTGATGCGCCACTTCATTGAACAAATCAGCGACAGACTGGTTCTCCGGATACGGACGACGGGTACGATTGAACCGGGCGATAAGGTCGCGTCCGGCGGCTTCGTCCATCAGGGGGAGGTCTCCAATTGCTTGGCTGGGCGCGCGCGTAACGGCTGCGGCGATGGTGCCAAATGTGGAAAGTAGAGCCTCAATGGTTGCGCGCTCGAATAGTGCGGAATCGTAGCGGCACCATAGTTGGACCTGCTCGGCAGCTTCGCGGTAAACGAAGGAGATATCGGCCTTGGCGGTCTGGTCCGCCTGATCGTCGGTCGCCACAAAGCAGGTGCCATCGGCAGCCGTGATAGGCTCTTCAGCGGGCTCCAGGCCGCCGAACAGAATTTGCATGAGAGGAACCGCGTCGGTGCGCCGTTCGATTTTGATGGATTGAACGATGCGCTGGAACGGAACATCGCGATGGCGGATACCATCGCGGAATACTTTATGCACCTGTTCGAGCAGGGCGTCGAAGCGCGTATCGGGGCTGCAGGACACGCGCAGCGGCAGGGTGTCGACCAGCAGCCCGACCAGTCTGGTCAGTTCGGGGCGGGTGCGCTTGGATACGGGTACGGTTACGACTAGGTCGTCTAAGCCGCTCCAGCGATGCAGTACAGTGAAAAATACGGTTAGAAAAGCCATGAATGGCGTACAGCCGCTTAGGCGGGCCAAATTCCCCAGAGCTTTGCCGACGGCGACCGGCAGATTCAGCCGTGCGGTGGCTCCGACACATGGAGACTGCGCGGCGCCGCGTGGTCGGTCTAGCGGCAGGTCCAGCAGGGACGGGATGTCGCGCAGCGATTCGCGCCAGTAGCGCAAGGCTTCGGTCATGGCTGGAGCATCGGGCGCGCCGAAGCGATCTTGTTCCCAATCGGCGTAGTCTGGGTATTGCAGCGCCAGCTCCTGCCATTTAGGCGTGGTCCCGATCAGGGCCGCGTCGTAGGCCTTGACTAGGTCAGCCAGAAAAATCGGCAACGATGCACCATCGGCCACCGAGTGATGAAAGATCACGGTCAGGCTTGCTGAGCAACGGGCCGCTTGGGAATCAGTCGGCCGGAACAACGCCGCCGCCAGTACCGGGCCTGTTTCAAGATTGAAGGGTCGTGCCACCATATCAGTGACGGCGCTCGCCAGTTGCTCGCGCCATTCTGCACGAGTTTTGGCAGATAGTCTGGTTGCAGGTAGGTCGATGACGCGTTGATCGGGCACGGCCAGGGCGGGGATGTTGTCGATCATCGGAAACGAAGCCCGCAGCACATCGTGTCGATCGATGACCGCGTTGAAGGCCTTTCGCAGCGCCGTTTCGTTAATGTCGCCTCTTATTTCCAGAACGAGCGGGAGCGCATATTCCGAGCCTCCCGGTTGCAGCAGATCCAGATAGCGAAGCTGTCGTTGTGCGAACGAGGCGGCGGCAATGTAGCCGCTATTCATGACGTTTGCTCGGGTGAGGTCGTGGCCAGATCGATGCGGGTTCTTTGACGCTTGCGAATGGCCGTGCCTTGGTCGGAGTTTCGGCTGGTTGCCCGGCGGGCCAGATCGTTGAGCCGTGGAAATTCGAACAGGTCGATGAGATCGACCGCAAGATTCAGGTCGCGGCGCAGGCGTGAGACTACCTGCATGGCATCAAGCGATCGGCCGCCTATAGCGAAGAAATCGTCAAAGCGGCCAATTGATTGGCACCCTAGTACAGCTTGCCATACTTGCGCGATAGCTTCTTCGGTCTCGCCTTCGGGGGCCACGCGGGCCGCTTCCTGCGGTAGCGGTGCAGGTAGGCTGTCGCGATCTATCTTGCCTGTCTTGGTGCGCGGCAGGCGATCGTGCAACATGACACTATGTGGCACCATGTATGCGGGTAGAAGGCGCTGCGCGTGATGCAAAATGGCTTCTTGGCTGGGTGGGTTGATGCCCGCCACATGAGCAACAATTAGAGTGCGGTCCAGCGCTCCGGCTCCGTGGATGACGGTCACCGCCTCTTCCACGCCAGGAAGCTCTCGCAGGCAAGCGCTGATTTCGGCCAGTTCGATGCGGTAGCCACTGATCTTGACCTGATCATCGGCTCGGCCGTGAAAGCGCAGCTTGCCGTCAAAGCCCAGGACAACGCGGTCTCCGCTGCGGTAGGCGGTGTGCAAGCCCGGGTTGTGATCGAATGGATTGGCAATGAAGCGCTCGGCCGTCAGGTCGGCACGGCCAACATAGCCGCGCGCGATTCCCGGCCCTGCGATCAGAAGTTCGCCGATGGACCCAGGTGGGCAACGCCGGTTTTTCCGGTCCGCTACATAAGCGCGTGTTCCAGGGATGGGGTGACCAATAGCTACCGGCCCGGTTTCTCCCGCTACGCATCGTTCCAGCGTGGCCCAGACAGTGGTTTCTGTGGGTCCATATTCGTTGGCGAGCAGGGTACTGGGCAGCCGTACATAGTGGCGCTCGACCAGATCGCGTGGGCAGGCTTCGCCTGCGACCACAACCACCTCCAGGCTGTTCAGGTCAGCTTGTGCCCCCGCCGACAATTGCAGGCTCCATTGTGACGGAATCATGATGGCTTGCGTAACATGTTGATCGCGGATGAGTGCCGCGAGACGGTCGGGATCGGTCGCTTCAATGGGGCGTGGCAAGACAAGTGTTCCGCCTATCGATAGCGTGCCAAAGATGCCGGTAACAGAGCCATCGAAGTAAAGAGGGAAGGTCAGCAAGAGGATGCGGTTGGGTTCTCCTGGGTAGGCGGCGTTGCGTGCCGCCACATGGTAGCTGAGGTTATCGTGGCCGACTGAGACACCTTTCGGGCGCCCGGTGGATCCCGAAGTGAAAATGACGTAGGCTTCGTCCGACCCGGCAGGCGGCGCGAATGCATCTGTATTGATCGGGGCTGCGGCGTCGATGGTTTGCGGTGTCAAATCGCCTACGGCGATGGCCGTCATCCCTGCTACATCGTCGGATGTGACGGACAATATGCCGGCAAGGCCTGCCTCAGCCATAATGAATGCCTTGCGTTCATCGGGAGCGCCGAGGTCGATGGGTACGTATGCTGCGCCGCGCAGCATGATGCCCACGATAGAGGCTATGGCCAGCGGGGTTCGCTCCAGATGCAGCCCTACACGGGTTCCGTGGCCGATTCCGCAGGCGGCTAGCCTGGCGGCCACAATCGAAGCAATGGCGATCAGGCTGGCGTAGCTTAGGCTTTGTTCACCCATGGTGATAGCTGCACCCAAGGGGCGGCGTGCCGCGTGGTCAAGAATAGCCTGGACAACGGTCTGATCGCTGCCCAGCAGTGGTGTGTCTTTGGTCGCATCGTCAAACAGTGGCACCATGACCGACTCGGGTAGTGCGTCGATGGCCTCAACAGGAACATCCTGTGAATCGGGCATGGCGGTCAGTGTCGCCATCAGCATATCCAGGCGTAGCGTTGCGTCGGGTACGCCATAGCGGTTTTGATCAAACATCAATTGCAGGCACAGGCCGTCAGCCTGGCGTTCGACCATCAGATTCAGCGGCATATCCGGCAACGTAATATCACCGCTTTCCACCAACGTCAGTCCGCTGCCGGCGAAGGCGGCGGTTTCGTCCAGGGGGTAGTTCTGAAAGCCGACCAAACTATCGAATGGCAGGCTGTCGCGAGACAGGCCGAGCAAATCGCGTAGTTCGTCCATGCCTATGGATCCGGCGTTGCGCGCGGCGACCGCTTTGGCCTGCAGATCTTCAAGCCAAATACGCAGCGGAGTGTGGTCAATATGAGCCAGAACTGGCTGGATCTGAATTTGAATTCCAACGAGGTCGGTGGTTTCCTCCCGCGCGAGGTGGGATGGGCGTACCGTTTCCACGGCACCGAAAAGAGCGGTATCGCTGCCGTTCAACCGGCTATCGACGATGGACCAGGCGGCCTGAATGACAGTATTGACGGTAACGCGGCAAGAACGGGCCAGCGTGTTGAGGCGGTCAGATATGGATTGTGGCAAGTAGCGGACAATGGCTTGGATTTTTGGTGCGGCAGTTTCGCTTGCCACGATGTGGCGATGTTGGGCTGGGTCGCGCTCATAGGGCATGTCAGTAGCCAGAACGTTGCGCCAATGGTTTAACGCTGCCGACCGGTCGTTGGATCGCTCCCAGTTCACATAGGCGCGAAACGCGGGGGCGGGCGCCAACGTGTGCGGTCGCCCGGCACATAGCGTCTTGTAGAGTACGAACACTTCATTGAGGACAACACCTAAGGACCAACCGTCGACGGTCAGATGGTGGCGCGTCCAGATCACAAGATGACGTGCGGGCGCGAGTCGGATGAGCGCGATGCGCATCAGTGGGGGCTTCTTGATGTTGAATGGTCGGGCGCGATCTTCGGCTAAAAACGAATCAAGGCGTT